>NZ_CP076456.1:903291-1204389 GCF_018866305.1 Arthrobacter sunyaminii
CCTGCGCCGGGTCCGGGGACGTAAGAATTCGCAGGTCCCGGGTGGCCAGGATGACTGACTGCGCGCCGGAGACGGTGCGGACGGATTCAGCAACAGCGGGCAGGGCGGCACCGATCTTTGGCTCAGCGCCGGGAACAAGGGCCCGTACCGCAGGCATGGATGCCAGGCTCTCGGCGGCGGACAGGGCTTTGCGGGACTCCACCCGCAGTGTAGAGGCAGCGGACTGGGCAATCGACAGGCCTACAACAGCAACCAGGACGGCGATGACGATGAGGAACTGGAGCCCCAGATACTGGGACGCCAGGGACATCCTCCAGTGCGGCTTCTTTGCCGCGTCTTCGTGCTTTTTCAGCACAGATTGTCCTCCGGTCCATAGACCACCGTTGGCGGCGGGCCTCCCTCTGTGTCCGGATGCCCGGTGCGAAGAAACTATACCGCTCACGCACTGCCGGGTCCGGATCTGCGTGAACACAATGAACACAACGTACTCAGAGAACACAAGAGTGACGGCACTCACATTAAATCCGTACCGTGATGAGGCTTGCACATCACTATGAGAAGAGGACCAAATGCGCCCAATGAAGGGTTTGCGGCTGGCTGCAGTCGCCACCGGACTTGTACTCGCGGCATCAGCCTGCGGAGTCACCGGCGGTGCCGAGACTGGAGAAGGCTCCGACACGTCGTCGTCCGCGGAAGCGTTAACCGGCCTGCGTATTCTCGTTCCCAATTCCCCGGGCGGCGGTTATGACACCACGGCGCGGGTGGCAGCCAAGGTCATGGATGAGACCGACGTCGCTACGGGCACCGAGGTGTTCAATCTTGCCGGTGCCGGCGGTACCGTGGGCCTGGCCCGCATGGTCAATGAAAAGGGCAACGCGGATCTCACCATGCTCATGGGTTTGGGGGTTGTGGGAGCCAGCTACACCAATGACTCCGAAGCCAAACTCACCGAAACCACCCCGTTGGCGCGCCTGATCGAAGAGCCCGGCGCCATCATGGTTTCCAAGGATTCCCCCTATAACACCATTGATGATCTGGTCCAGGCCTGGAAGAAGGACCCGTCCTCCATCGCGGTGGGCGGAGGGTCCTCGCCCGGCGGACCCGACCACCTGCTTCCCATGCAGCTGGCTGACACCGTTGGCATCAATCCGGCAGAGGTGAACTTCGTTTCCTACGACGGCGGCGGCGATCTCCTCCCGGCGATCCTGGGCAACAAGCTGGGCTTCGCGGCCTCCGGCGCCGGTGAGTACCTCGACCAGATCAAGACCGGCGAGATCCGGGTCCTGGCCACGAGCGGCGAAGAGCGGCTCGAGGGCGTGGACGCTCCCACACTGACGGAGTCCGACATTGATCTGGTCTTCAGCAACTGGCGCGGCATCGTGGCGCCTCCCGGAATCGACGACGCTGAACGTGAGCAACTGGTTGCCGCACTGGAGCAGATGCATGGCACCGAGGAATGGCAGGAAGCGCTGACCACCAACGGGTGGAGCGACGCGTTCATCACCGGTGATGAATTCACCTCCTTCCTCACGGAGCAGGACCAGCGGGTCTCCGACGTGCTGTCCAAGCTTGGGTTGGCATGAGCCAACAGATCAGCCGGCTCAAGGGCCGCTCCGAGCTGGGCATGGCCCTCCTGCTGGGAGTGGTCGGAGCTGTTGTCATCTGGGACGCCTCAACACTGAATGTCTCCTATTCAAACTCGGATCCTGTGGGCCCAAAAACCCTGCCGTACATTGTGGGCGGTCTACTGCTGGTCTGCGCCGCCCTGCTCACCGTGCAGGTTCTGAGGGGCGGCCACGGCGAGGTAGAGGGTGGAGAGGATATCGATCTGACGCACGGCACGGATTGGCGAACGGTTGTTCCCCTGATTGCCGCGTTCATTGTGAATATTCTCCTCATCGACACCCTCGGCTGGGTTATATCCGGCACGCTGCTCTTCTGGGGCAGCGTCTGGGCACTGGGCAGCCGGCACTATGTGCGTGACGGCATAGTGTCACTGGTCCTCGCCCTGCTCACCTTTTACGGTTTCTACCTCGGCCTGGGCATCAAACTCCCCGCCGGCGTCCTGGAAGGGGTGCTCTGATGGATAGTTTCAATCTCCTGATGTCCGGGTTCGCGACCGCAGCCACCCCCATGAACCTGCTGTATGCGTTCATCGGGGTACTCCTCGGAACGGCTGTTGGCGTGCTGCCCGGCATCGGACCGGCCATGGCCGTGGCCCTGCTGCTGCCCGTGACCTACGGCATGGAACCCACGAGCGCCTTCATCATGTTCGCCGGCATCTACTACGGCGGCATGTACGGCGGTTCCACCACGTCCATCCTGCTCAACACTCCGGGTGAATCCTCGACCGTCATCACGGCGATCGAAGGACACAAAATGGCCAAGAGCGGCCGGGCGGCACAGGCGCTGGCCACCGCCGCCATCGGCTCCTTTGTTGCGGGCACCATTGGCACGGCGCTTCTGGTGGCGTTTGCACCTCTGGTGGTCAAATTCGCCGTTAGCCTCGGGGCGCCCAGCTATCTGGCAATCATGGTGCTGGCGCTGCTGGCGGTCACTGCCGTCCTGGGAAGCTCCAAGCTGCGGGGCTTTGCCTCACTTGGCCTCGGCCTGGCCATTGGACTGGTGGGCATGGATCCGGTCACAGGCCAGCAGCGGCTGATCTTTGGTTTGCCGCTGCTGGTGGACGGACTCGACATCGTGGTGGTGGCAGTGGCGATCTTCGCTGTCGGTGAAGCCCTGTGGATCGCTGCGCACCTGCGCCGGACCGCCATGCACGTGATACCCGTCGGCCGGCCGTGGATGGGGAAGCAGGACTGGAAACGGTCGTGGAAGCCCTGGCTCCGCGGCACCGCCTTTGGCTTCCCGTTCGGAGCACTGCCGGCAGGCGGAGCCGAGATCCCCACCTTCCTTTCCTACGTCACCGAAAAGAAGCTCTCTAAGCACCCTGAGGAATTTGGCCATGGGGCTATTGAGGGTGTTGCCGGACCGGAAGCGGCCAACAACGCAGCCGCAGCCGGAACCCTGACACCCATGCTGGCCCTCGGCCTGCCGACCAACGCCACGGCCGCTGTCATGCTGGCCGCGTTTGTGCAGTACGGCATCCAGCCCGGACCGCTCTTGTTTGAGAGTGAACCTCAGCTCGTCTGGGCCCTGATCGCGAGCCTCTTCATCGGCAATACCCTGCTGCTGCTGATCAACTTGCCGCTGGCACCCATGTGGGCAAAGCTGCTGCGGCTGCCGCGCCCCTACCTGTACGCCGGCATTCTCTTCTTTGCCACCCTGGGCGCGTATGCGGTGAACCTGCAGGCGTTTGACCTGATGATCCTGCTGGTGCTGGGCCTGCTGGGCTTTGCCATGCGCCGGTTCGGGTATCCGATCCTGCCGCTGGTGATCGGGCTGATTCTTGGGCCGCGGGCCGAGGGACAGCTGCGCAAATCGCTGCAGCTGTCCGGCGGCGACATCTCCGGACTGTGGAACGAACCGATCGCCGTCGTGGTCTATGCGATTGCAGCGGTGATCCTGGTGTGGCCGCTCGTTTTGAAGCTGTGGCACCGCAGCCACCCGAAACCCCTGCTGCCTGTCTTGTCCGAGGACAGCACGGGGTCCGTCGCAGTGGGACCCCGTGACCCTGCCGGACAGTCAGACGAATCCGGGGCAGTGGCAACAGCGCCGGTTTCCCGCGGGCGGCGCACCGCCCGGCCTTTTACTGACGACGAGCGCGGAGAGGACAAGGCATGAGCGTACTGGTGGGATACATAGAAACCCCGGAAGGGCTCGCTGCCCTGAACCGGGCAGTGGAGGAAGCCAAGCTCCGAAACACGCCGCTGCTGATCCTAAACACCTCCCGCGGCGACGCCCTGGTGGATGAGCGGTACCTGCAACCTGAGAGTGTCCGGGCCCTCCGGCAGCGCCTGGACCAAAGCGGCGTCAAGTATGAGCTGGAGCAGGAACTGCGGGGCAACGATGCAGCGGCGGAGATTCTCACCGCTGCGGAGGACCGGAGCGTCGAGCTCATAGTCATCGGCATGCGCCAGCGCACTCCCGTGGGCAAGCTGATCATGGGCAGCACCGCCCAGCGCATCCTCCTGCAGGCTGAGTGCCCGGTGCTGGCGGTGAAAGCGGGCAACTAACGACTTCGCCGCTGATATGCCCAGTCCGGCACCTCCCGCGCTTCCAAAGGTGGCAGGTGCCGGACTGACGCGTTAAAGCGTTAGCCGTGGCGGACGCCGTACCCGGAGAGCACCGCACGGTAGCCTTCGCGGAACGTGGGATAGGCGAACTCGAAGCCGGTGCCCCGCAGCCGGGCGTTGGAAAGCAACCGGTCTCCGCCGCGGCTCGACCCGCCGGGACCCGAAGGAGCCGGCAGGTCCCGTCCGAGTTCCGTGGCCAGAAACCGCAGCACGTCGGCCAGGTCCGCCGGCTCATCGTCAACGCCCACATACAGCGGCTCAGGTGCCGGGTCCCGGGTCATCAGATGCACAATCGCCGCCGCAGCGTCGTCGCGGTGGATGCGGTTGGTCAGATGCGGGGCGGCCGGAACCGCGGCGGTGCCGGCCGTGACGGAATCGATCAGCCGGGTGCGGCCCGGTCCGTAGATTCCGGACAGCCGGAGCACGACGGCGTCCGGCCGGCGCGAGTGCAGCAGCTCCTCGGCCTCGAGGATCACGGCGGCGGTGGCGGACGGCGGTGCCGCCGGAGTGTTCTCGTCCACCCAGGCACCTCCGGCATCGCCATACACGGCTGTGGAGGACACGAACAGGATCCGCTGCGGGTGCACGCCGTCGCGTTCCAGTGCGTCCAGGACGTTGGCGGTGCCGTCCACATAGGCGGCGCGGTACGCGTCCTCGCTGCGCCGGCCGGCGGCCACGGCAATGACGACGACGTCGGTGTCCGCAGGAATGCGCGGCAGCTCACCGCTGGAACCGGTCAGGTCGGCGGCCCGGCCCGTGATCGGGGCGGGAATCTTCTCGGGGGAGCGGCGCCATCCGAGCACGGAAAAGCCGGCCGCGGCGAACCGCAGGCCGGCTTCCGTGCCCAGATCACCGCAGCCGGCGATCAGGACCGTCATGGTTCTACTCAGCCAGGGCGGAGAGCACGGCCTTGGCCACGTCTTCGCTGGACTGGGGGTTCTGGCCGGAAATCAGGTTCCGGTCGCGGACCACATGGCTGGTCCAGGCCGGGCCGGACTCCACGACGGCGCCCTTGTTGCGCAGCACGTCCTCGCAGAACCACGGAGTATTTTCTCCGGTTCCGCCGCCCAGTTCCTCTTCATCCGTGAAGACGGTGAGCTTGCGGCCGGCAAAGACGAAGTCGCCGTTCTCGGTCTCGGCGCTCAGCAAACCTGCCGGGCCGTGACAGAACGGAGCGATGATCTTTCCGTCGTTGTCGGCTGCAATGAGGATCCGTCCCAGGTCCTTGTCGAAGGCCAGATCCGCCATGGGGCCGTGCCCGCCCGGCATGACGACGGCGTCGTACTCGGAGATGTCAGCGTCGGCGAGCACCAGCGGAGAGGATAGCTCGGCGTCGATGAAGGAGATGTACTGGGTGAAGGCGGCGGCCTTCTCCGGGCTGCCGGCGGACTCGGGTGCCAGGGACACCTGGTCGACCGTCGGCTTGGTGCCGCCCGGGGTGGCGATGCGGACGGTGTGCCCGGCTTCGCGCAGCACGCGGTGGGATTCCACGAGCTCTTCGGCCCAGTAGCCGGTGGGGTGTTCGCTGCCGTCTTTCATGGTGAGGGAATCGGCGGCTGATACGACCATCAGAATGTTAGCCATGCGTTGCGGCTCCTTTGCTTGGCGGAAATGCGGAACAGTGGGGAAAGTCTGTTTACTTGGCGGCTGCGGCGGCGCCGGCGGCGTCGAGCTCCGCGAAGGTGGCGTCGTCGAGTGCGATGTTGGCGGCACCCAGGTTGTCTTCGAGGTGGGCGATGGAACCGGTGCCCGGGATGGGCATTATGACCGGGGACCGGCGCAGGAGCCATGCCAGGGCCACCTGCGAGGTGCTGGCACCGAGGCACTTGGCTGCCTCATCAACGGGGCCGCCCTGCTTTGCCAGCTCGCCGGCGGAAATCGGTGCCCACGGGATGAAGCCGATGCCGTTGTCCTCGGAATACTTCAGGACATCCTCGGAGGAACGGTCGGTGAGGTTGTAGCGGTTCTGCACAGTGGAGACGGTGAAGAACCTGGCGGCGGCTTCCAGATCCTCGACGGAGACCTGGGACAGGCCCAGGGCCTTGACCTTGCCCTCCTGCTGCAGGTCGCGCAGCACGGCGAACTGCTCGTCGCGGTCCACCTTCGGATCAATGCGGTGCAGCTGCAGCAGGTCAAGGGAGTCGACCTTGAGCTTGCGCAGCGACAGCTCGGTCTGCTGGCGCAGGTACTCCGGGCGGCCCACCGGAACCCAGACGTCCGGTCCGGTGCGGACAAAGCCGACCTTGGTGGCAATCCGCACGCCGTCCGGGTAGGGGTAGAGCGCCTCGGCGATGATCTCTTCGCTGATGTTCGGGCCGTAGGAGTCGGCGGTGTCGATGAAGTCAACGCCCAGCTCGACGGCGCGGCGCACCACGTCGACGGCGGTGCCCCGGCTTTCCGGTTCGCCCCAGACGCCGGGTCCCACAATCCGCATGGCGCCGAAGCCCAGGCGGTGTACGGTGCCGAGGTCCTTGAGGTCGATGGTGGGGGACAGGGCGGGTGAGGTTTCCGTCGTATCAGTCATGTAGGCGTCAACAAGGCCCGCAACGGGGTTTATTCCTCAGCACCCTGATGTTTCATGTGGCGGGGAGGCGACCGGCGGCTGTAGGGACGAGCGTGGGGCATCCCGAAATAAGTACGATTCCTGAGACAGGATGGTTGACTCACAATGTGGGTTCGTGTTCATACTGTGGGAGCGCATCGAATGTACTCTCATCCGGCGTCATCATGATCCTTCGTCTCTTCCTTAAGAAAGGGCATTGTGGCTTCCACCCATCAGGCCGCGCCGCTGAGAGGTATCCGTGTCCTCGAGCTCGGTAACTATATCGCCGCCCCTACAGCAGGTCGGCTCCTTGCCGACTTCGGAGCCGAGGTGATCAAGATCGAGCGGCCCCGAACCGGTGATGAAATCAGGAACTGGCGTCTAGGGTCGGGCACCACATCAATGCTGTATCGAACGATAAACCGCAACAAGAAGTCCATGGTGGTGGACCTCCGGACTGAAGAAGGTCGGCGCTGCGTCCTCGAACTGGTGGAGCAGTGCGACATAGTGCTGGAGAATTTCCGTCCCGGAACCCTTGAGAAATGGGGTCTTGGCCCGGCGGACCTGGAAGCGGCAAAACCAGGCATCATCGTCACCAGAATCTCGGCATTTGGCCAGACCGGTCCCATGTCCTCACGTCCAGGCTTCGCTGCCGTAGCCGAAGCCTACGGGGGATTCAGGAATCTTGTTGGCGATGCGGATCGTCCCCCGGTCCGCGTGGGTGTATCCATCGGCGACTCGATCGCCGGACTCTATGCGGCCTTCGGATCAGTCATGGCGCTCTTCGCCCGCCAGCGGGAACAAGGCGTGGCGCGACCACCAATCGACGACCGAATCATAGATGTCGCACTAAATGAGGCCATGCTCTCCGTCATGGAATCACTGATACCCGACTACAGTGCCTACGGGCTACACCGTGAACGCACCGGCGGCCGGATGGAGGGAATCGCCCCGTCCAATGCCTATATCTGCGCTGATGGGGCCAGCATTGTGGTTGCGGGAAACGGGGACGGAATCTTCAAGCGGTACATGCACACCATCGGGCGCCCGGATCTCGCTAGCGATCCGGGCCTCGAATCCAATGCCCAACGCTGGTTGCAGCGCGAGGAACTGGATGAGGCGATAGGTACTTGGACGGCGCAGCACACGGCCGAGGATGCGCTGGCGCAGTTGGAACAGGCAGGAGTCCCTTCCGGGCCCATCTACACTGCGGAAGACATCGTCAATGACGAGCAGTACAGGGCCCGAAATATGATTCAGCATTTGGACGTCTCGGACGGCGAAAAAACCTTCCACGATGTCGCATTCCCCGGAATTACCCCCGTCATCGGCGGAGCATCACTGCCGATCCGGAACCTGGGCCCGGACCTCGGTGCCGATACGTATGACATCCTCGTCGGGCTGCTCGGCAAGACACCGGTGGAGGCCAGCGCTTTCATCGAGCAAACGGAACTGGAGAAAACATGAATCCCGCCGGTAACAGAATAGTTCTCCGCGATGTCACCCTGCGCGACGGACTTCAGCTTACGGGCGGAATCCTGCCGGTGGAAAGGAAAGCACAAATTGTGCGGGACCTTCTGGCTGCCGGGGTTACCGCCATCGAGGTGGGCTCCATGGCGCGCCCCGACTTGGTCCCGTCCATGGCCAACACGGTCGAGCTTCTGACTGAACTTACTCCGGAGGAACGTGAGCACTGCTACGTCTGGGTCGCGACGCCGGGTAACGTCCGCAGGGCGGTGGCTGCAGGAGCAAGGCACCTGCAGTACTGCCTGAGCGTCACCGACGCGCACAACCTGGAAAACATTGGACGGACAACGGAGGCGAGCATGGATGCCCTGCCGGAAGCCGTTGAGCTCGCTCATGCAGCCGGAGCGACCATCCAGCTGTGCCTGGCCACGTCCTTTACCTGTCCCTTCGACGGAAATGTCGACCCGGAGCGCGTACTTGAACTGGTGCTGGACCCCAGGGCCGAGGGCACGGACGGGGTCGTCATCTGCGATACGCTGGGGCAGGCATTCCCCGGCGACGTGGAGGCACTGATTAAAAAGGTTCGCGGCACTGGTGTCTTCGCGGAAATCGTCTTCCACGGACATGACACGTGGGGGATGGGAGTGGCCAACGCGATGGCCGCAATCAGCTCAGGTGCCACCATGGTTGATGGTGCCCTCGGAGGACTTGGCGGATGCCCGTTCGCTCCGGGCGCTTCGGGAAACACTGCCACGGAAGACCTGCTCTTCGCGCTCCGCCCTGCATGGCTGACAACGGAAGCGTTTGCCGCGGTGGTACGCCTGGGCGAGAAGGTCACGGCAGAGGTCGATGAACCGAGCCGCTCAAAAGCCGCACAGGGAGCACGGTCGGAAGCCAAGGCGTTTAGCTGGGTTCTCGAGGGCGAGGGCCGTTAGGAGGTCGCATCGCGAGGGGACGCGGCATCCTGGGGATGCCTGCCGCCAAGCATCCTGGTGATCTGTTCGGCCGCTGCCAACAGGTCCTCAACCCACTGTTCGCACACATCCAGCGGCATGCGCAGCGTCGGCCCCATGACGGTGACGGCTCCAACGATGTCACCCTGGGAATCGAATACCGGTGCAGACAGGCCACTGGCACCGGACTGCCTTTCGCCCGTGGTGATCGCATAGCCGTCCCGCCGGGTCTGAATGACGGCTTCCTCCAGTAGTTTCCGGTCCGTGATGGTGGTTTCAGTGAGTTGGTCCAGGGACTCCGTGACCATTTCATCCATGAGTCCTGCGGTCCAGGCGAGCAGCACGCGGCCGGCTGATCCGGCATGGAGGGGCAGGATCCTGCCAACCTTCATTTCGCGGCGCAGCATGTGCCGGGTTTCCGCCATGGCAACGCAGACACGGTAGTGCATAGAGGATTCAAAAAAACAGACGGTTTCACCCAGTCGGTCCCGCAGATCCGCCAGCACCGGCTTCAGGATCTGTAGTCGATCGAGGTCGTGGGTGGCCGGCGCGGCCCAGAAAGCCATCTTCAGCCCCACCCGGTAATGATCTCCCGTCCGGTCTAGGAATCCATTTGCCACCAGATTCCCCACCAGGCGCTGAACGGTCGACGTCGGGAGCCCGGTCGCCTCCCGGATGTCCGTGAGCGTCAGCTCGGGGCGGCGCAGCGAGAAGGCATCGAGAATGTCGCTGATCTTCCTCAGTACAAGCAAAGGGGCAGGGGCGGACGATCCGGTAGCAACCATAGACCCATCCTAGGCACGCCGGCGGCCGCCCAGTCCAACAGTTCAGTTGCGCATAAGGCGGGGAGCGGGCAGGGCCGAAACCTCGATTTATAACGCTGTGCAGATTGCCCACTTACTGTTAGCCTGTCTTTCACCATGTGAGACATAGCCCACAATGTGGTTCAGGAGATGAGCAATGACGCATCCTGCACGAGCACAACCGTCACCGTATGCGGTTGACCTGAGCGCCTGCACGAAGGAGTTCGCAACTCCCGGCGGCGGGTCGTATTTCGCAGTTCGGGACATAGACCTGAAGGTCGAGCCCGGCAGGTTCGTATCGATCGTCGGTCCAACCGGCTCGGGAAAATCGACCATTCTGAACATGGCAGCGGGACTTCTTTCACCGACGTCGGGCACTGTGCGGAGCTTTGGTGAACCCGTGAATGGTGTCAACCGCCGTGCGTCCTACATGTTCCAGCAAGATGCCCTGCTTCCGTGGAAATCGGTGATCGACAACGTCAGCCTTGGCCTGACAATGGCGGGCGTTCCGAAAGTGGAGGCGCGCTCGGAATCTCTGCGCTGGCTCGAAAAGGTCGGCATGAGGAAGTTCGCCGATCACTATCCGCACCAGCTCAGCGGCGGGATGAAGAAACGTACGGCAATAGCGCAGGCGTGGATTGTCGACCCCGACATCCTCCTCATGGACGAACCCTTTTCGGCTCTCGACGTCCAAACCCGCCAGATTATGGAGAATGAACTTCTTCAGCTGTGGTCAGAGTCAGGAAAAGCGGTTGTGTTTATCACCCACGACCTTGATGAGGCCATCGCGCTGTCGGACGAGGTGATCATCCTTGGTGCCGGACCGGGAAGCACTGTGGTCGGAAGCTATGACATCACCATTCCCCGGCCCCGCGATCTGCTGGATATTAGGGACGATCCGAAATTCGTGGAAATCCACCGTGAGATCTGGGGTCGCCTGAAAGTTGAGGTCTCAAAGACTTACGCATCAGCCCAGAACGACGAAAGTGATGTTGCATGACTCTGGCCCCAGCCCGTCGTAACGCCGGCACCGCTCCGCAACGCCGCCCCGCCAGGAAGAATCTCGACGCGTCAGGGTTATCCATTCGCCTGGGACAACTGGCCATCACCATCACTGTGCTCGGTTCGTGGGAGCTGCTGGCCCGGGCCGGCATCATTGATGAATTCTTCTTCCCGCTTCCTTCCGACATCCTCGTGACGGTCTGGGAATGGATATCAACGGGTTACGTTTTTCCGCACCTGTGGGTGACTATGCAGGAAGCGATTCTGGCCTTCATAACCGGAGCCGCAGCCGGCCTGTTCCTGGGCTTCCTGCTCGCACGCGTCACCGTCCTGGAACGGCTCCTGGACCCCTTTCTTAAGGCCTTCAATGCCCTGCCCCGCGTGGTGCTGGCGCCCATCTTCCTGCTGTGGTTCGGGCTGGGCATTTGGTCAAAAGTCGCATTCGGATTCACGCTTGTTTTCTTCATCGTTTTCTTCAACACCCTCGAAGGCGTCAAGAGCGTTGACCGCGTCCTTGTTAATAACGCCAGGATGCTCGGAGCCAGCGAGAAGCAGCTGCTCCGCCACGTTTTTATTCCCAGCGCGCTCACCTGGATCTTTTCGAGCCTGCACATCAGTGTTGGATTCGCTATCACCGGTGCTGTGGTCGGCGAGTATCTTGGTGCCTCTGCTGGCGTCGGCTATGCCATTGCTCAGGCCCAGGGTGTCTTCGATACCCAAGGTGTATTTGCCGGAATGTTCATTCTCATGATCGTTGTACTCATCATCGACATCCTCGTGAACCGGTTGGAGCGTCACCTCCTCCGCTGGCGTCCTAACCAGTCTCAGTAACTTCATCGCGTCAAACCCGGTCTAATCACTATCCGCACCTCGAAGGGGAAACTCCATGAATACCGTTGAAAACAGGCGCCGAAGCCTCAGCCGGGGAATCCGGGGTTCTGCGTTTTTGGCCGGATTGGCCCTGGCGGTTTCCGCCTGCGGCACGCCGTCTTCGGCTCCGCCAGGGCAGGCAGGCGGCGATGAGGGCGGGGAAGGCCAGAAAGTGGTCATCGGCATTGGCGGCCAAACGCTGCTGACTTACCTTCCAACGACCCTGGCCGACGAGTTGGGCTACTTCGAAGAGGAGGGTCTCGACGTTGACTTGCAGGACCTTCAGGGCGGATCCAAGGCACTGACCGCCATGATCGGAGGAAGCACCGAGGTCACGAGCGGTTACTACGAGCACACGATCCAGATGCAGGCAAAAAACCAGCCGGTTAAGGCGTTCGTCAACATGAACCTCTCCTCCGGACTCGCTCTGGTGGTGTCGGAGAAGAATAAGGACACTATCAAGTCTGTTGCCGATCTGAAGGGCAAAAACGTCGGAGTCACGGCGCCGGGGTCTTCAACGGACATGTTCGTGAAGTACCTGCTGTCCCAAAACGGCATGGAGATTGACGCCGCAGCCGTCTCCGCCATAGGTGCCGGTTCCTCCGCGGTTGCCGCAGTGGAGCAGGGCCAAGTGGACGCAGCAATCATGCTGGAACCGGACATAACCGTGCTGGAAAAGCGGATCGGGGTGAAGCCGACAATCCTGGAGGACGTCCGGACCCCGGAGGGGCTGCAGGAAGTGTTCGGCACCGATGCATGGCCGTCCTCAAGCCTGTATGCCACCGAGGCCTGGTTGGAGAAGAATCCCGAGACGGCGGAAAAACTGGCGACAGCGATCAGGCGCACCCTTGAGTATGTCGCCGAGCACTCCGGGGAGCAGATTGCCGCCGAAATGCCCGAGACATTCGCCGGAGGAGACCCGTCTCAGTACGCAGCCGTCATTGAGGAACTAAAACTGACCCTCAGCAAAGACGGCGTTTTCACCGAGTCGGGTGCTGAAGCAGTTCTCGAGACCCAACGGATAGCCAACCCCGAGGTGGGGGAAGCGGAGATAGATCTCTCCCAGACGTATACGAATGATTTTCTCAACTAATCCGTGACGTTTTCGGGATGAAAGGGTAGTGGGTGAAGCGGGGGAGGTCTGCGGACAACACCTGACCGCAGAACAGTTCAACGCTTCCAACGGTGGCTTTAGCGTGAAGGCATGGACTGGAAGATCGAACTTGTACCCGTACCGGTGTCCGACGTAGACGCAGCTAAGGCGTTCTACGTGGACCAGCTCGGTTTCAATGCGGACTTCGATGAGCGCGTGAATCCGGAGCTGCGCTTCGTGCAGCTGACGCCGCCGGGATCGGCCTGTTCCGTGGTCATCGGCCCGGGGACCACGGACATGGTCCCCGGTACGCAGCGGATCCAGGTGGTGGTTCCCAGCGCAGCGGATGCACGGCAGCATCTGGTGGACCATGGCGTGGCCGTCAGCGACATCACCCCGCTGGATTGGGGGACCTTCGTGTATTTCAGCGGTCCGGACGGCAACCAGTGGTCGCTGCAGGAGCTCCCCGAGATTCCGCCCACGCTGCCGTCGGAGTCCCAGCATCCCTGAGCGACAACGAACGCGCGACTTACCGCGTGGCTTCGGCCAGGTACTCCAGCACATGACGGTAGGTGTGGCCCGTGGCCTTGGACATGCCGATCTCACAGGTCCGGTTCACGGAGGCATAGGCAGCGAACTCGCGTTCGTTGATTTCCGCCGCCTGCTTGTCCGTGGCTGAAGCCGTCAGCTCCGGATGCAGCAGCCCGCGGTCACCCGCAAAGGCGCAGCAGCCCCAGCTTGGCGGCACAAACACTTCCTCCGCCGCAGCCCGGGCAATCGCCTGCAGGGCATCGTTGGCCCCGAGCTGGGTGGAAGAACACGTGGGATGCAGGGCCATCGAGGGCAGCTTCCGGGTCACGGTCAGCTGCGGCAGGACGGTGTCCCGGACGAAGTCCACTGAATCGATGAACTGCAGCCCGGGATAGTCCGGGCTTTCTCCGGCCAGCCGTTTCATGGTGTCCAGGCCCTCGGTGCAGGAGGCCGCGTCGCAGACCACGGGCAGCGCGCCGCCGCCGGTGGCTTCCCACAGGTTCGCGAGCACGCGTTCGGTCATGACCGCATAGCCCTTGCCGTAGCCCTTGGACTTCCAGGGCGTGCCGCAGCACAGGTCTTCGATGCCCGCCGGAATCCGCACACCGATGTCCGCGCGCCCGCACAGCTCCAGGAAGGCCGCGGAGACGCCCTCCCCTTTGCCGGCCGGACCGAACATGGTGCCGATGCAGGCCGGGAAGTAGACGGCCACGGCGGCCGGGTCCTCCCGCGGTGTGCGTTTGGTGCCGCCGGCGGGCAGCACGGTTTCATAGGCGGGAACGTTTTCGGTGCCGGCCACGGCGCGGGCGACGGCGGTGGCCGCCTTGGGCAGCAGCGCCGGCATGGCGTTGGCCAGGCTCAGTGCCTTGCCGCCGGCCACCGTGACGGTGGACCAGTGCTCGGCGGCGGTCTTCCATCCGGCATCGGCAACTGCATTGGCGTTTTCCTTGCGCAGCCGGCGCACCAGGTCGCCGGTGTTAATCAGCACCGGGCACGCCGTGACGCACATGCCGTCCGCAGCGCACGTCTGGACGCCGTCGTACTCATAGTCCTTGCGCAGTTCCTTGGCCAGGACAGTGTCCCCGCGGGCTTCGGCGGCAGCGATTTCCCGGCGCAGCACAATGCGCTGGCGCGGCGTGGTGGTGAGGTCCTTGCTGGGGCAGACCGGCTCGCAGTAGCCGCACTCCACGCAGCGGTCCACCTCGGCTTCAACTGTGGGGGCCACCTTGAGGTCTGCGATGTAGGACGCCGGGTCATCGTTGATGATGACGCCGGGGTTGAGCAGGTTCGGTGCATCAACCAGGGCCTTCAGCTCGCACATGACCTCATACAGCTCGTCGCCGTACTGCCGGCGGACAAAGGGGGCCATGATCCGGCCGGTGCCGTGCTCGGCCTTCAGCGAGCCGCCGTTGTCCAGCACCAGGTCCACCATCTCCTCGGTAAACGCCTGGTAGCGGGCCAGTTCCACCGGATCATCGAAGCGCTCGTTGAGCATGAAGTGGATGTTGCCGTCCTTGGCGTGGCCGAAGATGACCGAGTCCTGGTAGCGGTGCTCGGCGAAGAGCCGTGACAGTTCCTTGCAGGTGGAAGCCAGTGACGGCACCGGAACCACAATGTCCTCCAGCAGGGCGTTGGTGCCCGAAGGACGGGCGCCGGCCACAGTGGTGTAAAGGCCCTTGCGCAGGTGCCACATGGCAGCGCGGTCCTTGGCGTTGTCCGTCATGGCAAACGGAGCCGCCAGCGCCAGCGATTCAAAAAGGCCCCGCGAGGCTTCGCGCTTATCGGCCAGCTCTTCCGCGGTGCGTCCCTGGTGCTCCACCAGCAGAGCGGCATGGGAGACGATGTCCAGATTCCGCAGTTCCGGCGGAGCGGCGGGATCCGCCGCGGCCACGCGCAGCGACGTCGAGTCCATCAGTTCGATAGTGGCCAGTCCGGAGGCCACCAGCTCGGGAAGGGCGGTGGCGGCACGGTCCAGCGAGTCGAAGAACATCAGCCCGGTGGCCACCTTGGGCAGCGCCGGAATGGTGCGGAAGGTTGCTTCGGCCACGAAGCCCAGGGTTCCCTCGCTGCCGACCATGAGGTGGGTCAGGATGTCCACCGGACTTTCGTAGTCCAGGAACGCGTTCAGGCCGTAGCCCATGGTGTTCTTCATGGAGAACAGCCGCTCGATGGTGGCCACGGAGTGCGGGTTGGCCACAATGCGTCCGCGCAGGCGCAGCAAACCTTCGAAAAGTTCCGGTTCCAGGGTCCGCAGCTTGGTCTCGGCGTCGGGGGCGGCAGTGTCGATCACGGTGCCCGAGGGCAGCACCATCACCATGGACTCGATGGTCTGGTAGGTGTTGAATTCCGTGCCGCAGGCCATGCCTGAAGAATTGTTGGCGACGACGCCGCCAATGGTGCAGGCGATTTCCGACGCCGGGTCGGGGCCAAGTTTGCGTCCGTGGGCTGCCAGCCGGGAGTTGACCGCGCGCACCGTGGCGCCGGGCTGCACCCGGACCCGGCCACCGCCGTCGAGCACCTCGATGCCGCGGAAATGCTGGCGGGTGTTAATCAGCAGGCTGTCGCTCTGGCTTTGGCCGGACAGGGAGGTGCCGCCGGAGCGGAAGGTGGCCGGAATCCCCAGTTCACGGCTGCGGCGCAGGAGGGAGCCGACGTCGTCTGCCGTGCGGGGCGTGGCCACCGCTTCCGGAATCAGCAGGTAGTGCGAGGCATCGTGGGCCATTTTGCGGCGGTCGATGTCCCGGGTGCTGATGTCCTTTGTGCCAAGCGCCGCAAAGGACGCCGCTGTCGGAACTGCTGTTTGAACGCTCATCTAATCCTGATCCAACCATCCAGAGGGAACGACGGTGCTCCCGCCTTCAAATGTAGGCGGGAACACGTCCGGAGGAAAGTTGGTCAGGCCACAGCCGCGGTCCGTCCTCGGCAGCCGGCAGGGATACTCGAGTAGCCGCCGGGGCAGGGCAGGGCCGGATGTTACGAGGAGCCGTCCTTCTCTTCCCGCGGAATCTGCAGATAGAACCACTGGATGTGCTCGCGCAGAAGTTTGGCGGCGTCGTCTCCGCGCCGGGCGGCCACGGCGTCATAGATTCCGTGGTGGTGGTGCTGGAGCTGTGTCATGACGGCGGGCCAGTCATCCATGCTGTCCACGGCTTTCTGCACATATCCGCTGATCGCGCCGCTGAGGGAGGCCATCATGGTTTCAATGACCGCGTTGCCGGCCAGGGAGCTGAGCACCACATGGAACTGTGCGTCCAGCAGGTGGTAGGCCTCGCGCTCAATGCCCGGGGCATCCATGGCCTCCAGGAGTGCGGCGGCGCTCGCCAGGGCGGTGTCCGCAGCGTCCGACGGCGGTTGGGCGGCACCCGCTGCTGCCGCCCAGGTTTCAAGCAGAATCCGGGTCTGGACAATATCGGCTACCGGAAGCCTGCTGCTTGCCATGTGCAGGCGCAGTGCGGAGGAAAGTCCGGCCGACGGCTCGGAGATGATGATCGCTCCGGATTTGGGTCCTGAGCCCGAGGAGGAACGCAGCACACCCATGGCATCCAGGATGCGGATGCCCTCCCGCACGGAGGCCCGGGAGATGCCGTACGTCTCGGCAAGTGTCCGTTCGCCGGGGAGCTGGTCACCGAGGGAGATGGCGCCGGACCGGAGGTCGGCTTCAATGTTTTCCAGCAGCAGGTCATAACTGCGCCGCGGTTGATCTGTCACCGCTCCATCCTGCCATGTGCCGGAACCGGAAAACGACCCTCATGACTTCCGGTAGCCGGACAGCAAAGGGCGGGGCCGGAGAAGCTCCGGCCCCGCACTTGTGCTGCATCCGCAGCCTGCTGCAGCTGCTTCCCGAAACAGGAAGTCCGGCTACGGCAGCATCCACCCCAGGATCGGCGTGGACTGCAGGTAGACCAGGGTGCACAGCACCAGCAGCAGGCCAACGCTCCAGCCCACCACCTTGCGCAGCAGCACCGATTCCTGGCCGTCCAGTTTCACGGCGGTGACTGCAATGGCGAGGTTCTGCGGGCTGATCAGCTTGCCCACCACGCCGCCGGTGGTGTTGGCCGCCACGAGGAGGTTCGGATCGATGCCGGCCTCAAGCCCGGCGGTCTGCTGGAGCCGGGCAAACAGGGCGTTGGCCGAGGTGTCCGAGCCGGTGACGGCAGTGCCGATCCACCCCAGCACGGGGGAGAGGAAGGCAAAGAATGCCCCGGTTCCGGCGAGCCAGGTGCCGATGGACACTGTCTGTCCGGAGAAGTTCATGACGTAGGCCAGGGACAGTACGGAGAGGATGGTCAAGCCGGCCCAGCGCATGTTCCAGATGGTCCGGAAGATCTCCGCCACACCGTTGCCCACGGTCATGGAGTAGCGGCCGCCGTCGTCGTACTTTGCGTAGACCGCACACACAATAAGCCCCGTGATCAGCAGCAGCGTGCCCGGGCTGGAGAGCCAGTTAAAGGTGTAAATGGTGGAGGAGACGGGCTCGCCGGCGTCACTGAGCAGGCGGTCGTGCAGCCAGAGCCAGGGCACCTTGATGTCCGTGGAGGCCAGGAAAGCGGGAACGTCCGCGCCCCACTTCCACAGCTTGGCGATGCCGAAGATCAGGATCACCAGGAAATACGGGAAGAGGGCCAGCAGGGTGCGCGAACGGGTCAGCGAGTCCCCGTCCTTGACGGCTGCGGCGCTGCGGCTGCGGTTTCCGGAACCGCCGGCGTTGACGGAAGCGGAGCCGACGGCGAGGGCCGGCAGGCCCATGCGCTCGCGGGCAGCTTCCAGGCCGCGGGGCTGCCAGAACTTCAGGAAGACGACGGCGGCACCCAGACCTGCCAGTGCAGCCACGATGTCGGTGAGTTCGTAGGAGAAGAAGGTGGAGCAGAGCACCTGTGCAACGGCGAAGGCAACACCGGTGATCACGGCGGCGGGCCAGGTGTCCCGGACACCGCGGCGGCCGTCGAGGATGAAGACCAGGATCAGCGGCACGACGACGGCCAGCACCGGTGCCTGCCGCCCAACAACTGCGCCGATGTGGCCGGCATCGAGTCCGGTCAGCGAGGCTGCGGTGGTGATCGGAATGGCCATGGCCCCGAAGGCAACCGGTGCGGTGTTGGCCACGAGCACGGCGGCAGCGGCCTTGAGCGGCTTGATGCCCAGCGCCACGAGCATGGTGGCCGTGATGGCCACGGGTGCGCCGAAGCCGGCAAGCGCCTCCAGGAGGCCGCCGAAGCAGAACGCCACCAGGATGGCCTGCACGCGCACGTCACCGCCGCCGATGACGTCAAAGACCCGGCGCAGGTCCTCGAACCGACCGCTCAGGACGGTGATCTGGTAGAGCCAGATGGCCATGATGACAATCCACAGCACCGGAAAGGCTCCAAAGACGGCGCCCTGGGTGGCGGACAGTACGGCCAGGCCCGCCGGCATCTCAAAAGCGAAGACGGCAACGGCGAGCGCCACCAGCAGGGCCACCCCGCCCGCTACATGCGCCTTGACCTTTACGTAGGCAAGCAGCACAAAGAAGGTCAGCAGCGGCACAAGGGCTACCAGTGCCGACACGGCAACACTGTTGAGCACCGGATCAGTGCTGGGAATGAACGACTCCACGGGGTTCCTCCGCTTTGAGGGGCAAGGTATGGTCAGGCCACAGTGGTCAGACCAAAGGAGTCTAGCGCAAATTGCGGATGTCTGTGATGGTGGTCACCAGCACCGGCGGGCTTGGATGTGTCCGCCGCAACATGTTCTACTATGGTCAGACCACACGTTCGGGGCATTGCCCCGCTGAAAGGCAGCCATGAGAATCGCTCTATTCGCCACCTGCATCGTGGACGCGATGTATCCGCGCACCGCCCGGGCAACGGTGGCCATCCTCGAGCGGCTGGGGCACGAAGTGGTGTTCCCCGCCGGGCAGGCCTGCTGCGGGCAGATGCATGTGAACTCCGGATACCTGCCCGAGGCCGTTCCCGTGGTCCGCAACCACATTGAAGCCTTCGAATCGCAGGACTACGACGTCGCAGTCGCGCCTTCCGGTTCCTGTGTCGCCTCGGTGAAACACCAGCATGCAATGGTGGCCCGGTCCTGCGGCGACGCAGCCCTGGAAGCTCGGGCGGAAGCCGTCGGCGCCAAGACCTATGAGCTTTCCGCACTCCTGACCGACGTTCTCGGCATCACCAACGCCGCCGAACAGCTGGGATCCTGGTTCCCGCACAATGTCACCTACCACCCCAGCTGCCACGGCATGCGCCTGCTGCGGCTGGGTGACCGGCAGCTGAACCTGCTCCAGACCGTTGGCGGGATCACCGTGCAGCCGCTGCCCCAGGCTGACCAGTGCTGCGGCTTCGGCGGCACCTTCTCGATGAAGAACGCGGATGTTTCCACCGCCATGCTCGAGGACAAAACAGCCAACATTAGAGCCACCGGAGCCGAGCTGTGCTCCGGCGGAGACGCTTCCTGCCTGCTGCACATTGGCGGCGGGCTTTCCCGGGAAGGCAGCAGCGTCACCACCCTGCACCTCGCCGATATCCTCGCCAGCACCCGTGAAAATCCGGTGTCCGTCACCGGAGACGTTCTCGTGAGCGGAAAGGCTTCCCGATGAGCACCACCTACCTGGGCATGCCAACACTGCCCGTCTTCGGGCAGGGCAACCTCAACGCCACCGAGTCCTTCCCTGCGGCGGCCAAGCGCGAGCTGGGCAACAGCCAGCTGCGCGCCAATCTGGGCCACGCCACCCACACCATCCGCGACAAGCGGCTGCGGGTGGTGGGGGAACTGCCGGACTGGGAGGACCTGCGCAGCGCCGGAAGCGCCACCAAACAGGCCGTCATGGCGCGGCTGCCCGAGCTGCTGGAACAGTTTGAGCAGAACTTCACGGCCCGCGGCGGCATCATCCACTGGGCCCGGGACGCTGCTGAAGCCAATGAGATTGTCCGCGACCTGATCCGCGAACAGGGCGTGGATGAAGTGGTCAAGGTGAAGTCCATGGCCACCCAGGAAATCGGCCTGAACGAGTACCTGGAAGAACAGGGCATTGCCGCCTTTGAAACCGACCTGGCCGAGCTGATTGTTCAGCTGGACCATGACAAGCCCAGCCACATCCTGGTCCCTGCCATCCACAAAAACCGCACCCAGGTCCGGGACATCTTCCTGCGGGAAATGCCCGGCGTGGACCCGGACCTCACCGACAACCCGGCCAAGCTGGCCGAAGCTGCGCGTGCCCACCTGCGCCGGAAGTTCCTTTCCGCCAAGGTGGCCATCTCCGGTGCCAACTTTGCGATCGCAGACGCCGGGACCCTCGCCGTCGTCGAATCAGAAGGCAACGGGCGCATGTGCCTGACCCTGCCCGAAACCCTGATCACCGTCATGGGCGTGGAAAAGCTGCTGCCGTCCTGGCAGGACCTTGAAGTGTTCATGCAGCTGCTGCCGCGCTCCTCCACCGGGGAACGGATGAATCCCTACACCTCGCTGTGGACCGGCGTCACCGAAGGCGACGGTCCGCAGAACGTGCACCTGGTGCTCCTGGACAACGGCCGCAGCGCCGCCCTGGCCGATGAAATGGGCCGCTCGGCCCTGCACTGCATCCGCTGCTCGGCGTGCATGAATGTGTGCCCGGTGTACGAACGCACCGGAGGCCATGCCTACGGCTCCACCTATCCGGGGCCCATCGGCGCCATCCTGTCGCCGCTGATGACCGGCATCACTTCCGAGGAAAACAGTTCGCTGCCGTATGCCTCCTCGCTCTGCGGCGCCTGCTATGACGCCTGCCCGGTCAAAATCAACATCCCGGAAATTCTGGTGCACCTGCGCGCGGAGGACGTGGACAGCAAGCGGGGCAAGAAGAAGCTGCCCTCCCAGATGGACTTGATGATGAAGGGTGCCTCCTGGGCGTTCTCCTCCGGGAAGCATCTTGGATTGCTGGAAAAGGGACTGCCCCTGGGCCGGATTGCCGCCGGCCGCAAAAAGAAGATCACCAAGCTGCCCGGCCTTGTGGGCGGCTGGACACAGAGCCGGGACATCCCGGCTCCGCCCGCCGCATCGTTCCGCGACTGGTGGGCCAAGGAACACAAGGATCCCGCTGCGGGGTCCACCCCCACGGATTCCGCGAACACGGGAGAACAGGCATGAGCGCACGGACAGACATCCTGGACCGGCTGCGCTCAGCGCTGCGGGATCACCCTGCGGTGCCGGAGATTCCGCGGACCTACCGCGAAGACTCCGGCATGAGCGTCGAAGAACGCATTGAACTGCTGGTGGACCGGCTGGTGGATTACAAGGCCGGAGTCACCGTGGTGGATGAAGCGGGGCTGGCTCCGCGGATCGCCGAGCTGCTCCGGGACGCCGCCAGTTACGTGGTTCCCGCCGGGATCGACGGCGCCTGGCTGGCGGACGCGGAAGCAGCGGCCCCCGGGCGCCGCCGGATCGACGCCGCAGACGCGCCGCTGAGCGTGGCGGAGCTGGATGCGGTGGACGCCGTCGTCACCGGCAGCGCCGTCTCCGTGGCGGAGACCGGAACAATCATTCTGGACGGCAGCCCGAACCAGGGCCGGCGCGCCATCACGCTGGTTCCGGACCACCACATTTGTGTGGTGCGGGAGGGGGACATCGCCGGGATTCTTCCCGAAGCGCTGCGCCGGCTGGACGGCACCCGTCCGCTGACCTGGATCAGTGGTCCCAGCGCCACCTCGGACATTGAGCTGGAACGGGTCGAAGGAGTGCACGGGCCGCGGAACCTGGACGTCGTTATCGTCCGCAGCTGAGGCTGCGGTTACCGCTACGCTGCGAGTTTCTCCTCGATCTCCGGAAGTTCCGCCAGCAGGTCCTCCTCCAGGGCGATGACCTTCTCGAGCGGCCGCCGGGGCAGGGCGGAAACGCCGGTCACATCTTCCAGGAAGGCAACGGTCTGCTGCAGTGATTCCCTTGCCTCGGGACGGTGCAGCTGGAACTGGTACTCGTGGCCCAGAGCCGGCTTGTAATCCTGGGGCCAAAAGCTGCGGACCACCGGCACGCCAAGTTCCTCCAGCCGGTCCGCCAGGGGAAGGGACTGGGTGAGGGTCAGATTGTCGCCGTTGCCGCCGGAAATGTAGGTGGGCGGAAAGCGGTGGTCCACGTGCGCCGGGATGGACATGTGGGCTGCGGCCGAGGTTGCTGCCCAGTCCCTGGATCCGGTGTAGGACCAGAGTGCCTTCCGCAGGCCCCAGCCCACGGGGCCTGCCATGCTGGCCACGGCATCCAAATCGAAAACGCCGCAGTTCAGCAGGATTCCGCGCAGCTGACCGGGTGCGGCCGCGGGGACAACACCGGTGTCCCGGGCGTACTCCGGGTTGGTGACTGCCAGTGCCAGCTGGGCGGCCAGCTGTGCCCCGGCGGAATCACCGGCGAGAACAATGCGGTTCGGGTCCAGCCCGTAGCGGTCCGCATGTTCGCGTATGAAAGCCAGCGCCGCGTTCAGCTCTTTTACCGCGGTGGGATAGACCGCTTCGGGCGAGATGGAATACCCCACGCCCACCACCGCGTAGCCGTAACCGGCGAGGACCTTCAGGTAGGGTGCCACGTCTTCCTTGGAGCCTGAGATCCAGGCACCGCCATGGATCCACATCACCACGGGAAGCGGTTTTCGGTCTGTGGCCGGAAGGAACAGGTCCAGGGACGGTTTGCCGGTCCCCAGATAGTGCAGTCCGCGGTGGCGCGTGACGCGGAAACCGGGAATATGGGGCTGGATTTTCGTCGCCTGGAATTTGTTGGCACTGGAGAAAACCCCGCGAATAAGCAGTACCGACGGCAGGGGGTGCCGGTGCAGCGCCACAGCTGCGGCCAATCCGGCAGCGGCGGCTGCGCCTGCCGCCAGTCCCACCGCGGGAAGCGAGAAGATCTTCATCTTTTTAAGCTAGGACGCGCTTCTGGACGCCAAACGGCGCGTTTACCGCCAGCTGGCGGGTCCCGGCCGGCTGCTGCGAGGAATCTCATGCCCCGTGGTGTTTGGCGGCACAGGTGCAAGCAGCTGCTACCCGTTTCACGAATCTCTCTGGTGCACCGGCCGATGTGTTCGTATTCTTCCCTTTCAGCGGCGGAACGGGAGCCGCATCCTGGGGGAGGGACAAAACATGTGGTGGTTTTTTCTGGTGGGAAGCCTGATTGGCGTGGTTCTCGGCGTCGCCGCCGCCGTGCCGGGGCTGCGCTGGCTTCAGGGCGCGCGCGAGAGAAGGGCGCTGCAGGCACTGATCACCCAGGTGCACCTGAAACGGGCACTAGCCGAAAACGGTCCCGGCACCGCTGAGTCCGGGCTAGATCCTGTGCGGTGCCGTTCCAGCGTTATTGATATCCGTCTGCAGGTGCGCGAGACCCTGAGCGAGCTTCGTCCCGGCTCTTCTGCCTCCGCGAATACTTTGCTGGAGATGCATCGGGCCTGTGACACCTACCTGGATGCAACGGAGCGCCCCGGCGGAAGCGTTGAAGCCCGGTTGCGTGATCTGCGGCTTGTGCTCAACCAGGGTGCACGCCGCCTGAGCAGCGGCCGCCATGTGCAGTATCTGGCTCCGGGGGAGCGCGCGGCGGTCCGCCGGGAAATGCTGCTTGCCGCGCGTGCCAAAACCGAAGCACGGCGCAATCCAGGGACGGTTTCCCGGCCTCACACCGACAGCCCGGCGACGGTGCCGGGTCCACGGCGCGCGGCCCTGCTTGAATCGGACCGGCAGAACGCTGAAGCCTCCGCCCATGCTCGAGCGGCCCGCCGGCTTGTTGATCATTCGGACGCCCGGGTTCCCCTGTAGGTCAGTCCAAGTCGGAGGGTGTGAGACGCACGGGAGGGAGCTGCTGCAGGTCAGTCAGAACCTTCCGGAACTGCCCGCCCCGGAAAAGCTGCCGCCCGAGCCGCCGTACCCGGTGGAGCCGGACGCGGAGCTGCGGGCCGATTCCACGCTGCTGGTGCCGTGCTGGATGCCGGTGTTGAAGCTTCCCACCGAGTAGTAGAAGTAGGCGGGGAAGGCCGTGTCCACGATTCCGGGACGGTAGCTACGGTCCCGGCGGCCCGGCGCGGAGGCCTTGTCCAGTTCCTTCTGCATGAGCTTGCGCTCGCTGTCCGTCTTGGCCTGCGCCGAGATGACGGTTTGGGCGTGCTTGTCCAGCAGATCCGAGAGCTTTTCCCGGGCGGCCTTGATACGGTCCAGCGCCTGTTCGGGGGTAATACGGTCCTCAGCCAGTTCCGTGGCGGCGGCGGCAAGGTCCTCTTGGGTCTGGTGCCGGAAGGCCAGCAGTGCGCGGGCGGTCGCGGAATCCCTGGCCACGGCGTCCTTGCCTTCCAGCAGGTCATCCAGGCGGCCCAGATCCTCCTGCAGCGGATCGGTCTGGCGGTCCCAGGCCCGTTCCCAGCCCGGAGCCTTGTTGAGCAGCGCATTGGTGTCCGCGATGACGTCATCCAGGCCGTCCAGTTCAAGGGCGGCATCCGCGTACTCTTCCACCGTCACCGTGCTGCTGCGGTTCATCAGGTCCTTGTCGGAGAGGGCGTGGGCGGCGTTGTTCAGCGCCGTGGCCTTGTTGTAGCGCGTCATGAACGTGCGGTATTCCTCCAGCACCCGCGACCCGTAGGAGGAATCATCCGGAATGGTGTTGGCGTTGACCTCCGTAGCGTCCAGGTCCCGGGTCACGCTGGAATAGCTGGCGTCGGCCTCGGTCAGCAGCTTCCGGTTTTTGGTCCGGCGGTTCCGCCGCACCACCACGTAGGTGACGACCGATCCCGCCGCGGCCACCCCGGCAACGATGAATCCGATGATGGCGCCGGGGGAGAGGTACCAGGGACGGTTGATCAGCTTGGCCGCTTCTTCGACGGCGGCAATGGTTCCTTCGGTCCAGTTGGCCTCGGCGAACAGCTCATTGGTTTCGCTCCGGATGTCCTCCTGCTGATCGAGGGATATCTTGCGGTCCTCGCCGTAGTACGTACCGGTCCACCGGCCCGTGGGATCCAGGGCGAAGATGAACAGGCCGTCCGCCCATTTCTGGCCGTCTTCGCTGAGCCACTCGGGGTGCTCTTCCCGGGCGAAGCGCAGCACTTCGGCGTTAAGAACGGTTCCGTCCTCATTGTCCGCAGGCCCGTTGTAGGTATAGACGGCAACCGTGGTGGGTTCCCGGAACTCAATATTTTCCAGTGCCGGCAGGAGCGTATTGCTGTCCAGGACTCCTGCGGTGTCTTCGACGATCACCTCGTCCGGCGTAACGGCAGCGGCAGCGGCGGCACCCCCGGTCAGCGTGATCAGGACCAGCAGCAGCGTAGTCAGTGCCCGGCGCATCGTTTCCCCCTGTTGACGACTAATTTGGGCACGAGCCTAGCGCGGATCCGGGCGGGGGTCAGCCCGCCGCCGATCCTGCACCGGAGATGATGATGCGGCTGCGCCTCAGATCAACATGGCCGTGCGGACTGTTTCCGCAGCTGATGCACCGCCGCGGCCGCTTGAGCTGACCCGCCCGGCCGCCAGGACGTAGTACGTGTCCGCGGCCCGCAGTGCGAAGCCGATGTGCTGTTCCACCAGGAGTACCCGCATGCCGGACCGCGAGGCGAGGTTCATGATGGTCTGCTCAATCTCGGCCACAACGTTGGGCTGGATGCCCTCCGTCGGTTCGTCCAGAATCAGCAGGGTGGGTTCGGTGATCAGTGCGCGGGCAATGGCCAGCTGCTGCCGCTGCCCGCCGGAAAGCAGTCCCGCGCGTCGGGCCAGCAGCGGTTTCAGCGCCGGAAACATGTCCAGCGCTTCATCCACCAGTGCCTTGCCGCGCTTGCGCCCGTCCGCCACCAGCCGCAGGTTTTCCAGCGTGGTCAGCGGACCGAAGGACTGCTGGCCCTGCGGAACGTAGGCCAGTCCGCGTGCCACCCGCTGATGCGGGCGCAGTCCTGCGATGTCTTCGCCGTTGAACAGGATGCTTCCGGCTGTGGGCTTGATGATGCCGACGACGGCGCGCAGCAGTGTGGATTTGCCGGCACCGTTGTGTCCCAGGACGGAGGCGACGGCGTCATCGGGCACCGTCACGGAGACCCCGTGCAGCACTTCGGTGCGTCCGTACCCTGCCTTGAGGTCCTTGATTTCCAGCATCAGTGTCCTTTCGCGGGCGTGGTGCCCAAATAGACTTCCTGCACGCGAGGGTCCGCCTGCACCTGTGCCACGCTGCCCTCGCTCAGGACCTTGCCGGCGGCCAGGACGGTCACCGAGGTGGCGTACTCACGGACAAAATCCATGTCGTGCTCAATGACGAGCGTGATCCGGTTGGCGCCGATCCGGCGCAGGAGCTCGCCGGTCTGGGCGCGCTCGTCCTGGCTCATGCCGGCGATCGGTTCATCCAGGAGCAGCAGTTCCGAGTTCTGCACCAGCAGCATTCCGATTTCCAGCCACTGTTTCTGCCCGTGCGCGAGGGTTCCCGCCTGCTTGGACGCCAGACGCTCCAAACCGATGATTTCCAGGGCCTCATCCACGGCCGGGTCGGTGCCGCGGCCCCGGCGCAGCAACTCCAACGGCCGCCGCCGGGCACCGGCCGCAATGTCCAGGTTCTGCAGCACCGAGAGGTTCTCAAAGACGCTGGCTGTCTGGAACGTGCGGCCGACGCCGAGCTTGGCGATTTGGTGGACCTTTCGGCCGAGAATCTCGATACCGGTGTGGTTGACGGATCCGGTGGCCGGAACCAGTCCGGTCATCGCGTCAATGATGGTGGTCTTGCCGGCGCCGTTGGGACCGATCAGGAACCGCAGGTCGCCCTGCGTGACGTCAAGGTTGACCCCGTCGACAGCGGTGAACCCGTCAAACACCACCCGCAGGTTTCGGACCTCCAGGTACTGCGGCCGTCCGGAGCGCCGGCCGCCGGCCTGCGGCTCTCCCTGGGGCAGCAGCAGGTGCGGCTGTTCCGCGGCAATCATCTGGTGTTTCACGGGCGGAGCTCCTTAGCTGCGGGAACAGTGGCAAGCGGTGAAGCAACGGCGGAGACTGCCGGCGCCGGGGGCACGGCCGGCGGGACAGGCGGTGCACTTGTCGGCGGGCCGGACTCCCGGGCGGCTCCGCCGTCGTCGTTCCTCTTCCGCCGCAGCCTGCCCAGGACGGCGGGCAGCGAGGCCAGGCCGCCGGGCAGGAACCCGATGACCAGGACAAACAGCAGTCCCTGGAAGTAGACCCAGAAGGACGGAAAGGAGGACGCGAGCGAGGTTTGCGCGATGGCCACCCCCAGCGCGCCGAGGACCGGGCCCAGCACCGTGGACCGGCCGCCGATTGCCACCCCGATGAGGAACGCGATGGAGGGGGTGACGCCAACATCGGCAGGGGAAATGATGCCCACGAGCGGCACGAACAGCGCGCCCGCCACGCCGGCCATCACTGCAGCCAGCACGTAGACCACGGTTTTGACGGTCGCGGGGTCGTAGCCCAGGAACCGAACCCGTTCCTCCTGGTCGCGCACGGCCACCAGCAGTTCACCGAACCGGCTGTGCATCAGCTGCCGTGCCGCAGCAACGACCAGCAGCAGCACCACGGCGGTCAGCAGGTACAGCATCCGCTTGTTGGCCGGATCCGCCAGGTCGAAGCCGAAGAAGGACCGGAAACCGCTGAGCCCGTTGGATCCTCCGGTGGTGGCCTGCTGCCCGATGAGCAGGACGGCAAACGCGGCGGCCAGGGCCTGGCTGAGGATGGCGAAGTAGGCGCCCTTGACCCGGCGCTTGAAGATGGCCAGACCCAGGACCAGCGCCACCAGCCCGGGCACCAGCACGACGGCGAGAACGGTCACCACGGGGCTGCGGAACGGCTCCCACCAGCCGGGAACGGTGCCGGTGCCGTACAGGGCCATGAAGTCCGGTACGCCGGAACCGCCGAACAGCGCGGCGTCGGCCAGCTTCATATGCATGGCCATGATGTAGGCGCCGAGACCGAAGAACACGCCCTGGCCAAGGGTCAGCATCCCGCCGCGGCCCCAGGCCAGACCGATGCCCACGGCCACAATGGCGAAGCAGAGGAATTTTCCGAACAGCCCCAGGCTGAAAACCGGCAGCAGCGCGGGCGCAGCCACCAGCAGCAGGACTGCCGCGGCGGCGAAGCCGGCCAGGACCCCTGCCCGGGACTGCCGTACGGAGGAAAGGCGGGCGGCGAAACCGCCGGTGGTGCTGCGGACTGTATCGGTGCTCATGCCAGGCTCCTCGTCTTGAGGGTGAAGATGCCCTGCGGGCGGACCTGCAGGAAAATCACGATGGCCGCGAGGATCAGCACTTTGCCGATGCTGGCGGTGGTGGAGAATTCGAACACCGATTGCAGCACGCCCAGGGCGAAGGCGGCGATGGCGGCTCCCTTGATCTGCCCAATGCCTCCGGCCACCACCACGAGGAAGGCGTCCACGATGTAGTTGGGACCCAGATACGGGCTGGTGGATCCGATCAGCGTTACTGCGACTCCCGCGATCCCGGCCAGGCCGGAACCGACAAAGAATGTCAGCTGGTCGGTGCGCCGGGAGGAAATGCCGCTGGACTCGGCCAGGTCCCGGTTCACGACGACGGCGCGGATCCGCCGGCCCAGCGGGGTTGCCTTCAGCAGCAGTGCCAGCGCCGCGAGGCAGGTGAGTGCCAGGGCAAGGATGAACAGCCGGGTCAGCGGAATGGGCGCGCCGAGAAGCTCCACGTTGCCCTGCAGCCAGGCGGGCACCCGGACGTCCACGCTCGGTGCACCGAAAATGTCCCGGGCCACCTGCTGGAGGATCAGGGAGACCCCAAAGGTCACCAGGAGGGTGTCCAGCGGACGGTGGTACATCCGCTTGAGCAGCAGTTCTTCCAGGATCAGGCCCATGGTTCCGCCCACGAGGAAGGCCGCCGGCAGCGAAACCAGGAGGGAGGCTCCGGCGCTGCCCAGGGTCTGCTGCACCACAAACGCGGTGTAGGCACCGGCCATGATGAATTCACCGTGGGCCATGTTAATGACCCCCATCTGGCCGAAGGTCAGCGACAGGCCCAGTGCTGCCAGCAGCAGCACCGAGCCCAGGCTGAGCCCGGCAAACATTTGTCCAATCAGCAGTTCCATTGCGGCGGACCTTTCAGGTGGAAGAACGGGCGGGGACGACGGCGGGAATCAGGACAGGCCCGACGCCCAGTCGTAGTTCTCCAGATACGGGTCCGGTTCCACGGCCTCCGGCGCTTCCCAGACGGTTTCGATCAAGCCGTCGGAGGTGATCTTGCCGATCCGAGGCGTCTTGGTGATGTGGTTGTTTTCCCCGTTGACCGTGACGGTGCCTTCGGGCGCTTCGAAACTCACGCCGTCGGCGGCGTCCTGAACCTTGTCCACGTCGAAGGAACCGGCCTTTTCCACCATTTCCTTCCACAGGTAAAGGGAGGTGTAGGCGGCTTCCATCGGATCGCTGGTGACGCGGTCCGCGCCGTACTTGTCCTTGAACGCGCTGACAAATGCGGTGTTCGCCGGGGTGTCCAGGGTCTGGTAGTAATCCCAGGCGGTGAGCTGGCCTTCGATGTTCTCCAGGCCGATGCCCGGTACTTCCTCCTCGGCGATGGACACCGAAACCACGGGCATGGTGTCGGGGGTGAGGCCCACTGACGTGTACTGGCGGAAGAACGCCACATTGGAATCGCCGTTCAGGGTGTTGAAGACGGCGTCGGCCCCGGAATCGCGGACCTTGTTCACGATGGTGGAGAACTCCGTGGAACCCAGCGGCGTGTACTCCTCGCCGACGATTTCCATCCCGTGGGCCTCGGCGTAGGCGTTGATGATCTTGTTGGCGGTGCGGGGGAAGACATAGTCGCTGCCCACCAGGAAGATGGTCTTGGTGCCCTGCTCCGCGAGGTAGTCCAGCGCGGGAATGATCTGCTGGTTGGTAGTGGCGCCCGTGTAGAAAATGTTCTCCGAGGACTCCAGCCCCTCATACTGCACCGGGTAGAACAGCAGTGCGTTGTTGGATTCAAAGACGGGGAGCATGGCCTTGCGGGAGGACGAGGTCCAGCCGCCGAACACGGCGGCCGTGCAGTCCTGCTGGATCAGCTTGCCGGCGCGTTCGGCGAACTTGGTGGGTTCGGAGGCGCCGTCTTCGCTGATGACTTCCAATTGCTTGCCCAGCACGCCGCCGTCGGCGTTGATTTCCTCGGCGGCCAGGGTGAGGGAGTCAAAAACGGTGGTTTCGGAAATGGCCATGGTGCCGGAGAGGGAATTCAGAAAGCCGATCTTGATGCTGTCCCCGGATGTGTCAACGCAGGAATCTGTTCCGCCGCTGGGCTGGCCGGCCGCTGCGGGGTCTGCAATCTGGGAACCGCACCCTGCCAAAACCGCAGCCAGTGCAGTGGCTGCAACGGGAATGAAAGCGCCTTTAATGCTTTGTACTTTCACTGAGCACCTTATTTCTGAGGGCCGTGCTGATGATCAGCGAGGCCGGTGAACGGGCCTCTCTTCGGGCCGTTTCCTCAATTTAGGTGACTCGTGTTTCAGGTTTTGGGTATTCGCGTTTCCTCGATATTTCTTTTGTTTCAAGTGCTTTTCGGAGGTGTGTCCGTTGAGCACACGTCCTTGAGGAAGGCGAGTGTTTCCGTCAGGGCCTGCTGCGCTTCCGGCCGATCCAGGAGGAATTGGTATTCATGCGGCAGTGCCGGTTCATGGTCCCGGGGCCAGAATTGGAACCGGACATCCGTCTTCAGCTGGATGAGACGTTCAGCCAGCGGAATGGACTGCGTTCCCGTCAGGTTGTCTCCGTTGCCGCCGGTAATGAGCGCCGGCGGAAACAGGCCGGTGACGTCGTTCAGCACGGACATGTCACGCCCGGCGGCGGTCGGGGACCAGTCCCGTTTCCCGGAGTAGGCCCACAACGCGGTCCGGAAGCCCCAGCCGAGGATCCCCGGCAGCGGGTCCAGTGCGGCGACGTCATAGATCCCGCAGTGCAGAATGACGCCGCGGAGGTCGTCGCGGCTCAGGGGAACAGGGAGTCCGGTCCGCAGCGCGTAGTCCGGGTTGGTGGCGAGCACCGCCAGTTGCGCTGCCAATTGTGCGCCGGCGGAGTCTCCGGCCAGGACCACCCGGCGGGGGTCCGCACCATAGTCCGCTGAGTGCTTTTCCAGGAAAGCCAGTGCTGCTGCCACTTCTTCCACGGCCTGCGGATAGACGGCGCGCGGGGAACGGGTGTAGCTCACGCCGGCCGCCGCGAATCCGGAGGCCGCCAGGATGCGCAGGTAGGGTTCGACGTCGTTCCGGCTGCCCGAGAGCCAGGCGCCGCCGTGGATCCACACCACCAGGGGCACCGGTTCGCCGGCTGCCTCCGGAACGAAGAGGTCCAGGGTGCCGCTGCCGCTGTCCGTTTCAAAGGCCAGCCCCCGGTGTTCCGTCACACCGCCCGCCGGTACATGGCCGCGCATGACGGCGGCCGTCTGCCGGGCACCGCGGTAGAACACTGCCCGGATGAGCAGCGCCGACGGCCACGGGCTGAGCCGGAACCCGGCGGCGACGGCGGCGGTTGCGGCTGCAGCTGCCGCTAAGCGGGAAAGACGGGGCATGGACCCATCCTAGACGCGGACCGCTGCCGGTCGCGGGCGAACCGCTGCGGGCGGGGCCTGATCGGCCGGCTCCGGACGGAGTCTACGGCAGCATCCAGCCGAGCACCGGCGTGGACTGCAGGAAGACAATGCAGCACAGGGCCAGCAGCAGGATGACGCTCCAGCCCACCACTTTGCGGAACAAGACCGATTCCTGCCCGCTCATGTTCACAGCGGCCGCGCCGATGGCCAGGTTCTGCGGGCTGATCAGCTTGCCCATCACCCCGCCGCCGGTGTTGGCGGCAACCAGGAGCTGGGGATCAATCCCGGCCTGAATCCCGGCGGTCTGCTGCAGCTTGGCAAACAGCGCGTTCGCCGAGGTGTCCGAACCGGTCACGGCGGTGCCGATCCATCCCAGCACCGGGGAGAGGAACGCGAAGAATGCTCCCGTTCCGGCCAGCCAGGTTCCAATCGAGACGGTCTGTCCGGAGAAGTTCATGACGTAGGCCAGGGCCAGCACCGCCAGGATGGTCATGGCTGCAGAGCGCATCCGGACCGCCGTGCGGCCGATTTCCTTCACGGCCTCCCCGACGGCCAGCGGATACCGCCCGCCGTCGTTGAACCGGGAATAGACCACAGCCACAATGAGCCCGCTGATCAATAGCAGGGTGCCCGGGCTGATCAGCCACTCGAAGTTGTAGACGGTGGAGGACTGCTGCTGCCCGTTGGCGTCCAGGAGCTTCTCATGCAGGACAGGCCAGGGAATCTTGATAATCGTCTTCTCCAGGGCCTCGGGAATGTTGATGCCCCAGGTCCACAGATTCACGATGCCGAATACGGCAATCACCAGGACATAGGGAAACAGTGCCATCCACGCCCGGCCCGGCGTGAGACGGTCCGCTGCCGTGTCCGTGGCAGCCGTGCCGACGTCCGCGTTCCCGTCGCCGCCGGCCGGAGTCCAGCCTGACGCGCGGGCGGCGGCGAGTTCCTCGCTCATCCGCGCATCGGCCTCTGCTCCGTTACGCGGATGCCAGACGCGCAGGAAGCCGACGGCGGCGGCCATCGCCACCAGCGAGGCGACAATGTCGGTGAGTTCGTAGGAGAAGTAGTTGGAGCACAGGAACTGCATCACGGAGAAGACGACGCCGGTGAGCAGGGCCACCGGCCAGCAGTCCCGCAGACCCTTGCGTCCGTCCAGGATGAACAGCAGCACCAGCGGGATGAAGAAGGCCAGCAGCGGGGTTTGGCGTCCCACTACGGCACCGATCTCTTCGCCCGTGTAATTGGTAAGGTTGGCCGCCGTCGTAATGGGAATGGCCAGTGCGCCAAACGCCACCGGCGCAGTGTTGGCAACCAGGACTGCGGCGGCGGCACGGATGGGGGCGATCCCCAGTGCCAGGAGCATCGTGACGGTGATTGCCACCGGAGCCCCGAAGCCGGCCAGCGCTTCCAGCAGCCCACCGAAGCAGAAGGCCACGAGGATGGCCTGGACCCGCAGGTCGCCGCCGCCCACGGCGTCGAACACGCGGCGCAGATCCTCGAACCGGCCGCTCAGGACCGTGACCTGGTACAGCCACACGGCCATGATGATGATCCACACCACCGGGAACAATCCGAACGCTGCTCCCTGCGTGGCCGAGAGCAGCGCCAGGCCCACGGGCATCGAGAAACCCAGCACAGCGATGAGCAGGGCGGCCAGCAGCGACCAGGCTCCGGCAATGTAGGCCTTGGTTTTGACGACAGCCAGCAGGAAGAAGAACAACAGCAGGGGAACGAGCGCCAGAAGTGCTGACCAGATAATGCTGTTGGCTACCGCGTCGGTGCTGGGGGTGAAGCTGTCCATGATTACCTCCGGGTCGCGCCGGACGGCGGCGTCAATGGAAAAACACGGGAAGCGGGCAAGGCCGCCACAACGCGGGCTGCAGACAGCACGGGAGAGCCCACCATCAGAGTAGATCCGGCAGGGCATTTAGGCGCCCGGTACCGGAAAAATGCCCCGCTACCGCGGAACGGGGTTGACCGCCGGGCTCACCCCGGGTTTGCTGCGGAGAATCTTTGCAGCCGACGGGTCCTTATGGGCGCTCGGTGTACCAGCCCCGGGCCAGATAGATGTCCCGGTAGGTGCCGCGGTCAACGTCAAGGTCCTCCCGCCGGTCCAATCCCGCGGCAAGGGCAGTGTGCTGGGAACCAATGTTGTCCGCAGTCGTGTAGGCGACCACCGGCAGGCCCGGAAGAAGTTCATCCGCGAGCCGGACGGCCTCCCGGGCTCCCTCGGTGGCGTAGCCGCGGCCCCAGACTTCAGGAAGGTAGCGGTAATAGAGGTTCAACGCCGGCCGGGCATGGACCAGCCGGTGGGAGAGGCCGGTGAACCCGATCAGTGTCTGCGGATCCTCCTGGGTGCTGACGGCCCAAACGCCGAACCCGTGGCGGTACCAGTGGAGCCCTATTTCATGAAAAATCCGGGCCGAGGAAGCGCGGGTGACGGTGCGCGGAGCGGGATGGTGCACGTTGGTCCGGGGATCGGTGTGCAGATCCAGGGCGGCATGTTCATCACTGCCTTCGGGACGGCGGAGTATCAGCCGGCGGGTGTGGACCGGAGTCCAGTCGGCTACATCCTGTGCGGGCATGGATCCACTCTAAGGCACGCCTGGGGCGCCGGTCCGGAGCTCGCGGTGGTGGCGAACGTAGCCCATCACAGCCACCGCAATGGAGATGGCAGCCGAGACTGCCAGGCCCAGCCACAAGTCGACCTTCAAGGCTGCTGCACCGGCCACGGCACCCAGCAGGATCAACGCGATGGCAAGCGCCCGCCGCTGCCAGAACTGGCTGTTGCCGCCGGCCAGCCTGGAATCCGATGCCAGACCGGTGATGGTGGAGGTGACCACCACTGTGGTGATTTCGGCTACCTTCAGCCGCTTCGCCGTGGCTGCCTGCACCCCCATCACCGTAGCCATGGAGGACGTGGTGAGGCTGCCCAGGGTGGCGTTGCCCTGCACATCCGCCACCGCCACAAACACAGCGAGCGCAGTGAGACCGCCGGCCACCACGGTCAGGGCCACCGACGTGCGCCAGGACCAGCCCTCCGGCCCCTTGCGCAGCATCCGTCCGGCCAGGGCTGCGCCGAGCATGAAGAAGATCAGTGCCAGCAGCGGCCGCAGGATCGGCAGATCGGCTCCGCCGGCGAAGGCCATGCCCAGAAGGACCACGTTTCCCGTCATGTTGCCGGTGAACACCCGGTCCAAACCCAGATAGCCGACGGCGTCCACCACTCCGGTGGAGAAGGTCAGCAACAGCATCAGCCACAGGTGGACCCGTTCGGTGGGCACAGCATTCAACCGCTTCACGCCGGGGAACTCCTTCATCTGGATGTGATGCAGGCAACTGTATACGATCCACCGGGTGTAGTTTCGATGGTATTCAGCAGTGGCCACCTCCAGCCGAAAGCGACCCCGTGACCTACACAGCCCCCGATTCCTTCACCACCCGCCCCACTCTTCAAGGCACCTTCGGCATGAGCGCTTCCACCCACTGGCTGGCCACAGCTTCCTCCCAAGCAGTGCTGGAACGCGGCGGGAACGCCTTTGATGCGGCCACCGCCGCAGCATTCGTCCTGCACGTGGTGGAGCCCCACCTCAATGGGCCCGGCGGAGACATGACCGGAGTGTTCGTGACCGCCGACAACCCGTCCGAGCCCGTGGTCCTGATGGGACAGGGCGCCGCTCCTGGCGGTGCCACCCGGGAACACTACCTTGCCCAGGGACTGGAACTGGTTCCCGGAGCCGGGGCCCTGGCCGCGGCGGTGCCGGCCGCCGTCGACGCCTGGCTGATGCTGCTGCGGGACCACGGCACCTGGGAACTGGGGGATGTCCTTGCCTTCGCCGTCGGCTACGCCCGCAACGGCCATCCGGTGCTGGGCCGGGTGGGCAGCACCATCGCCTCGGTGGCGGACCTCTTCACGGAGCACTGGCCCAGCTCCGCTGCGCAGTGGATGCCCGGCGGGCGGATCCCGGCGGACGGCGAAATGATCCGGAATCCAGCCTACGCGGCGGTGCTGGACCGGCTTGCGGCGGCAGGCAAACCGGGGGACAGCCGTGAGGAGCGGATCGAGGCCGCCCGCCGCGAATGGCGCGAAGGCTTCGTGGCGCGTGCCGCCGTGGACTTCCTGTCCGTCCCGCACCGCCACTCCTCCGGCGCGGACCACGCCGGCGTCATGACCTTGGAGGATTTCGCGTCCGCCAGTGCTTCGTATGAACCCGCACTGACCTTTGAATTCCGCGGGCACACCATCGCCAAGACCGGGCCCTGGGGCCAGGGGCCGGCGCTGCTGCAGACTCTTGCCATTCTGGCCGGCTACGACGACGAATACCTGGACCCCTCTACTGAGCTGGGCGCCCACACGATCCTGGAGGCGCAGAAACTGGCCATAGCAGACCGCGAGGCCTACTACGGCGACGCGGATGTTCCCATGGATTACCTGCTGAGCGAGGAATACGCCGCCACCCGCCGCGCACTGGTCACGGATAAGGCCTCGCATGAATTCCGCCCCGGTACGGTGCCCGGCCACACGCCGTTTGTCCCGCCGCTGCGCACCGGGTACATCGCGCCGGCCCTTGCCGGGCAGCAGGCCTTCGCCGGAGTGGGGGAACCCACCGTTCTTCCCACGGGGGAGACCCGCGGCGACACCTGCCATGTGGACGTGGTGGACCAGTGGGGGAACATGGTTTCGGCGACGCCGTCGGGCGGCTGGCTGCAGTCCTCGCCCACCATTCCGGAGCTGGGCTTCTGCCTGGGGTCACGCCTGCAGATGACCTGGCTGGAGGAGGGCGCGCCGTCCACCCTTACCGCGGGCAAGCGGCCCCGAACCACGCTGACGCCCACTTTGGTCCTCAAGGACGGCAAACCGGTCACGGCCCTGGGCTCGCCCGGCGGAGACCAGCAGGACCAGTGGCAGCTGCTGTACCTGCTGCGCACGCTGGTTGGCGGTTACTCGCCGCAGCAGGCAGTGGATGCCCCTGCCCTGCACACCACTTCCATTCCCGGGTCCTTCTATCCGCGGACCTGGACCCCGGGCGGAGCCGTGGTGGAGGACCGGCTGGGGGAGGCCGTCATTGAAGGCCTCGAAGCCCGCGGCCACGTGGTCACCCGGGCAGGAGACTGGGCCCTGGGCCGCCTGTCCTCGGTGGTCAGCGATCCCGCCACGGGAGTGCTTGGGGCCGCGGCAAATCCGCGGGGAGCGCAGGGATACGCCGCCGGACGCTAGGAAGGCACCCCCAATGACTGCAGCTGCCGCCCCGGGGCAGGGCAGCAGCTGCAGTTGCACACTTTGCTGGCAGGGGCAGGGGCAGGGGCGGCGGCAGGTTAGGCGGCCGACGCCGCGCTTCCGCCGGTGGGGCCGCGGGCAATCCGCCGGCGCTGCCAGAGCGACCAGATCAGCCACAGGCCCCACACGGCCAGGAGGACGGCCGCTCCCATAATGACGGTGGACACGTCCAGCGGCCCGGTCCGCCCGGCGATAACCAGGAATCCCCACCAGGACACCGCCGCCACCACGAGCAGGTTCACTGCGGGGGCAAGGGCGGCTGTTCCGCTGCGGGACCGGACAGCGGTCGCCACCATATCGACCGCCATCAGCACCGTGATTGCCGTGACCGTGCCGGTGGCGAAGGCCGCCACCTCCGGGGAGACGGTGCGGTTAATGAACCACAGGATCAGCACCACCGCCGCTGCCGCCAGCGCCAGTGCCTGTACGACGGCGGCCAGCAGGTTCAGGCCCAGCAAACGCCGGTCCGAATCCCGGCGCTTGCCCGGGATGTTGGACCACGCCTCGCGCCGGAACCAGGCCGCTGCCAGGTTGGCGAAGAGCATTGTCGATCCGGCAGCGATAAAAGGGACCACGAAGTTGTTGCTTCCCACCCACACCAGGGCCGCGACGGCGGCAAAAACCTGGGGCGAGCCGATAATGCCCATCACCCAGGCCAGCAGGAACGGCCGGCGGGCCTGTGCAAGATCCAGTGGATGGACTAGATACTGTTCGTTGGCGTCGGGTAGCTGGACGCGTTCATTGATCTGTTTCACGGAGACCTCCAAGGGACCGTGTCCAGGTGCGGGCCGCGCAGGCCGCCCCGGGCAATCTCATATATCTTCTGCCGGGACACACCCAGCTCTTCGGCGACCGTTACCGCGCTGAAGTCCTCGAGCAGGTCAGCTGCAGCGAGTGACCTGATGCCCGAAGCCCGGCGGCCCAGCTGGGCTGCCAGGGCGCCGACCTCAGCAGCCAGGAGGGCTGCGGCCAGGGTGCCGCCAAACGGGTCCGCCCAGCCGGGGGATCCTTCGACGGCTGCAGCGTAAAGCCGGTCTCCGCCGTCGGCCAGGACGGTTCGCACCTGCTCTGCTGACAATCCGGCCGCCTCGAAGCGGCCGCCAATGGCTCCCCGCTCTTCCGGGGGCCGGTGGGACAGAACGCTGTCCCATGCGGGTTCGGGGCTGTCATCCCCGGGGTGACTATCCATGTTTTGAAGTGTGCGCGCGGTTTTGACGACTGTCTACCCCCTGGTGACAAGTTTCTGCGGGGGCTTTTCGGCGGGAGCCGGACCTCCGGCGGAACAGCAGCAGAACAAGCTAGTCCCCATGAACCGAAGCCCGCGGATGCTCCGGCCGTTCCCCTGCACCGGACCCGCGCCTACCATTGCTGAAAAGGGATCCAAACCTATGTGAGCGAGGCTCTGCAATGGCCAACATCACCACCCGGCCCGTGACCAAGCTGGGAATCGTAGGTGCGGGAAGCGTGGGAACATCCCTCGCCTACGCCGCCCTTATCCGGGACGCGGCACGGGAAATTGCGATCTACGACATTGACGCCGTCAGGGCCGAAGCCGAGGGGCTGGACCTGGCCCACGGCACGCAGTTCACCGGCGCAAACACGGTGACCGGCGGCGGAAATATCGAGGCGCTGGCAGGATCGGACGTCATCGTGATTACGGCCGGGGCGCGGCAGAAGCCGGGGCAATCGAGGCTTGACCTGGCCGGGGTCAACGTCGGGATCATCCAAAACCTGATGACGCAGCTGATGGAACAGGCGCCGGACGCCGTGTACGTCGTCGTCACGAACCCCTGTGACGTGCTGACCGTGGCGGCCCAGAAGGCCTCCGGCCTTCCGTGGAACCGGATTTTCTCCTCCGGCACCGTGCTGGACACCTCCCGGCTGCGTTTGCTGCTGGCCCGGGAGGCGCACGTGCTGATGACCAGCGTGCACGCCACCATCATCGGTGAGCACGGGGACTCGGAGTTTCCGGTGTGGTCCAGCGCCTCCATCGGTCCGGTGCCGATTCGGGACTGGAAAATCAGCGGCCGGCAGGTTTTCACCCAGGAGTATCTGGACGCGGTCACCCATGACGTGGTGACGGCCGCCTACCAGGTCATTGAGGGCAAGGGTGCCACCAACTACGCCATCGGGCTGGCCGGAATCAGGATTGTGGAAGCCATTATGCAGGCGGAGAACGCGGTGCTGCCGGTGTCGGCGATCATGCAGGGCGCCTACGGCATTGAGGGCGTCGCGCTGTCCCTGCCCTCAATAGTTGGCATCAACGGCGTCTACGGCATGCTGGAAATGCCGCTGGACGAGACGGAGACCCGGCAGTTCCAGGACTCCGCCGAGACCCTGCGGAACACCCTCACCAAACTCGGTGTGTAGCCGGTGAGGGTGCTCGTTCCCGTGGACGCAGCAGCTGATCCCGCGGGGTCCCGCGGAACTAGGCGGGGACGGTCGCTGCCGGTTCGCCGTCGCCCTTGGAAATTCGCACGGCGTCGTCGAATTCGGCGTCGATCTCAGCTGAGGGCTTGAAGGTGACCCGGCTGACAATGACGGTCAGCAGCAGGTTGATCAGGAAGCCGGGAATGATCTCGTACACGTCGCCCAGGATGCCGGGCATTTCCAGGGTGCCCCAGAGGAATGCAGTGACTGCGCCGGCGATCATGCCGGTCAGGGCGCCGGCGGTGGTGAGCTTGCGCCAGAACAGGGCCAGCAGGATGGTCGGGCCGAAGGCGGCGCCGAAGCCGGCCCAGGCAAAGCCCACCAGTTCCAGGATGGAAGCGTTGCGGCTCACGGCGATCAGGATCGAGATCACCGAGACCACCAGCACGCCCATGCGGCCCAGCAGCACCATGGAGCCCGGGGAAGCATCGCGCTTGAGCACGATCTTGTAGAGGTCCTCCACCAGGGCCGAGGACGTGACGATCAGCTGCGAGGAAATGGTGCTCATGATCGCTGCCAGGACTGCGGCGAGAACGAAACCGGCCACCAGCGGGTGGAAGAAGATCAGAGAGAGCTCCAGGAACACGGCTTCGGGATCGCTCAGGGTGAGGTTGTTCTGCTGGAAGTAGGCAGCACCGATCAGTGCGGTCATCAAGGCGCCGATCACGGTCAGCAGCATCCAGCCCACACCGATCCGGCGGCCGGCCACGGCATCCTTGGGGGAGCGCAGTGCCATGAAACGGACAATGATGTGCGGCTGGCCAAAGTAGCCCAGGCCCCACGCAAGCGCCGAGATGATACCGACGGCGGTGCCGCCGGCGATCGGATCCAGCATGTCCGGGTTAATCTCGCGGAGGGAGTCGGTCATGCCGCCGAAGCCGCCAACCTGGCCCAGGCCCACCAGCGGAACGAGGATCAGGGCAGCGAGCATCATCAGGCCCTGGACAACGTCGGTGTAGCTCGCGGCCAGGAAGCCGCCGAAGAGCGTGTACGCGATGGTCACGCCGGCGACGATCAGCATGCCCACGAGGTAGGAGGAGCCGAAGGAACTCTCAAAGAAGACGCCGCCGGCCACCATGCCGGAGGAGACGTAGAACGTGAAGAACACCAGGATGATGACCCCGGAGACCACGCGCAGGATCCGGGAACGGTCCTTCAGCCGGTTCTCGAGGAAGCTGGGCACCGTAATGGAGTTGTTGGAGACCAAAGTGTAGGAGCGCAGGCGGGGAGCCACGAACTTCCAGTTCAGCCACGCGCCGGCGGTGAGGCCGACGGCGATCCAGCCCTCCACCAGGCCGGAGACATAGATGGCGCCGGGCAAACCCATCAGCAGCCAGCCGGACATGTCCGACGCGCCGGCGCTGAGGGCTGCGACGCCGGGCTTCAAATCCCGTCCGGCGAGCATGTAGTCGTCGAGGTCGGTGGTACGCCGGTAGGCCCACCAACCGATCGCCAGCATGGCGAGCATATAAATCGCCATGGCGATCAGTTTGTACGTCTGGTCAGTCATAGTGTTGTTAGCCGTTCACTCTGGTTACGTATCGCGGTTGGAGCCCGAAGGCCCCACCAAGTATGCCAAGCGTCACAGTGAGCGGTGAAATCAGGGAATTCAGCGGGACCGAAACCACCCCGGTCAGCGGCGCGTCCCGGAACACGCCGCTGACCAAACAAGGGGCACCCGGGTCGGTTAGCCGGTCACGAAGGTGTCGGCGATGCCCAGGACGTCATCGATGATGTCCAGTCCCGTGCGGGCTTCCTCACCGGTGACGTTCAGCGGCGGAACCACGTGGAGGCGGTTGAAGTTGGCAAAGGGCAGCAGCCCGCGGTCCTTGCAGGCCGCGATCAGCGTGTTCATCTCCGGGCTGGAGCCGCCGTAGGGTGCCAGTGGCTCCCGGGTCTGACGGTTCTTGACGAGTTCAATGGCCCAGAAGGCGCCGGTGCCGCGGACTTCGCCCACGCTTTGGTGCCTGGCGGCTATTTCCGCCAGCCCGGGTCCGAACACGGCGTCGCCCAGGCGTGCGGCGTTTTCCACCATCCCCTCTTCGCGCATGGCGCCGATGGTGGCCACCGCCGCAGCGCAGGCCAGCGGATGTCCGGAGTAGGTCAGCCCGCCGGGGTATGCCGTGTCCGCAAAGGTCGCGGCAATTTCATCGGAGATGGCCACGCCGCCCAGCGGCACGTAACCCGAGTTCACGCCCTTGGCGAAGGTGAGCAGGTCCGGCACCACATCCCCGCCGTGTTCGACGGCGAACCACTTGCCGGAGCGGCCGAAACCGGCCATCACCTCATCGGCAATGAACATGATGCCGTAGCGGCGGGTCAGTTCCCGGACCCCGGCCAGATATCCGGGCGGCGGAACCATGATCCCGGCGGTGCCGGGAATGGATTCCAGCACCACGGCGGCAAACGCGGACGGCCCCTCCAGCTGGATGATGGATTCCAGATGGTCCAGGGCCCGCCGGCATTCCTCCTGCTCGGTGGTGGCGTGGAACTGGGACCGGTAGAGGAACGGGGCATGGAAATGGACGGTGCCGGCAGTGCCGTAGTCGTTGGGAATCCGGCGGGGATCCCCGGTGACGTTTACTGCCAGTGCCGTGCCGCCGTGATAGGACCGGTAGGCGGAGAGGACCTTGTAACGTCCCGTGTGCAGGCGGGCCATGCGGACGGCGTGCTCAATGGCGTCGGCTCCGCCGTTGGTGAAGAAAACCGTGTCCAGATTCCCCGGTGTCAGTTCCGAAACCAGCCGGGCCGCTTCCGAGCGTGCGTCGTTGACGTACTGCGGGGCGATGGTGCAGAGCTTGCCGGCCTGCTCCTGAATGGCCGCGACCACCTTGGGATGCTGATGGCCGATATTGGTGTTGACCAGCTGCGAGGAGAAGTCCAGCAGCTTCCGGCCCTCGCCGTCCCACACGTGGGAGCCCTCTGCGCGGATCACCGTCATGGGCTTGATCTGCTTCTGCGCGGACCAGGAATGGAAGACGTGCTCGCGGTCCAGCTCATAGGCGCGTCGGCCCGCGGCGAGTTCCGCTTCGGTGACTGCGGATTCGGTGGTGGTGTTCATGTTCGGTATTCCTCCTGGGTCTTAGGCGTTCTGCGGGAAGCCGAGGTTCAATCCGCCGTGGCTGGGGTCCAGCCAGCGGGTGGTGACCACCTTCCCGCGGGTGAAGAAGTGCACTCCCTCGGTGCCGTGTGCGTGCGAGTCGCCGAAGAGCGAGTTCTTCCAGCCGCCGAAGGAGTAATAGGCCATGGGCACGGGGATGGGCACGTTGATGCCCACCATTCCCACCTCCACCTCGTTCTCGAAGCGCCGGGCGGCGCCGCCGTCGTTGGTGAAGATGGCGGTGCCGTTGCCGTAGGGGTTTGCATTGATCAGTGCCAGCGCCTCGTCGTAGCTTTCGACCCGAATGACGGAGAGGACCGGGCCGAAGATTTCATCGGTGTAGATGGACATGTCCGGGGTGACCCGGTCGAACAGGGTCGGGCCGAGGAAGAACCCCTCGCCCTCGGCGTCGGGCGCCACGTCCCGACCGTCCACCACCACGCCGGCGCCGGCGGCAGCGCCGGCTTCGATGTAGCCGGCCACCCTGTCGCGGTGGGCAGCGGTCACCAGCGGCCCCATATCGGCGCCGCGCAGCCCGTCACCGACGCGCAGCGTACGGGTGCGCTCGGCGATCTTGGCCACCAGCTCATCGGCAATCGGTTCGACGGCAACCAGCGCGGAGATTGCCATGCAGCGCTCGCCGGCGGACCCGAAGCCCGCGTTGACGGCGGCGTCGGCGGCCAGGTCCAGGTCGGCGTCGGGCAGGACAATCATGTGGTTCTTGGCGCCGCCCAGGGCCTGGACGCGCTTTCCGGCGGCCGTGGCCTCACGGTAGACGTACTGGGCAATGGGCGTAGAGCCGACGAAGGAGACGGACTTGATGTCCGGGTGGTGCAGCAGGGTGTCCACCGCTTCCTTGTCACCGTGGACCACGTTGAAGACGCCGTCCGGCAGGCCCGCTTCCTTCCACAGTTCCGCCATCCAGTTCGCCGCGGTCGGATCCTTTTCGCTGGGCTTGACGACGACGGTGTTGCCGGCCGCGATGGCGACCGGGAAGAACCACATGGGCACCATGGCCGGAAAATTGAAAGGGCTGATGATGGCGGCCGGACCCACCGGCTGGCGCAGGGAATGCACGTCCACGTTGGTGGAGGCGTTTTCGGTGTAGCCGCCCTTGAGCAGGTGCGGGATGCCGCAGGCGAATTCCACGACTTCCTGGCCGCGGCTGATCTCGCCGAGGGCGTCGTCGAGCACCTTGCCGTGCTCAGCGGTGATGATCGCTGCCAGCTCCGGCTTGCGGGCGTTCAGGAGCTCGCGGAAGGTGAAGAGGATCTGCACGCGGCGGGCCAGCGACGTGTCGCGCCAAAGCGGGAAAGCCGCCGTTGCCGCGGCGACGGCGTCGTTGACCGTCTCCGCGGAGGCCAGGGCCACCTGGGACGTGACCTTGCCCGTGGCCGGATTGGTGACGTCGGCCAGCCGGCTGTCGGCCGGTTTAGTGAAAGTGCCGTTGATCCAGTGCTGAGTGGTCTGCATGCCTGCTCCTGTGGGTGGAACGCGAAACGGAAGTGGCACCATCCTGCCGTGGGAGGCCCCGCGAAACCATTGCCAACATGTCAGGAAATCTGGCGCAATCTTTACGGTTTGTAAGGACGCGCGCCCGGAACCGGCCTAGACTCGCGGCATGATGCTGACGGTGGCCGCAGTGCTGGAACTGGACGTGATGCGCGCGGGGGCGCCGGAAGTGCTCGCGGGGAGGGAACTGCTGGAGCGCCCGGTGCGCTGGGTTCATGTCGCGGAACTGCGCAACCTGGCCGATCTGTTGGAGGGCGGGGAGCTGGTGCTCACCACGGGCCTGGCTTTCGGGGATTCGGCTGCGGCTGCGGCGGACTATCTGGCCGGGCTGGAGGCTGCCGGAGCGGCGGGTGTGATCGTGGAGCTCACCGGGGACCGGCCGGCGGACGCGGCGGCTTTGACCACTGCTGCCGCCGGTGCCCGGCTGCCGGTAATCCGGCTGCACCGGCGGATCCGTTTCGTGGAGGTCACCGAGGTGGTGCACCGGCGCATCGTGGCCCGGCAGTTTGAACAGGTGGCCCGGGCACGGGAGGTCCACGAGGTCTTCACCATGCTGAGCCTGCAAAGCGCCGGCGTCCAGGAGATTGTGGACCGGGCAGCGCAGCTGCTGGACTCTCCGGTGGTCCTGGAAGACAGCTCGCACCTGGTGGTGGCTTTTGCACCGGGCCCGGTACCGCCAAAGGATCTGCTGCGGGACTGGCAGCGCCGTTCCCGCGCGGTGCACCGTTCCGGTTTAGCAGACGGAAATTCTCCGGCGGCAGCGGACGCAGCGTGGCTGCAGGCGCCGGTGGGGCTGGGCAGCCAGCGCTGGGGCCGCCTGGTGATCCCCGGTCTTCCGGTTGCATCGGAAGCCGCCGCGGCGGAGGCGTCCATGGTGCTGGAACGTGCCGGCCAGGCACTGTCCATCAACCGGCTGGCCGAGCGCGACCAGGCAGGCTTGTCGCAGCAGGCCCAAGCCGGCCTGATCCATGAACTGCGCTCGCCGCGGGTGCCCGATGAAGCCGAGGCCCGAACCCGGGCGGAGGCGCTGGGGTTGAAACCTTCCCCGGCCTACCTTCCGCTGGTGCTGCATCTGGAAGCAGGTGCGGGCCAGGATCCCATGTCCATGCAGCGTAAAGAGCGCGCGTTGCTCGAAATGCTGGACAGTGTCCTGTCCTCCACCCGGAATACTGCGCTGGCTGCCGCTGTGCAGACCGGCCAGGTGGCAGTACTGCTGGCCCTGCCGGCCCGGCTGCTCGAGGACAGTGTGCTGGAGCGCATCTGCGGGGTGCTGGCCGAACGATCCGCGGAGGCCGCCGAACCGCTGACCTGGACCGCCGGGGCGGGACGTGCCCGTTCTGCTCTCTCGGATGCCGCCGCCGGCCTTGATGAGGCTGCCCACGTGGCGCAGACAGCGGGAACCCTGTCCGCCGGGACCCGACGGTACTTCCGGTCCACCGACGTCCGGCTCAGGGGACTGCTGGCCCTGCTGCGCGAAGATCCGCGGGCCGTCACGTTTGCCGACACCGAGCTGAGCGGCATCCTGGAGGATGGCGCGGGGGAGGACCTGGCACTGCTGCAGAAATTTCTTGAATGCGGAGGCAACAAAACGGAGCTGGCCCGCCGCGGTTACCTAAGCCGCCCCACCCTGTACGCCCGGCTGGAACGGCTGGAAGCGAAGCTGGGGGTGTCCCTGGACGATCCCGAATCCCGGACCTCACTGCACGTGGCGGTGCTCCTGCGGCAGCTGCGGTCGCTCTCGGCGGCAGGGTGAACGAAGCAGGCCATCGCTTAACATCCTTCGGCAACCGCCGGTGCTGGGGTAGGTTTTCCCCATGACTTCGACCACCTCGGTCTACGGCCAGGCCGTAGCTTCCGTACAGATCGACAATGCCCGCATCCGTGTGACCGAATGGCGTTTTCCGCCGGGGACCCAAACGGGCTGGCACCGCCATGAACTGGACTATGTGGTGGTACCCACCATTGACGGCCACATGAGCTATGAGACCGCTGAGGAGCAGGTCACCAAGGACCTGGTGGTGGGTGCCTCCTATGCCCGGGAAGCCGGGGCCGAGCACAACGTCATCAACAAAACCGACACTGAATTCGCGTTCATCGAGATTGAGCTCAAGCAGCAGGGCTAGCCTCAGCGTCTGCGGCGGATGCGGATCGGTCCGCGGGCCGTGGAAAGATCGACGACGCCGCCGCCCTGGGTGATCTCTACGTCGCCGCTCGCCACCAGCCTGGCCGCCGCACTGCGGGCCGCGTCCATCAGCGGCCGCCAGTTGTCCGGGGCCACCGCCCGGGCCGCGTCCGAGGGGCAAATGGTGGCGGTGTCCGCCCGGGCAGAGAGCAAGGCCAGGATGGCTGCCTCCAGGCGCGGCCCGACGTCGTCCTTTGATCTGTCCGCGCTTCCGGCCTGTGATGTTCCGCTGGCATCCATGCAGGCCATTGTGCCGCGGACGGGCGACTCACCGGAACCGGGTCCGGTGGAATGCCGCCGCCGGTTCCCGTTTGCCGCAGCGGTCTGGCCACGCCGGCATGCGGCGGACCACACTTGAAGACAGATTCGGGCGGAACCGAGAGGACGGTCATGGCTGATCCGGTGTCACCGCAGGGAGCAGAGAATGAGCTGTTGATGGTGCGGGATTTCCCGGTCCCGCAGCAGGCTGTTTACGATGCCTGGGCAGATCTGGCGCATGCCACGGACTGGTGGGGACCCGAGGGCTTTATTGTGCCGCCGGATCGGGTGAGCATCGACAACCGCGTGGGCGGAACCTACCGTGCCTGCATGGTGAACACCCTGACCGGGGATGAGCTGTGGTGGGGCGGAACCCTGCGGGACCTGGAGCCTCCCCGCCGGCTGGCCATGACACAGCAGTGGCAGTCTCCGGACGGAACGCCGTCGAGCCCGGAAACCCTGATCACCGTGGACCTGGCCCCGCATGACGGCGGTACGCGCCAGACGTTCCGGCAGGGGCCGTTTGCGGACCGGCGTGATTTGGACGGGCACCAGAGCGGCTGGAACTCTTCCTTTGACCGGCTCTCCCGGTATCTGGTCCGCCGCCGCGGCGGCGGATGAGGTAAACGGCGGCAGGCAGGCGGCGGCAGACGGGCAGCGGCATGAAAAGGAGCGCGTGAAATAAGAGCGTGCCCTCCGCTGTTGCACCAGAAGTGCCCGGGCAAACAGCCGGCAGGGTGCAACGTGCAACGAAAGGCCGAAAACCCACATGACTGTTCCGCTGTCGATCCTCGATCTTGCCATCATTGACGAGGGCGAAACCGCACGCGACTCCTTCGCCTCCAGCCTCGCCCTGGCACAGCACGCCGAGAAGCTGGGCTACACCCGCATCTGGTACGCCGAGCACCACAACATGCCCACCATCGCCTCCTCGGCCACCAGCGTGCTGGTGGGCTACATTGCCGCCCACACCGAGAACATCCGGCTCGGTGCCGGCGGGGTCATGCTGCCCAACCACGCCCCGCTGACCATTGCGGAGCAGTTCGGCACCCTGGAGACACTCTTCCCCGGCCGGATTGACCTGGGCCTGGGCCGCGCCCCCGGCAGCGACCAGAAGACCATGCGCGCCCTGCGCCGCGATCCCATGTCCTCGGACAGCTTTCCGCAGGATGTGCAGGAACTGCAGGGCTACCTCACCGGCAACACGCTGATCCCCGGCATCGACGCCACCCCCGGCAAGGGCACCAACGTGCCGCTGTACATTCTGGGCTCGTCCCTGTTTGGCGCGAAGCTCGCCGCCGCCCTGGGGCTGCCCTACTCGTTCGCCTCGCACTTTGCCCCGCAGGCACTGCAGGATGCCGTGGCCATCTACCGCCGCGACTTCCGTCCCTCGGAACAGCTGGCCGAGCCGTACGTCATCGCCGGCGTCAACGTCATTGCCGCGGACACCTCCGAAGAAGCGCAGCAGATGTTCACCGACGGTCAGCGCCGCCGCGTCACCCAGCTCTTTGGCCGGGACCGGACCTTCACACCCGAGGAAGCTGACATGATCCTGGAATCCCCGGGCGGGCAGCAGGTTAAGCAGATGGGACGTTATTCCGCGGTGGGTACGCCGGCAGAGGTCCGCGACTACCTGGACTGGTTCAGCACCCACGCCGATGCCGACGAGCTGATCGTGGCCACCCAGACCCCCACCCTCGAATCACGGCTCCACTCGTTCGAGCTGCTGGCTTCAGTGACGGAGCTGGTCCGGGCCTAACTTGGTCCGGGCCTAAGGCTGCCGGGGACCGGCAGGCCTCCGGCGCCCGTCCCCGGTCCCGCTGGCCGGGACTGGCGCGGACGTGTTCCTCCTTCGTGTGCCTAAGTAGCCCTACGAATGGCCAAACGAAGGGGCTCGAGGATGAGCGCGCAAAAAGCTGCAGGACCGGTGGACTCCCGCGAGGCGGACCCGGCGGATTACGAGACGGACGTGCTGGTGATCGGTTACGGCTGCGCCGGTGCCGCGGCTGCGCTTGAAGCGCGGGCGCTGGGTGCCGAGGTAATTCTCCTGGAGCGGGCGGGCGGGGGAGGCGGCTCGTCAGCCCATTCCGGCGGTGAGATTTATCTGGGCGGCGGCACGCCGATCCAGCAGGCCTGCGGGTTCACCGATACTGCGGGGGACATGGAGGCCTACCTGCTGGCGGCACTGGGGCCAAACGCCGACGCCGAGAAAATCCGCCTCTACTGCGAAGGCAGCCTTGAACACTACGAGTGGCTGAGCAGCCGCGGCGTCCCGTTCAAACCCTCACTGTGGGACAGCCCGTCCTGGGTGCCGCCCACCGACGACGGACTGATGTGGCTGGGCGAAAACGCCATGCCCTTTGCTGCCCTGGCAAAGCCGGCACCACGCGGCCACCGGGTTACCTCGGAAGGTTACGGCGGCAAGGTGTTGATGAAGGTCCTGGCCGAGGCCGTGGATGAGGCGGACATCCCGGTCCACACCGATACCTATGCCGGGCAGTTCATCCTCGACGGCGGCACCGTTGCCGGCGTCGTCGCCACCCGTTTCGGAAAGACGGTGACCTACCGTGCCCGCCGCGGCGTCATCCTGGCCACGGGCGGCTTTGCGGACAACGCCGAGATGGTGGCCCTGCACGCCCCGCGGCTGACCGGGCTGGGGGTAACCAGCGACGGCGGCGATGACGGACACGGAATCCGCATGGCCCAGGCGCTCGGTGCCGGCACTGCACGGATGTCCTCCGCCCAGGTGGGAATCACCCTGATCCCGGGGCTGGTGGTGCGCGGCATGCTGGTCAACGCCGTCGGGCAGCGGTTCATCAACGAAGACCAGTATCCCGGGCTGCTCGGACAGGCCGCCCTGTTCAAGCAGGACCTGGCAGTCTGGGTCATCCTGGATGAGAAGGCCTACGAGGAAGTTCCGGAACAGGAGCGCTGGGGCGTGGTTCCGCATTTCGCGGCGGAGACCGTCGAAGAACTCGAACAGGAAGTGGGTATGCCGGAGGGTTCGCTGACAGGAAGCGTGCGCGAGTACAACCGGCATGCGGCGGCGGGGGAGGACCCGTACTTCTTCAAAAACAAGCGCTGGCTGCGGCCCTTGGAGCCGCCGTTTGCCGCCATCGACGTCCGCCGCGGCATGACCGCTCCGGAATCGGGTTCCGCCGGCGGAGGCGGTGCGAGCGTCTTCACGCTCGGCGGACTGCAAACCGGTCCGGACGGCGAAGTGCTGGACGTCTCCGGGGTACCGGTTCCCGGTCTCTACGCTGCCGGCCGCGCCACCGCCGGGATCTACGGACAGGGGTACATCAGCGGCACTTCCCTCGGCGAGGGTACGTTCTTCGGCCGGCGTGCCGGTGCAGCCGCAGCTGCAGTGCCGGGGCGGTGAGAACCGGAGCCTGTGCTAGAAACAAACCATGAATAAAACCCCGCAGGTCATCCGGTGTTCCGTCGGCATGCGCTGGGGGGACATGGATGCTTACGGGCACGTGAACAACGTGGAAATCCTGCGGATTCTCGAAGAAGCCCGGATCCACGCCTTCGGCCCGCCCGGCGGTACCGGCGGGCCGGGGCGGGAACCCGTCGTCGCACTCTTCAACAACGTGCCCGAGGGCACCCAGGCGCTGGTGGCGGAGCACCGGGTGAAGTACCTTTCGCCCCTGACCTACCGCAACATCCCGGCCGAGATCGACGTCTGGATCAGCGCCCTGAAGGGGGCCAGCCTCACCATCGCCTATGTCATCAGCGATCCCGTAACAGCGGAAACCTGCGCCAAGGCGGAGACCACCCTCGCTTTTGTCGACGCCGCTTCCGGGCGGCTGCTGCGGATCGCCCCGGACCAGAAGGCCCTCATGCTGCCCTACCTCGGGGCATCAGTGTTCTAAACGGTATCGCTGGCCGGGATTGCCCCTGACGAGCCGGCGGTGCTGTGTAAGGATGGAGGGCCGAGGCCGAAACGGGTTTGGAACCGGAGAACATTGGGTGGGGTAGTGGCGCAGCGCAAGACGGACCGGAAGAACCGGCAGGGTGAACAGACCCGCGAACGGATCCTCGAAGAGACCATGCGCCTCGCCGCCCGCCACGGCTATGAGGGAACCAGGATCTCCATGGTCCGCAAAGCCACCGGCTTGTCCGCCAGCTCCATCTACTGGCACTTCTCGGACAAGGAGCAACTCATTGCAGCGGCCCTGGAACATGCCATTGGCACTCACCTGCAGACGATCCCCACGTGGCCGGAGTTTTCTTCCGGCGAAGACCGCAGCGCCGAGTTGTATGAGCAGATTTTCCAGTGGCCCCGTGAGGACTTTTGGCGCTTCGGGCTGCAGATGGCTGTGGTCCGGCCTCCGGAGGAGTCTCCGGCCAGGGACAGGTTCCTGGAGATTCGCCGGGAAAGCATCGACTGGCTGGCCCGCTGGTGGAAACCCAGCCTGCCGGAGCAGATGGAGCAGCGGGGGATGGGATCGGTGCTGCTGGGCAGCCTCACGTTCGCGGTCCGGGACAGTTACTTTCTCCGGCGGCATGCCGGGCGCCAATTCGACGAGAACCGCATCACCTGGATGCTGGCGCTGTCCGTGGATGCGATGGCTGACCGTCTGGGGGAGCTGGCAGGGGAGGCCCCGATCGCCATTGAAGGGGAACCACCGGCACAGGCCGTGGAGTGCGCCGGCACGCAGACCGGACGCCGGGCCTTCCTGCAGGCTGCAGAGGACATCATCGCCGAATTCGGGTACGACGGCGTCACGGTAGCCCGGGTTTGCGAACGCGCCGAGTTGCCGGCCAGCTCGCTCTACTGGTTCTTCAAAGACAAGGACGACCTCGTGGCCGAGGTGGTGGCCGGAGCCGTGCAGAATTGGGAAGCGGCCCGGCTGGACCTGACCGGGCAACGGGCGCAGGGGGACTGGACGGTGCCGCTTCGCGGCCAGCTCCGTGGTGTGCTCGAGGGGACCGCCGCCGGAACCGGGATCCTGCGGCTGGGCCTGCTGCTCCTGCTCCAGGACGGCAACCGAACCTCCCCCGGCGTGCAAAGCCTGGAGACGGTGATGGAGAACATGCAGAGCATCACGACGGACTGGTTCTCCGCGGTGCTGCCGGACACGGAAAGCGAAGAACAGCGCACCGAGCTGGCGGAGTATCTGTCCGAGTGCCTCTTCCGGTTCCTGGAAGGCCTGATGCTCGCCAGGCAGATCGACGCCCATTCCTGGGAACCGGGACTGCTGGCTGATTTGTTGGCCGTGGGTCTGCACCGGGCAGTTGAGAAGCTGCTGGCAGGATCGGCAGCTCCCGCCGGGCGCTGAACCTCAGGCGTCGGCTACCGCACCAATGGCCTGCGCCGCAGCCTGCATTTCCTGGGCCAGTGCCTGGATCCGGGACGCCTCTGCATTCCGGGGCAGATTGGCGACGCGCAGCACCAGCCGGACCTTCCCTGCGGCGTCAAAGACGGGCGCGAGCAGGGAATCGACGTCGTACGTCCGCCCTTCCTCCAGCTGCACCGGAGCGTAGCTGTTGGAGGTGCGGGAGATGATCTCGCGGATTTCGCGTTCCTGGGCCGGGGTGTAGGTGCCGGCGGAGTACTCGCGGAGGGCCTCGAAAACCTGCTCGTCCCGGTAACCGCCCCGCATGGTGATGGACCAGCCGCGCTGACGCACTGCTTCCAGGCGCCCCCGGTACTCGTCCGGGGTGCATTCGTCGCTCGGCAGGGCACGGGAGAGCCAGCGGTCGATGGTCTTCGGGTCTTCCCAGGCCAGGCAGAGTTCACCCATGGGCGGCATCAGCGGAATGCGTTCTCCGAGGCGGTCGTCCTGTTCCGGAGCCGTGCCGGCGGCGGCGACTATGACCGCCAGCTGATCGCTGATGACGGCCATGGCTGTGCACTCGGCTCCCAGCTCGGCGGCGAGCCGCTCCATTTCGTTCCGTCCCCGCTCAGCCAGCCGAACGCCGGCTATCAGGTCCGCGTCGAAAGGCGCGCTCAGCGACATGGGGGCAAACCGTCCGTACCCGCCCTGGAAGAACAGCAGCGGCGCCACCGGGCTGCACACCTGCAGCTCATGGACCGCGCCCAGGACAATGTAGTGGTCACCGGCGTCGTTGATTGAATCGAAGGTGCAGTCGATGTAGGCCACCACCCCGTCCAGCACCGGCGCGCCGAGCGGCGACGGCCGCCAGGACAAGCCGTCGAACTTGTCAGCGGACTTGCCGGCAAAGCGGCGGCACAGGTCCTCCTGGTCCGCGGCCAGCACATTGACGCAGAAGGAACCGGCCGTGCGGAGCTTGCTGAAGGTCTGCGACGCAACGGTGGGCAGGAACGCCACCAGCGGCGGATCCAGCGACACCGAGGTGAAGGAACCCACGATCATGCCCACCGGTTCGCCGTCCTCAGCCATGCCCGTAATCAGAACCACGCCGGTGGGGAAGTGGCCCAGCACGTTGCGGAACACCATCGGATCGCTCGTGAGGGGCCGCTGTTGTTCCATGCTGATTTCGGTCATTGTGTTTCCTTTCCAAATGCTGTGGGACGGGGTTACTTCTGAGCGAGCAGGTCCAGAGCCACGTCCACGATCATGTCTTCCTGACCGCCGACCATGCGCCGCTTGCCCAGCTCCATCAGGATGTCCGTGGTGGGGATGCCGTAGCGGGTGCTGGCCGTTTCCGCGTGCCGCAGGAAGCTGGAGTACACCCCGGCGTAGCCCAGCGACAGGGTCTCGCGGTCCACCCGGACGGGGCGGTCCTGCAGCGGGCGCACCAGGTCGTCGGCGGCGTCCATCAGCGCCGGCAGGTTGCAGCCGTGGTCAAGCCCGAACTTGTCTGCAGCGGCAATAAACGCCTCCAGCGGAGCATTTCCGGCTCCTGCTCCCATGCCGGCCAGGGACGCGTCCACCCGGTTGGCGCCGTGTTCCACGGCGGTGAGGGAGTTCGCCACCGACAGCGAGAGGTTCTCATGGGCGTGAATGCCGATTTCAGTGGCCGGATCCAGCACCTGACGGAAGGCATCAACTCGTTCGGCTACGCCGGGCATGGTGAGGGCTCCGCCGGAGTCCACAACGTACACGCAGGTGGCTCCGTAGCTCTCCATCAGTTTTGCCTGCTTGGCGAGTTCGGCAGGCGGACTCATATGGGACATCATCAAAAAGCCCACGGTGTCCATGCCCAAATCGCGGGCGGCACCGATGTGCTGCGCGGACACATCGGCCTCGGTGCAGTGGGTGGCCACACGCACCACCGACGCTCCGGCGCTGTTGGCGTCCTTGAGATGGTGGATGGTGGCGATGCCGGGCAGCGCCAGCGTGGCAACCTTGGCCTGTTTGACGGCCCCCGCAACCGCGGAAATCCATTCCAGGTCCGTGTGGGCACCGAAGCCGTACACGCAGGAGGAGCCGTTGATTCCGTCGCCGTGCGCAACCTCGATGGAGGCGACGCCGGCGGCGTCCAGCGCGGTGGCGATGGCGACGGCCTGGTCCACCGTGTACTGGTGCCGGATGGCATGCATGCCGTCACGCAGGGTGACGTCGGAGATGTAGAGCCTGCTCATGGTTATGCCTCCTGCATCGCCGCGGCGATGTGTTGTTCTTGTACTCCGCCGCGTTCGGCCCACCGCTCGGCGACGGCCATGGCGGCGGAGGTCATGATGTCCAGGTTGCCCGCGTAGGCGGGAAGATAATGCGCGGCGCCGGTCACCTCCAGCATCACTGTGACCCGGGTGCCGGTGAAGCTGCCCGTGCCCGGAATGTGCAGGGCATTCTCCGGGCCGAAGGTTTCAAACTGCACTTCCTGCTTGAGCTTGTATCCGGGAACGTACTCCTGCACCTGTGCGGCCATGGCTTTGACCGACGCCGCGATGGCGGCATGGTCCGTTTCACCGTCGACCAGGCAGTACACCGTGTTCCGCATCATCATCGGCGGCTCGGCGGGGTTCATGATGATGATGGCCTTGCCTTCGGCCGCACCTCCGACCTCAACCAGGGCGCGGGAAGTGGTCTCGGTGAACTCGTCGATGTTGGCGCGGGTGCCGGGACCGGCGGAACGGGAGGCAACGGAGGACACGATCTCCGCGTAGCGCACCGGAGCCACCCGCGTGACGGCAGCCACCATGGGCACCGTGGCCTGTCCGCCGCAGGTGACCATGTTCAGGTTGGCATCGTCCAGATGGTCCTCAAGGTTCACCACGGGGACGCAGTAGGGGCCGACGGCGGCCGGTGTCAGGTCCAGCACGCGGACGCCGGTGTCCTTCAGCAGGTCCCAGTTGGTGAGGTGGGCGGAGGCGCTGGTGGCATCGAAGACCACCTTGATGTCCTTGAAGTTCGGCAGGTCAAGCAGGCCCTGGATGCCGTCGGCAGTAGTGGGAACGCCCATGCTGGCGGCGCGCCGGAGCCCGTCGGACTCCGGGTCGATGCCCACCATGGCGCCCATTTCCAGCCGCTTGGCCCCGCGGAGCACCTTGATCATCAGATCGGTTCCGATGTTGCCGGAGCCGATGATGGCCACCGGCCAGAGTTCGTTGGTTCCCACTACTTCTCCTCATGTTTGATGCGGACCTGTCCAAGTCCCTGGATGTTCACTACTGCGTTGGCGCCGGGCGGAAAGGCGACCATGGGGCCGAGGGCGCCGGTCATCAGGATTTCGCCGGCCTTCAGCGGCCGTTCCAGCTCCGCCATGCGCCTCACCAGCCAGAGGGCGGCACGGTAGGGATGGCCCAGGCAGGCAGCGCCCGAGCCCACTGATTCCACGCTGCCGTTGACTTCCATGACCATGCCGGCGGCCGCCAGGTCAATCGACGACGGCGCGACGGGCCTGGTGCCGGTCACTATCTGGCCGCTGGACGCGTTGTCGGCGATGGTGTCCAGGATGGAGATGTCCCAGTTGGTGATTCTTGACCCGACAATCTCAATAGCCGGAAGCAGGTAGTCCACGGCGGCGATCAGCTCGGTGAGCGTGGTATCCGGCTCGGGGAGGTCCCTTTTCAGGACGAGGGCAACTTCGGCTTCCACCCGCGGCTGCAGGACTGCCCCGGCAGCCAGCGCTTCGCCGTCGGCCAGGCACATGTCGGCAAAGAGAACGCCGAAGTCCGGCTGGTCCACGCCCATCTGCGCCTGTACGGCCCGTGACGTGAGCCCGATCTTGCGCCCCACCACGCGGCGGCCCTCGGCGATCCAGGCGTCCTCGTTGGTCCGCTGGACGTCGTAGGCCGCGCTGATGCCGCCGTCTGCGAGCAGGTCGCGGATCGGCTCAATCGGCGTTCCGTCCCGCTCTGCACGGCGCAGGCGTGCGGCCAATTCTGCAATGCCTGCCGGATAAGCAGGTGCAGTCTCGATGGTTGCAGTCATCTGTCCTCCCAAGTGAGCCTTCAGTATTGCGCCGATGAGCTGTCCTGCCCCGGGGCAGTCCCGAAGAGCGGGATGGGAGAAGGGTGGTGCAAATCCTGTAGCGATGTGTACAGTGAAGCTCTCATGTGCGTTAGCTCACATAGTTTTTGTGGTCCATAGATGTGCCAAGGAGGTCCCAGCTAATGAATGTTCCCTGTTGCAGGTTCCGCCGGCGTTCCGCCGGTGTCTCCTTCGGGCGGTGCCGATGAGTGTTTCCCTGACTGCACCCCCTGTTGCCTGGCCTCCGGCTCCCTCCGGACCGCCCCCGGCAATGGCGGCGCGGATGACGCTGATCATGGAGGTGTTCGATTCACGCTCCGTCCGGCTGCTGCTGGACGAAATAGCGTCCAGGACGCGCCTGCCGCGCTCCACCACGCACCGGATCCTGGATCAGCTGGTGCAGCTGGGCTGGCTGGAACACACGCCCGACGGCTACGGCATGGGCTGGCGCTCGCTGCAGTTCGGCGGCTTGGACAACGGAAACAGCCGGATCCGGGCTGAGGCCGCGCCCCTGCTGCACAGCCTGCAGATACGGACCGGAATGGTGGTCCACCTGGCCGTCCTCAACGGCACCAACATCCATTACCTGGACAAGGCCGGCGGCCGCTCGGCCACCTCGGTGCCGTCCCGGGTGGGCGGCAATGCTCCGGCCCATGCAACGGCACTGGGAAAGTCCATGCTGGCCTGGATCAACCCCGAGCAGCTGGACGAAATGTTCCGGCACGGACTGTCCGCCAACACGCCCCGGACCATCAGGGATGTCCCCGCGCTGTACGCGGAGCTGAACCGGATTCGCCAGCGCGGCGGGCTGGCGTACGAATCCGGTGAGAGCTACGAGGGTATCTCCTGCGTGGCCGCGGCCATCCGCAACCGGCGGGAGCCGGTGGCAAGCATTTCCCTGGTGGGCACCGCCGGGGATCCGATTGAACGTGTCGCTCCACTGGTCCTGGATGCGGCACGCCGCGTGTCAGCAGCGCTGTTTCCCGGTGACCTGCCCCAGGACCGGTATTCCGGGTCCTGAGCGCCCCGGAACGGCACACGGGTCCAGGCGTGTCGCTTGGACCCATGTGCCTGTCCCCGGGAGTTCTCACTGGACCGGGTTGCTCAGTCAGCGGCCGGGGGCGTCAGCAGACCGGACACCGACCGGCGTGCAAACTTCCATCCACGGGCGGTCCTGGCGAACGAGTCTGAATACAGTCCCAGGGAATCCTGCAGGCTGCCGTCGAGGCGCCGGCCAAAGGCATGGAAGTAGGCGGTTCCCTTCGCTGCGTCGCCGTCAACGTCAATGATGTGGTTGAGGACCAGATGGCAGGTGCCGCGGTTTGAGGCCATGGTGGATGTGAAGAACTCCCGCAGGGCGGCCGTACCCTGAACCGCGGGGATCCCCCAGCCGGTGCCGTCCCAGACACCGTCCTCGGTGAACAGGGCCAGCAGATCGTCCAGCCGGCCGCCGTCAAGGGCCGAAACATATTCGTGGGTTAGGCGCCGGATCAGCTCAATGTCGCTGTCCGCTGCCGCGCCGGCGGCAGAAGCAGTGCGGGGTGCAGCGGCCGTGCCGGTTGGAGAGTGAGTCACGGGGTTCCTTAAACGGGGTTCCTTACAGCGATTGAATGCCGCCGCCCGTCGGGCGGAGGAAGCACCACGTCGCTTCCTCCGCCCGACGATGGGCGGCGTCCTGTTTCCTAAACGGCAGCGCGTTTGGGGACAAACGCGGCCAGCGGCTCGTGCGCGGCTGCGGAGTGATCATGGCCCCAGTAGCTCTCGGCCGTGATCTCCTCGGCGGTGAAATAGGTTTCATCCACCAGCATGCCCTCGGTGCCGTACTCGATGTCCCAGCCCCCGGGCGCCCGAACGTAGAAGGAAACCATCTTGTCGTTGGTGTGGCGTCCGAGTGAAGCCGAGAGAGTGAAGCCCTGCTTCGTGACCTTGTCCAGCGCCCGCCCCACGGTGTCCAGGTCCTCGACCTCAACCATCAGGTGCACCAGACCCGGAGCATCGGCATGCGGTGCGCCGCCGATGGCCAGGCTGTGATGGCGCTGGTTGACGCCGAAGAACCGGAACCGGTTGGCCGGGCGCTGCGGGCCCAGCCGCACTGCGCCGCGGGGCAGGAAGCCCAGCACATCGGTGTAGAAGGACGTGGTTTCCTCCATGGCCATGGTGGGCAGGACAACGTGGCCCATGCCCTGCGCACCGGTGACAAATTTCTGCGCGTAACCGGTCTTCAGGATGCTGTGGTCCAGACGGGGGCCGAAGAAAACTTCGACCGGAGTTCCACCCGGATCGGCGAAGGTGATGACCTGTTCCAGACCGCGCAGGTCCGCTTCTTCCTCGTTGAGCCAGGTGACGGCAATGCCGGCCGCCTCCACGTCCCTGGCCACCTGGGCCAGGGCGAACTGGTCGCGGACTTCCCAGCCCACGGCCAGGACCCGGTCGGAAGTTCCCGGCAGCACGATCAGGCGCGCTTCCCGTTCGTCCATGCGCAGGTACAGGCCGTCGGGGTCCGGTCCCACGGCCTCGGCGAAGCCGAGACCTTCGACGGTGAGTTCACGCCAGCGGTCAATGTGCTCGGTCTGGACCTTGAGATAGCCCAGTCCTCGAATATGAGTCATGGTGTTCCTTGCCTTGCTGTTGTGTTGAGGGTTGTTGCTGTATCCGGAGGTTTCCCGGCGGGTTAGACCATGGCGGCCAGGTTTGCCGGCGGTTCCACGCCCAGCTCCGTGAGGACGGCTGCGTGGTAGGTGGGGCCGGGCACGTGGATGGCGTGGGCAAGGCCCATGTGGGCGTCGCGCCAGAATCGCTGAATCGGGTTGTTCATCCGCAGCCCGTTGCCGCCGGAACGGGACAGGATGGTGTCTACGGCGGCGACGGCCCGCCAGGCAGCCTGGATCTGGGTGCGGCGCCCCACGGCGCGCTGCTCAAGGCTGATCTCACGGCCGGCAGCCGCTGTGTCATAGATCCTGCTGATGTTGTCCAGAACTGCCGACCGGGAGGCCCGGATTTCTCCGGCCGCCTCGCTGACCGCGTACATCGAGTACGGATCCTCGACGCTCTTGAATCCGTTGACCTGCATTCGGTCGCGCTGGTAATCCAGGTGCGCGTGCAACGCTCCTTCAGCGATGCCCACCACTGCGGAGGTCAGGCCGAGCGGAAACAGGCTGTAGAACGGGATGCGGTGAATGGGGTCGGTCTTGCCGGCATCGCGTGCCACTTTGCCGCTGAACAGGTCGGCCTGGTTGATGACCCGGTACTCGGGAACAAAGACGTCCTTGATGATGACGTCTTTGCTGCCCGTGCCGCGCAGTCCAACCACGTCCCAGGAGTCTTCAACGATGGTGTAATCAGCGCGGGGGACAACCACGTGCACTGATTCATAGGGCATCAGGGGTTTGCCTTCGGCGTCGCCGATGAATGCTCCCAGGATGACCCACTGTGCATGGTCGGTGCCGCTGGAGAACTGCCAGTGCCCGGTGAACCGGTAGCCGCCGTCGGTCGGGATGACAACGCCCATCGGCGCGTAGGGGGAGGACACCCAGGTGTTGTCGTCCGCTCCCCAGATTTCTTCCTGGAGCTTCGGAGCCATGAGCTCCAGTTCCCAGGGATGTACGCCAACGACGCCGGCCACCCAGCCCGCTGCTCCGTCCAGGCTGGCGATCTTCATGACCGTCTCGGCAAATTCCGTGGGGTGCGCCCGGGTGCCGCCGTATTCAACGGGGGCAAGCAGCTTCATGACACCGGACTGGCGAAGGATGTCCACGGTGGCGTCATTGAGCTTTCCCAGGTCTTCGTTGGCCTGGCCGTAAGAGCGCAGCTCTTCGCCGCGCTCGGTCAGCACATCGGAATTTACAGTGGTTGTCATTGCTGCTTCTCGCTTCCTCGTCAGGGCTTGTACTCCGCCTCTGTGCAAAATCTAGGGTCCTTCGACAAGGGGGAGCCCGGGATGTCCCGGTCACCGGGATTGGCGGCTCGGCCGCGGCACAGGCAACCCATCCCGGTGATCGGGATCTGCGTGGCCGCATACCGGGGGACTGTTTATGGTTCAGGAAGACCGAAGAGATTCGTACATGAGGAGCCTGAGAAATGACCACGGACCTTCGCCATGAAGAGGGCAGTGCAGCCCGGACCGGCAACGCAGTGCTGCGGGAGCTGCAGACCGGCAACGGCGTGCTGCGCTACCACGAGGCAGGTGAAGGCCCGCCGCTGGTCTTCCTGCACGGTTCCGGCCCCGGCGTGACCGGCATGGGCAACTTCAAGGGCATCCTTCCGGCCTTCGCCGCGCACTTCCACTGCTACGTCCTGGAATTCCCCGGGTTCGGCGTCAGCGACCCCTCGGACCTGCATCCCATGCAGGCCGGCGGGCAGGCCGTCGTCGATCTGGTGGACGGTCTGGGCCTGGACCGGGTGGACATCATCGGCAACTCGATGGGCGGCATGATCGGCACGCGGTTTGCCATCAACCACCCGGACCGGGTGGCCAAGCTGGTAACGCTGGGCGGCATGGGCGTGAATATCTTCAGCCCGTCCCCCGCTGAGGGGATCAGCCTCCTGATTGCCTTCACCGAGGACCCCACCCGCGAGCGGCTTATCCAGTGGCTGCAGTCCATGGTTTACGACCAGGAGCTGGTCACCGAGGAGCTGATCAACGAACGCTGGCAGCAGGCCACGGAACCGAAGACACTGGCCAGCGCCCGCAGAATGTACAGCCGGGCGGCGATGAAAGCCGCGGCCGCAGCTGCTGCTGCCTCCGATGCTGCCCCGGCCTGGGCACAGCTGCACAAGCTGAAGGCCAAAACCCTGATCACCTGGGGCCGTGATGACCGCGTCTCCCCTCTGGACGGGGTGCTGGTGCCGCTGAGGACCATTCCCGACGTGGAACTTCATGTATTCCCCAACTGCGGGCACTGGGCAATGATCGAGCAGAAGGCCGCCTTTGAAAGCACCGTACTGGCATTCCTGCAGCGGGAAGAGGCAGCAGTATGAGCACTTTGTCAGTGGTAACGCCCCAACAGGTGAGGGTGGTGGAGGTCATCCGGGAAACGTCCGATGCTCACACGCTCGTCCTGGAGCCGGAGGGGGAAGTGGGGGATACCTTCAGCTACAAGCCCGGCCAATTCCTCACCCTCCGCATCCCCAGCGACCGTCCCGGCGGCGCAGCGCGATGCTACTCGCTGTGCAGCTCGCCGCAGCAGGACGAAAAGCTGAAGGTCACGGTCAAGCGCACCCGGGACGGCTACGGATCGAACTGGATCTGCGACAACGTAGTGGAAGGCAACGTCCTGGACGTCCTGCGCCCGGCGGGAACCTTCACCCCGACCTCGCTGGACAAGGACTTCCTCCTGTTCGCCGGGGGAAGCGGCGTTACGCCTGTCATGTCCATTCTGAAGTCGGCACTTGCTGCCGGCAACGGACTGGTGACGCTGGTCTACGCCAACCAAGATGAGTCCTCCATTATTTTTCGGGATGAGCTCATTGCTCTTTCCAAGCAGCATCCCGGCAGGCTTACGGTTATCCACTGGCTGGGAACCGTGCAGGGGCTGCCAGACCAGCCCTCCATCGGTGCCCTGGCCGCCCCCTACACAGACCGCGAAGTTTTCATCTGCGGTCCCGGACCGTTCATGGACTGCGTTGCCCAAGCACTGGAAACCCTCGGCCTGCCGCCGGAGCGGGTCCACATTGAACGCTTCACCTCGCTGGGAACCGATCCCTTTGCTCCGGTGGCTGCCGTGGTTCACGACGTCGAGGGGGAGAGCACGGAGGTGGAGGTCCAATTGGACCGCCAGACCCGGTCCTTGTCCTGGCCCGGAGGAAACCGCCTGCTGGACGTCCTGATCAACGCCGGCATAGACGCGCCATACTCCTGCCGGGAGGGCGCCTGCAGTGCCTGCACGTGCCGCGTCCTCGAAGGCGAGATACGGATGGAAAGGAACGAGGTCCTGGACGCAGCGGACCTCGACGAGGGGTACATCCTCGCCTGCCAGGCGGTGGCAGTCAGCGAGAAGGTCAGGATCACTTACGACGAGTAGGTCGATCGCACCCGGCCCATCCCGGCAGCGAAACAGCAGGGCACTGCCCGGCTCCCCGTGGGGGTGGTCGGGCAGTGCTTTTTGCTGAGGAAGCCCAAGGGCACAACAAAAGCGGGAGGGATCAGTTCCAGCTGAACTGATCCCTCCCGCTTGCCTTTCCAAGCGTCCAGGCGCTACGTTTCCGGCACGTCCTTGAAAATCACATCGATCCTGCCTTCCAGGGAAGCATCGCGGATGGTTGCCGCCAGGGTCCCGCAACCGGCGAACTGCTCCGTTGGGGTGCCGCCGCGGCACGCTAGTGGCCGTTCCAGGCACGCCTTCTGCGAGGTCTCCTGCCACTGAATGGTGGTTTGTTGCCAGTTCGACTTGCGTACAAGCACAGTGGCAGCACAAGCACTGCAATCCAGTGGCTGCATTGGGTTATCGACGAGTCGGAGATCGGTCTGTGCTGTCATTAGATCAGCTGTCCCTCTGCAGCTCTGCGAAGGGCCAAATTGTCCGCTACTTCCTTCTTCCAGCTCTCATTTGGCCTGCTGGTGTCCAACTCATGCTCAAAGCGGTCGGTCATCTCGGGCTTGACGTCCGCGACATCCACGAAGAACTGCTCGTACCACCGGCGCAGCTGGTAGACGGCGCCGTCCTCCTCGCACAGGAGCGGGTTGTCGATGCGGGCCTTGTTCTGCCAGATCTCCACATCCTGGTTGAAGCCGCCCAGGATCCACTGGGCCTGGGTAGCGGCAATCTGGTCCGGGTCGCCCGGAAGTTCAGGCTTCTTCTCCACGATGATTCCGGACATCAGCACGAAGGAGTTCTCATCAATCGGGTAGTGCGCATTGATGAGGACGGTCTTCATATTGAAGGTCTCGTAGATGTACGTCAGGTCGTCGATCATAAATGACGGGCCGTAGTATGAGGCGACCGAACGGGTCTCTAGCATTTTGGGGGCACTGGGATCGGGGTCTGCTGGAGTCACGTCCTCGCGGGAAATTCCGTCAAAGTACTGGGTAGCGATGTGCCCCTCGAAGACATTCTTGAAATAGGTGGGGAAGTTTTTGTGGATGTAGAAAAAATGGGCCATGTCGACGATGTTGTCGATGACTTCTCGAGTGCTGGTGTTGACCACAATTTCGTTCCAGACCCACTTGGTCCAGCCTTCGTCCTCGGCGCCCTCGATGCGGGGGACGACGACGTTCTCCGGCGGCGGATTGCCTTCCGGGTCATTCCAGACGAACAGCAGTCCGTCCTGGTCCAGCGTCTGCCAAGTGCTGGTGCGGGCGCGCATGGGCACCCGCCGGCTGTACGGAACGGACTTGCAGCGTCCGTCGCCGCCCCATCGCCAGTCATGGAAAGGGCAGGCAATTTCGTTGCCCTTGACCTCACCCAGGGACAAATCCCCACCCATGTGGCGGCAGTAGGCGTCCAACACGTTGACCTTGCCGTCGCTACCCGTGAAAATCACCAGTTTCTGACCAAAGGCCTTCACCGTATGCGGCTTGCCGTCCTTGTACTTTTCAGCCAGGCCCAGGCAATGCCATCCGCGCGCGTAGCGCGTGGGCACTTGGCCTGATTCAATTTGCCTGATCTCGTCCTGGTCTGACTCAACAATGCTCATGTGGAACCGTTCCCTTCAAATTCACCTGTGCGGTGTCGAACGTCTCGAACCTTGAATTTAGGCACAGGCGTAACCGTGTGAGGGGCCAGTCCCGGTGTATGGGACCGTCGTGAGCGGCGCATTTCCCGCCTGACAATCTGGTGGTCGGGCCGCCGGCGGAATGCCGCAGCCAGGCCTGCGTTCCACCGACGACGACGAAAAGGGAAACGATGACAATCGGGCAGGTAAATGTGCAGGACTGGGACAGCGAGTATGACGTCATTGTGGTGGGTTCCGGAGCAGGTGCGATGGCAGGCGCCTTCAGTGCTGCCTCCCGTGGATTCAAAACGCTGGTAGTTGAAAAGACACCGTTCCTTGGCGGCACGTCGTCCTATTCCGGAGCTTCCTGCTGGCTGCCCGCCACGCAGGTGCAGGAGCGGGCGGGGGTGGCCGATTCCCTCGACGCTGCACGCGCCTATCTGCAGTCCCTGCTGGGAGAGGCTGAAGCTGACCGGCGGGAAGCCTTCCTGGCCAGTGCCCCGGAGCTGGTCAAAGCCCTTGAACATGACCCGGCCATTGAGTTCCGCTGGACTGCATTCCCCGATTACTTTGCGGGTCCCGGAAGAATGGACGCGGGACGGTCCATGATGCCGCTGGATCTTCCGAGAAGCGAGATTGGGAACCTGGCCGCTCTGGTGCGGCCGAACATAGAGAGTGACCGCAAAGGGGAGTCACACCCTGACGGTCCACTGACCGCCGGACAGGCACTCATCGGGCGCCTTTTGCTGGGCTTCATGAATACCGGCAACGGCTCTGTGCGCACCGAAACCGAGATGACCGGCCTCATTGTCGAGGAAGGACGAGCAGTCGGCATCTCCGTGGAGACCGCTGATGGGGCGCACACACTGAAGGCTGCAGCGGGAGTGCTGCTGGGCGCCGGCGGGTTTGAATCGAACACCCGGATGCGCGCGGAGAACGGAACACCCGGTTCAGCAGATTGGAGCATGGCGCCGCGCGGTTCAAACACCGGCACCGCCATCCGAAGCGCGCAGGAGATAGGGGCCGCTGTTGAGCTGATGGATGAGGGCTGGTGGTGCCCCGGGGTATTGCAGCCGTCGGGCGACGGCGCCTTTACCCTGGGCTTCCGGGGAGGCCTGATGGTGAGCGGGGACGGACGGCGTTTCGCCAATGAATCACTGCCCTATGACCGGATGGGCCGCCAAATGGCCTTCGCCGCGGAAGACCGGATCCCTTCATGGTTTGTCTTCGATTCACGTTTCGGCGGCGGGCTGCCCGCCATCATGCGCCCGGACATCACGTCACCCCGGGAGCACCTCGCTGCCGGAACCTGGGTTCAGGCGCAAACCCTCGAGGAGCTGGCTGAACGCACCGGGCTGCCGGCGGAAGCGTTGAGCGAAACCGTGCAGCGGTTCAACGGTTTTGCCGAAACCGGCGTGGACGAGGACTTCCACCGCGGTGAAGACCCCTATGACCTCTTTTTCACGGATCCTTCGCACGGTCCCAATCCTGCCCTGGTGGCACTGGACCAGCCGCCGTACTTCGCGGCGCGGATGGTGCTCAGCGATCTGGGCACCAAGGGTGGTCTGCGCACGGACCCCGACGCACGGGTCCTGGCCGAAGACGGGGAGCCTATCCCCGGGTTGTACGCCGTGGGAAACACGAGCGCGTCCTTCTCCGGCCGGTTCTATCCGGGGCCGGGCATTCCCATCGGCACCGCCATGGTCTTTGCCTACCGCGCGGTCCAGTCCATGGCGGCGCGCTAGGCAGCCGGGTATTGGACTGCACGGATCACGGAGCCGTCCGGCAGTCCTGCAGCACCGGCCTGTTGGAACCGCACCGCCGGGGCTAGCATTTTTCCTATCGGCCCAGGCGGCTGCCGGTGCCATCCTCAGTTCAGCGTCGGCTTCCTGTTTATCTCCAAGCCGGCTGAGGGTCCGGGACCGGAATAAGGTCCCGGCCTTGCCCTGTAAGGAGAATGACCGTGTGGTCCCACAACCTCGGAATTTCACCCTTGGAGGCCCTCTGGGTCATCCTTTCTGCGACTGGTATATATGCCGCATTTTTCGTCCTGATCCGGACAGCCGGGCAGCGCGCACTGGCCAGCTGGTCCACGATGGACAAGGCCATTGTGATTGCTTTCGGGTCGGTGCTGGGGCGGGTGGTTTTGGGCTACACGCCTACCCTGGCCGCCGGCGTCATCGGCTTGGCAACTATGTTTGCCCTCTTCCGTTTGGAGGCCGTCCTGCGCCGGACCAGGCGGGGTGCCTACTTCTCCAGCAAACCGATCCTGCTCATGGCGGGGGAGCAGGTTCTGCAGGCCGGACTGCGTTCAGCCAAAATTGTGGAGGACGAGCTGTACTTCAAGCTGCGCCAAGCCGGCATCAGGAACTTTTCCGAAGTTGCGCTTGTCGTCCTGGAACCCACCGGTGATGTCTCGGTCCTGCGGCGCGGGGAGCTCATCGACCCGCTGCTGCTGCGCAGAATCCCCAACAGGGACAGCATTCCGGCCCACCTGGTGCTGCCCGGCTGAGCTGATCCAAGCTGCGGGGATGCCCCGTTTTGCCTTTCGGTAGATCTCGTGTAGAGTCTTACTCAGTTGTTGGTTGTTGCGCATTTTGTATTTCAAGCGGCGAAACCCAAACGGGCTAGCCGCTTTTCTGTAAAAGCGGTAAATGAACACCGCGACTGAAGCTCCCCGAAAGTCGGGACCAGCTTCACTCCAGAAGGAATATTAAAATGGCTACAGGTACAGTAAAATGGTTTAACTCCGAAAAGGGCTTCGGCTTCATCGAGCCCGATGACGGCAGCGCCGACGTGTTCGCTCACTACTCCGCTATCAACTCCAATGGTTACAAGTCCCTGGACGAGAACCAGAAGGTTAGCTTTGATACCGAGCAGGGCCCCAAGGGTCCCCAGGCTACGAACATCCAGGCGCTCTAATTTAGAGACTTCGGTTCAGTACTAGTACTGAATTGCCTTACAAAAGCAGGACGGGTTACCCGTCCTGCTTTTGTGTTTAACCAGGAACCTTTCGCCTAGGCAGGGATCACGCCGAAATACGCCTTGTAGGAGGCGCCGGAGCCGGAGACCAGTCCGCTCTCAACTTTGTACCCGATACCGTGGAAATCGGTGTTCGGGGTTCGTGCCGCGAGCAGCACCATCTGTTTGGCGGAAACAGTAATGGAGGAACTGCCAATCCGGTCATCGCCCAGGTTGAGGGCGTTGTTGATGGCGCCTCCGATGCTTGGCATCAGTGTTTTCAGCGCCGGGCCGGCGACGGCTGCGATCACGGGTCCCACAACCGGTATCAGCCCAAGAGCCAGCGTGCCGGCGGCATGCACGCCCATCACCACGTTCTGGATGTCTTCCTTGTACTTGTCCGGGTCGCCAAAATCGTTTTCCATCACAACGGCGCAGATATTCATGCCGTATGGACGTCCGCGGTAAACCTCGATGAGGTCCGGCCGGGACTCACCAGCGTCAACATCGTTATAGATCCCGGACCGGTGAACCGTAGCCACCTGCGGAGAGGTGACGCCCATAATGACGTAGGGTTCGTCCGCTGACGAACTCTGGTCCCAGTCCGTCTCACCGAAACAGTACAAGCCGGTGTAGTGCACGACGACGTCGCGCAGGTCGATCGCGCCGGTGTCGGACCACCAATAGATCCCGCCGTTTTGAAACTCATTGGCCCGGCCGCCTTCGGCAAAGTCCACCTCGTCGCTGACCGGATAACCTAGATATGAGGTTTCCCAGCCCATGGCTTCCCAGCGGGCACGGATGTCACCGTAAACAGCGTGGGCACCGGTCCCCGGCGTCCAATACACGGAGCCGGCGTTGCTGAAGTGGTTAAACCTCCCGACGCCGTCGGGCGTACCGGATTCATCCGTCACGGGATAGCCGAGCGCTGAGCGTTCCCATCCTATTTGTGCCCACTTCTCCCGGATGAGCCCCCAGATCCCCGCGGCACCCGTGGCTGGCGTCCAGTAGATTGAAGCTGTGTTGGCGTTGAAGTGGTTGAACCTCCCAACGCCGTCCGGGGTTCCGGTCTCGTCAGTGCAGGGTATGCCCCATGCCATGCCGCCCAGGGCGAGCCACTTCGCGTAGATGTCGCCGTGGATTTCAAATGCGGCGAACATGTCCGGGTTGTAGCAAAGGCAGGATCCGTTTGCGAAGGTCCAGATCTTTCCCTCCTCCTTGCTCACCGGTTCGCCAAGGGCGGCAGCTCCGCCGAGGGCGTCGTATTTCCGGCGCAGGTTTCCCTCCCCGGAAATCAGGGCAGGGAGCTTAATGCGGTCGGATATTTTTATTCTCCCGGTCCCTGGGGTCAGTGGTGTGCCGGCAGGCACACGATGGGTATCCGGCATGATTCCATCTCCTTGTTTGATGCGGCGCACCGGCCCGGGACGGGCCGTAGCTGTTGCCGTTGTTCCCTCAACGTAATCCCGGTCAACGCTCCTTCGCGGCTGCGTTTCCAAGGTGGAATCACCCCTCGACGGCGAGGGGATGCAGGGCAACAACACTGAACGGATTCCACGGCACACGTATCGTTTTTGGCCGTGGATCTCTAAAATGTGATGGACGGACAGGGCAGGAGCGCTCCCATGGACTTGGACCTGGCGTGCGTATCAAGTTTTCTGATTCTTGTGGACGAGAGGCATTTCGGCCGTGCCTCTGCTCGGTTGCACCTCTCTCCATCAGCCCTCAGCAAAAGGCTGCAGCGGCTCGAGCACCAGCTTGGGACCGGGCTGGTGGAACGGGGACCCTCGGGCATGCTGGCCCTGACTCCGGCCGGATCCAGATTTGCCAGGGAAGCCGGACCCCTGCTGACTCATGCCGCCGCGGTCCGGCATGCAGCAACGGAGGCATCTGCTCCCTTCCGCGTTCGGCTGGGCTTCCCGGGCGTCATCGGCGAGCACATAACGCGAAGCGAGCTGGCTGAGCTTGGAGCCCTGATGCGGCATTTGGTGGCGGGGGTCGCGCTCAACTGCCGCGGCGTACCTTTTCATTCACTGACCGACGCAGTGCTGGTCGGAGCGGTTGATGTGATCCTGACGGCGTCACCGGTGCAGCATTCCGGCATCGATTCGAGTCCGCTCGTCACTGTGGATCGGAGCGGAATAGTGCCCGCCCGCCATGATTGGGCCAATGCCAGCGTTCAGGTTGAAGAGTTTGTGCAGGAACCGATGGTCTATGACTCGTCATTGCCGGCCGGCTGGATGGCGCAGTGGTATCTGGGCGATGTCCGGCCTGCTCAAGAGGCCAGGCTGGTGGATATCCGGGCCGATGATTCATCGGCTGTGCTGGCGAGCGTGGCAGGCGGCGCGGGTTTTGCGGCATTCCCCTCACCTTTTGCCGGGCACCTGGATCCAAGACTGGCGGCGGTCCAGCTGGTAGGCGTGCCCCCGATAACCTTCTTCGCCGGGTCCCGTCACGGGGACCACCGTGAGCCGGTCACGGCCCTCATCCACGCCCTTCGTACATTTTTCACACGGGCAGCGGGTCAGCCGCAGAGCTTGCGGCTTCCTGCAGCCGCCGGGTAGCAGAACGGCGCCCCCCATCAGCGTCTGTCTACGGGGCGCCGTTCTTTTTTGTAGCCGAATCAGTCCCGGGCGCGTAGGGCACTTTCGCGCAGGTACTGTTCCACCCGCGTATAGGCGTCGCGGGTGAGAGCCTTCCAGAGTTCCACGGCCAGACGCGGATTCTCTTCCTCAAGGGTGTCCATGGCGTCAGCGGTGAGAACCTTGAGCCGAACCGGTCCGGCGGCCTTCACTGTTGTTTCCTGACGTTTGTCCGTGCCCAGAGCCATCTCGCCGAAGGTCATCCCCGGGCCCAGAGTGGTGAGTTTGATCCGGGAACCGTCCGGTGCCGGCATGGAGGTGGCAATGTTGCCGGCGACGATGAAGAACACGCCTCCGAAACGCTGGCCCACCCGCCGGACCACGTCGCCGTCGTCATAAGAACGCTCTTCCATGAGGTCCTGGACGGTTTGGGCATCCTCGGGATCCAGCTGGTTTAGGGCCGGCGAATCGACCGGCTCCATGACGTCCGGAAGCACCAGTTCACTGCCGTAAGCATCAATGAGATGTGTCTCGCAGTATTCAACGGCAGCGTTGCGGGTGGGGAAGGACGGAACCTCGCGGCCGCGTGCGGCCAGATCTTCGGTGACCGTTCCTTCGCTGTCCACCAGCACCAGACCCCGTCCGTTCAGCGCCAGCATTTCGGCGGACTCGGCGAACAGGCGAAGGGCAACCTCGGAGACTTCGTCAACGCTCCGCAGGTCCAGGATCACCATTTCGACGTCGTCGTCCAGGTTGGAGAGCGCCCGCACCACCGACTCGGCACCGGCAAAGAGAAGATCCCCGTTCAGTTCCAGCACCTGGGCGCGGTGGCCGTGGCTGCGCAGCACCTCAACGGCTTCGTCTGTGCGCCGGATACCCGACGGCGCGGCGGTGATGTCATAGACGTTGCGGATGGCAGAACGGCCGGTGCGGGCAGCGCGGACAAAGTGCAGCTGCATGTCGTGGGAGATCCGCTGGCTGGTGGCAACCCCGCGGACACTGGAGCCGTGGGCGTCCAGCGGAGGGGAATAGACCGCCAGTCCAACCTGCCCGGGCAGCACCGCGATGGTTCCACCGCCAACCCCGGACTTGGCCGGCATACCCACGCTGGACAGCCAGGCGCCGGCGTCGTCATACATGCCACAGGTGGTCATGACGGAAAGCACCCGTTCCACCGGTTCAATCTCCAGTACCTGATCGCCGGAGAGCGGGTTGCGGCCGCTGTTGGCCAGCGTAGCGGCCATCATGGCCAGGTCCAGTGCATTGACCATCACCGAGCATTGGCGGAAATAATCCTTGATGACCGGAGCCGGGTCGGATTCGATGATGTCAAAGGAGCGCAACAGGTACGCGAGAGCGTGATTGCGGTGGCCTGACTTTAATTCCGACCGGTAAATCCGTTCACTGACGGACAGCTGGCGCCCGGCGAAGGCGGAGTACGTGTTCAGGATCCGCTTGAAGCGGGTGCTGCCGCCGGAGCCGCGGACCAGGGAGGTGGCGGTGAGGGCACCGGCGTTAATCATGGCGTTGGCAGGCCGCCCGGTGCCTTCGGCAAGGGAGATCTCATTAAAGGAATCCCCGGAGGGTTCCACATCCACCTTCGCGTCCACGGCGTCCATTCCCCTGTCGGCCAGGGCCAGCCCGTAGGTGAAGGGTTTGGAGATGGACTGGATGCTGAATTCCTCCCGGGTGTCGCCCACCTCGTAGACATATCCGTCGGCCGTGGCCAGCGCAATGCCGAAGTTATTCGGGTCCACATTCGCCATGGCAGGAATGCTGCTGTACGGCTTGCCGTCCTTGAGTTCCGCTATTTCGGTGTGAATCCTGCGGAGGTATGTCTCGATGGGGGAGGAGCCGGGATAGGAGCCGGACGCGGACGGGGACGTCGCCGCGTGAGCGGCAGTCACGGAGGAAGTGGAACGCATCTCTCAAGCCTAACGAGTAGCGCGGAAAGGGGGTGACGCCTGGGAGGCCTCTGTGTATACTAATTTCAGTTGCAGTGTTGCGCATGTTGATAGTCCAAGCGGCGAAACCCACATCAAGGGCCAGCCGCTTTTTCTGTAACATGCCGCGTACGGCACAGCAACGTGAAACTCCTCGAAGGTCGGGGGTGGTTTCTTTAGAAGGATGATTAAAAATGGCAACAGGTACCGTGAAATGGTTCAACTCCGAAAAGGGCTTTGGCTTCATCGAGCCCGATGACGGAAGCGCCGACGTTTTCGCTCACTACTCCGCTATCAACTCGAGTGGCTACCGCTCCCTCGAAGAGAACCAGAAGGTTAGCTTCGATACAGAGCAGGGCCCCAAGGGTCCCCAGGCCGTAAACATCCAGGCCCTCTAAATCTAGACTTTGGGTTCCCCCGGGAACCGGCTTGAATAAGTTGCAGGACGGGAAGAAATTCCCGTCCTGCAACTGCGTTAACACCTCGTTCTGCAGGTGTCCGGCGTCTGGAACAGCGGCTACTTGCCTTCCAGAGCGTGGGACCGGTAACAGCCCGCATCTTATGGAACGGATTCCCCAGCAGCACAACGGGACCTCCTAGCCTCACAACTTGGTCAGCGGCCCGCCTTCCGCGGCCGCCGGCATCACCGCCGGCATCACTGCCGGCACCAGTGCCCAGCGGCGCTTCGGCCGTGCCGAGACGATTTCCGCTCTGTTCCCGAGCGAGTTCATACTATGTAGGACAACATTTGGCGCGGACGCATTGTCCGCAGCCGTCCGGGCACCGCCCGCCCCACCGATGGAGAACAAAAGATGCGCCGAATTCCCGTCCGCTCGTCGGCTGCCCTTCTGCTGACGGCGCTGACACTCAGCGCCTGTTCCGCAGGATCGGGCGCCGGCCAAAGCGGCTCCGGCCAGGACGGTGCGGGGAACGGTCAGGAGAGCGGCGGCGTCGTCGTCGCATTGACGGGTGAACCCGCAAACCTGGACTTCACCACTACGGCCGGCGCTGCCATTCCGCAGGCGCTGATGGCCAACGTGTATGAGGGACTCGTGGAAATCGACCAGGACGGACAGATCCAGCCGCTGCTCGCGGAGTCCTGGGACATCAGCGGGGACCGGACTACTTACACTTTCACCCTGCAGCCGGAAGTAACGTTTTCCAACGGGGAGGCCTTCACCGCCGACGACGTTAAGTTCAGCCTGGAACGGGTGAAGTCGGACGCGTGGCTGTCCAGCCTGAAATCCAAGATGGATGTGGTGGAATCCGTCACCGTCCTCAGCGACAGCGAAGTGAGTGTGAAGCTGTCCCGCCCGTCCAATGCCTGGCTCTTCGACCTGGGCACCCCCGTGGGCGCCATGTTTGATGAAAGCGGCGTCGCGGACCTGGCATCCACTGCCATCGGCACCGGACCCTTCACTGTCCAGGCTTGGAACCGCGGCGAATCCATTGAATTGGCGGCGCGGTCCGATTACTGGGGGGAGGCGCCCAAGGTGGAGAGTGCAACCCTGCGCTACTTCGCGGACGCCGTGGCCACCACCAACGCCCTCCGCTCCGGAGACGTGGACGTGGTCTACAACATGCAGGCTCCCGAACTGCTGTCCAGCTTCGCGGACGACGACTCCTTCCAGGTTCTTGAGGGGACCTCCAACGGCGAAATCATGCTGTCCATGAACAACGCCCGTCCTCCGTTTAACGACGTGCGCGTCCGCCAGGCCGTGCTGCATGCCGTGGACCGCCAAGCCGTTCTGGACACGGCCTGGAGCGGCTACGGAACGCTGGTGGGTGGACCCGTGCCGCCCACCGACCCGTACTACGAGGACCTCAACGACACCTATCCCTACGACCCCGAAAAGGCCCGCGCGCTGCTGGCCGAAGCCGGCGCGGAAAACCTGGACGTCACCTTCACGGTGCCCACCCGCCCGTACGCCACGGCTGTGTCTGAAATTGTGGTGTCCCAGCTGGCCGAAGTGGGCATCAACGCCACCATCGAATCCGCCGAGTTCCCCGCCGTCTGGCTGGACAAGGTCTTCACCCGCCACGACTACGACATGTCAGTGGTCCTGGCCGTGGAGAGCCGCGACCTGCTCACCATGTTCAACAACCCCAATTACTACCTTGGCTACGACAACGCCAAAATCAAGGACGCCGCGGCAGCAGCGGATGCCGCGGATGAAGCCGGCTACATTTCCGGCATGCAGCAGGTGGTGCGCACCATCAACGACGACGCCGCCGCGGATGTCCTGTTCCTGTTTCCCAACATTGTGGTGGCCAAGGCCGGCGTGACCGGCATTCCCGCCAACTCGGTCACTGAAGCGCTGGACCTGGGCTCAGCAGGGTGGCAGTAGCAGGCCGTGGGAATCCGCCTGCTGATTAACGCTGTCCGGTTTGCCGCCACGTTCCTGGCGGCCACCGTGGCCGTGTTCCTCTTCATGCGTGCCATCCCCGGCGATCCCGCCCAGATAGCCCTGGGCGTCAACGCCACCCCGGAGTTGCTGGAGCAGACCCGCCGGGAGTTCGGCACCGACCGACCGCTGCCGGTGCAGTATCTCGACTGGGTAGGGGGACTGTTCCGGGGTGACTTCGGGGTTTCCTACGTCACCCGCCAGGACATCAGCCCCCTGCTGCTGGACCGCCTGCAGGTCTCGCTCATCCTTGTGGGGCTGGCCATGGCTGCGGCGCTGGTTATCGCCGTGCCCTTCGGGACCATTGCCGCGCTGCGGCACCGCAAACCCAGTGGAGTCCTGCTCAGCGGGCTGAGCCAGCTGGGCGTGGCGGTGCCGGGCTTCCTGGCCGGGATCATGCTGGTGGTGGTCTTTGCCGTGGGGCTGGGCTGGTTCCCGGCCAACGGCTGGACTCCGCCGGGCGTGGACTTTGCCGATTTCCTGCACCGGGTGACCCTGCCGGTGCTCGCCCTGGCTTCCGTCCAAGGCGCTGTCCTGACCCGCTACGTCCGGTCCGCCGTCCTGGAAGTCATGAGCGAGGACTATCTGCGTACTGCCCGGGCCAAGGGGCTCGGCAAACTGGAAGCACTGGTTCGGCACGGGCTGCGCAATGCCGCGGTTCCGGTGCTGACGGTCGCCAGCGTACAGCTGGCGGCACTGATCATTGGCGCCGTGGTCATTGAACGCGTCTTCGTCATTCCCGGCCTGGGGTCCATGCTCCTGGACGCCGTGGGGAACCGGGATCTGCTTACCGTCCAGTCGGTGGTGATGGTCCTGGTGGCCCTCACCCTGATCATCAACCTGGCCGTTGACGTCCTGTATACGATCATCGATCCCCGGCTGAGGAAACGCTCATGAGGACCGCCCGCAGGATCTCTCCCACGCTGCTGGTCGGAGCCGTGCTGGTCACGGTGGTGCTGCTGGCGGCACTGGTGTCCTTTTTCTGGACGCCCTACGATCCGGTCCGTGCTTTTCCCGCCGACCGGCTGCAGGGCTCCACCCCCGATCACCTGATGGGCACGGACCGCTACGGGCGGGACGTTTTCTCCGGCATCCTCTATGGAGCCCGCATCACGCTGTCGGTGGGGCTGGTCGCCGTGGGCATCGCCGCCCTCATCGGCACCCCCATCGGTATCCTGGCCGGCATGCGCCGGGGGGCGGTGGACGAAGTGGCGATGCGCGGCGCGGACATCCTGCTGGCCTTCCCCGCCCTGTTGCTGGCGATCATGTTCGGTGCGGTGTTCGGCGGGGGAACGACGACGGCGATGGTCGCTATCGGGATTGGCTCCATTCCCGGCTTCGCCCGCGTTGCCCGGTCCGGCACCCTGCAGGTCATGAGCACCGAATACGTGCTGGCGGCCCGGGCAGCCAGCCAGCCGGCGCTGCGCATCGCCCGCCGGCACGTCCTGCCCAATATTGCCGGGATGGTGGTGGTGCAGTGCTCCGTCACCTTTGGCCTGGCCGTCCTGGCAGAGGCTGCGCTGTCCTTTCTGGGCCTGGGAACGCCGCCGCCGGTGCCGTCCTGGGGCCGGATGCTGCAGGAGTCCCAGCAGTTTCTGGGCACCTATCCGTCGCTGGCGATCTGGCCCGGAGCGGCCATTGCCGTGGCGGTGCTGGGCTTCAATCTGCTGGGCGACGGCCTGCGGGACCGGTTCGATCCCAAACTGAACGGAGAACGCTGATGTCAGCACCGCATGCGGCATCTGTGCCCCTGTTGGAGGTCACAGGGCTGAAAGTCAGCGCCGGAAGCCGGGTGCTGGTGAAGGATTTTGCCCTTTCCCTGTCCCGCGGTGAACGCGTGGGCCTGATCGGAGAATCCGGGTCGGGAAAATCCGTGACAGCGGCCGCTCTCATGGGACTGTTACCGGACGAGCTCCGGACCAGCGGATCGGTCCGGCTGGACGGCGTTCCGCACAATCTGGTGGGAGCTTCCGACCGCCAGATGAGCCGCATCCGCGGCCGGCGGACGGGAATGGTGTTTCAGGAGCCGCTGAGTGCCCTGAACCCGCTGATGCGGGTGGGCCGTCAGGTGGCTGAGGCGCTGACCCGGCACGGAACCCTCCGCGGCCAGGCCGCCGTGGCGCGCAGTGTTGAGCTGCTGGCGTCCGTACAGTTGCCGGATCCGGCCGAGGCTGCCCGCGCCTATCCGCACCAGCTTTCGGGCGGGCAGCGCCAGCGCGTCATGCTGGCCATGGCGCTGGCCAATGACCCGGACCTGCTGATCTGTGATGAACCGACCACCGCGCTGGACGTAAGCGTGCAGCGCCAAATGCTGCAGCTGATCTCAGAGGGTGTCGCCCGGCGCGGGAGCGGGCTGCTGTTCATCACCCATGACCTGGCTGTGGCGGCCAGCATCTGTGACCGCATTCTGGTGATGCGCGACGGCGTGCTGGTGGAACAGGGACCCACTGCGGACGTGTTTGTCCGGCCGCAGCACGAATACACCCGCGGGCTGCTGGCGGCTTCGGATCTGGAGGCCACGGACGGTTCCGGGCGGTTGTTCACGGTTTCTTCTGCGGCCGGGTACGTTCCGGGGGCTGCGCGGGACCAGGCACCTGCAGCGCCGGCGGTCACAGTGCCCTCGGGCTCTGAGGCTGCAGAGCCGTTGATCCGGGTGAACGGGCTCAACCGCACCTACCGCCGCGGGCGCAGTTCCCTGTTCCGCGCTCCTGCGGAAGTGGCCGCCCTGCGGGACGTGTCCTTCCAGGTTGCCGCCGGTCAGCGCTTTGGCATCGTAGGGGAGTCCGGGTCCGGCAAGTCCACCCTGCTGCGGATCCTCGCAGGTCTGGACCAGCCGACGTCGGGCTCCGTGCAGGTGGCCGGCAATGAAGTGGGCGGTGCGAAAGAGAACCAGCTGCTGGAACTGCGCCGGCAGCTGCAGATTGTCTTCCAGGATCCGATGGGATCCCTCAATCCCCGCATGCGCGTGCGGGATCTGGTTGCTGAACCGCTGCTGCTGCCCGGCGAGCCGGTGGCCGCCCGGCACCATGCCGGCAAGGTGGCGGAAATGCTGAACGCGGTGGGCCTGCCTTCGGATGCCGCGGAGCGTTTTCCGCACCAGTTCTCCGGCGGTCAGCGCCAGCGGATCGCCATAGCGCGTGCCCTGATCTGCGAGCCCCGCATCCTGGTGGCGGATGAGCCGGTCAGCGCCCTGGACGTTTCAGTGCGGGCGCAGGTGCTGAACCTGCTCTCTGATTTGGTGGACAAATATCGGCTCACGCTCGTGTTCGTTTCCCACGACCTGGGCGTCGTGAAACACCTGTGCGACACGGTGGCCGTCATGCATCAGGGACGGATCGTGGAGTCCGGTCCAACCGGACAGGTTTATGCCGCTCCGGAGCACGAGTACACTCAACGGCTCGTGGCCTCGTCGCTGTCCCTGCATGCCGGCTCTCCGGCGCGGACCTAGTCCACACCTCGGGCACGAAACTCCACACCTCGGGCACAGGACTCCACACCTCGGGCACAAGACACAGAAGGCAATACGGCCGGCACAGCGGCAAAACTGGCTATACTTCCAAGCAGCTTCAAGAACTGCGGCCGCCAAGCTCCGACTTGGCCGCATACCAACCCCACGCTCGTTGGGTGGTTCGGATGAAGAAGTGGCCTGCACTCGCCCTCGGGTAACCGGTGCGGGCAAGAGCACGCCGAAAGGACCGGCGCACGTCGCCGTATTCTCATGGACAATTCCGTTTATGCCGCTGACCGCCCTGCCACAGGCAGGCCTGCTGACACCGCTGATCCCCGCCGCGCAGCAGAACCCCGGGGAGTTTCCCTTTCGGATTACCGGGCTATCACGGCGGCCCGCCAGGAGTTTCTGGACTTCCTGCTGGCCCGTGCCGAGCATCCGGCATGAACGGGCAGTCCGGGCTCCTGCTGGACACCGCCGTTCTGGCTGACATCCGAAGCCCTGATCCCAGCGCAGCTCTGCGGGATTTTCTGCGGTGCCGCAGCAGCCTGCGGATCTTCATCTCGGCGCTGACCCTGGGCGACCTGCCGAAGCCGGACCGCGCCTGGCTGCAGGAGCTCACCGGCCGCTTCGGCTGCCATATCCTGCCGGTGGATCCCGGGGTGGCACTGGCGTCCACAGGACTGGACCACGACACCGGCACTCTCACCGTGGTGGTGGCTGCGACCGCCCTGCACCATGACCTGACAGTGGTGACCGACCGGCCGGAGGATTTCCGCCGGTTGGGAGCCGCCGCAGTTGACCCGTGGCACGCTGCACCGGTGCCGCCTGCGCATCCGCCCCAGGGTGAGGGTACCGACGCAGGAACCGGTGTAACCGCATAGTCCTCATTCAGGGAATAGTCAAGGGTTGTGGGAGAATACATACATCCCAGTGACCGTCAGCACACCTGCTTTCGGCTGCCCAAAAACTAGAGTTAGGAGTGCTGGCCATGGCCGATGAAAGCACTGTTCCCCCGTCGCGGGTCGCGCACGCGGACCGGATAGATGATGACGGCGGTGCCCCTGCCAAATGGAAGGTTGTCGGTCCCGGACTCGTGGTGGCGGCCACCGGCGTTGGCGCTGCGGACATGGTGGCTACGCTCGTCGCCGGATCCCGCTACGGGTACGGTCTGCTCTGGGCGGTCATCCTTGGTGTCATCCTGAAGATCATTCTGGTTGAAGGTGCCGGCCGCTACACCCTGGCCACGGGCAAGACGATTTTTGAAGGGTGGCGCTCACTCGGCAAATGGACCACCTGGTACTTCGGCCCCTACATCATGATCTGGGGCTTCGTCTACGGAGCCACGGCCATGTCCTCCGCCGCGCTTCCGCTGGCGGCACTGTTCCCCGCGGTTGATTTGTGGGTCTTTGCCATCCTCATGGGCCTGGCCGGTTTCGCCATGGTGTGGTTCGGGCGGTATGCGACCTTCGAAAAGATCACTGCGGCACTGGTGGGCATCATGTTCGTCACCGTGGTGGGGCTGGCCGTTATTGCCGCGCCCAACATTCCGGAAATGATGTCCGGACTTGTACCCATGATTCCCGAAGGCGGCGTGGTGTACACGCTGGCACTTGCCGGCGGCGTGGGCGGAACCATCACCCTGGCGGCCTACGGCTACTGGCTGCGGGAAAAGGGCTGGTACACGCCCAAGTGGATGCGCGTCATGCGGATCGACAACTCCATGGCGTACGTGATGACCGGCATCTTTGTGGTCGCCATGCTGATCGTCGGTGCGGAAGTTGTCCGGGCCGCAGGGATCTCCCTCAGCTCAGGCGACGAAGGCCTGCTGGATCTGTACGACGTGCTCAAGGCCGAGTACGGCGATTTTGTGGGCACCGGCTTCCTGGTGGGGTTCTGGGCCGCATCCTTCTCCTCGATCATCGGTGTCTGGAACGGCGTCTCGCTGATGTTCGCTGACTTCTGGGGCAACATGCGCGGCAAGGAATCCGGCCACGAAGACACCCGGGTGGGCGGAAAGTACTTCAAGTTCTATCTGCTCTGGCTGACCTTCCCGCCGATGCTGCTGTTCATCCTGGGCAAGCCGATCGGTCTGATCCTGGCCTACGGTGTCCTGGGTTCACTGTTCATGCCCTTCCTCGCGGTTACGCTGCTGGGGCTGCTCAACGGCCACCGCGTGCCGAAGGCCTGGGCCAACAAGCTGCACACCAACATTGCTCTGGGCATCACCGCCCTGCTGTTCATCGCGCTCGGCGTACAGCAGGTGATCGACGCCATCGTCAAGGCGTTCTGACCTTTTTCAGACAGCTGAAACCTCAGTGCAAAACTGCCCTGCCGCGGCTTTCGCGGCAGGGCAGTTTAGCGCAACGCAGACACTTCTGCGAGGGCCCCCGCAGAGGGTAAAAAAACTCGTCCCGGGCCATCCACGCCATGATTTCCCTCGGCTACGCTGGAAAGGCGAGAAGAGGTTGCAGCATGGAAAGTTTCGCAGCAGATGGCCCCCACAGGCTCATTTCAGGGCGATACCGACTCATCGAACCCATAGGCCACGGTGGCATGGCCACCGTCTATCGTGGACAGGACGAGGCTCTCGGCCGAGACATCGCCGTGAAGCTCTTCCGGGCCAGCGCCGTCGCTCCAGACGACGTTGGCCGCCAGGAAACCGAAATGCGGTTACTGGCGTCCCTCTCCCATCCGGGCCTGGTAACCCTATTCGACGCCGGCAAGGACGATGCCGGACGCGACGACGGCGAGGCCGGCGAACCGCGGGCCTTCCTTGTCATGGAGCTTGTGGACGGCCCGGACCTGCGCAAGCGGCTCCGCGACGCCGAGCCTCTGAGCCCGTCGGACGTCGCTTACATTGGGGCGGAACTTGCCGGAGCCCTGGCGTACATCCATGGGCGCGGGGTGATCCACCGGGATGTAAAGCCGGCCAACATTCTGCTTCCCCCGGCCATTTCGGGGACCCTCCCGCGGGCCAAACTCACCGATTTCGGCATAGCACGCATGTTGGACGGGGCCCGGATCACGGCCGCGAATGCCACGCTCGGCACCGCCAACTATCTGAGCCCGGAACAGGCCAGCTCCCGTGACGTGGGATTCTCCAGCGACATCTACTCTCTGGGTCTGGTGCTTCTCGAAGCGGTAACGGGCCGCATCGAGTTCGGCGGCAGCGCGGTGGAGGCAGCCATTGCCCGGCTGAGCCGTAATCCCGAGGTGCCGGATGCACTTGGAAGCTATTGGTGTTCGCTGCTCAGGTCCATGACCTCCCGCGACCCCGACCAGCGGCCAACCGCAGCGGAAGTATCGGCCGCGCTGCTCGAGTACAGGTGGTCCGGGCACGCCGAGCCGGTGGCGGAGCCGCGAAACCGGGAGACCGAATGGGAAGCGGACGACGGCGGGCCTCCCACCGCCGACGTCGTCATCCAAACCGCTGGCGAGGGAAACCAACAGGAGCAGGGGCCGGGAGGCGGGTCCGGCCGGGAAGATGAAACGATGCCGGAAACCGAGCCTGCACCGCCGGAACGGGGCGTGCTGCCGGAACGGGGCGTGCTGCCGGCGCCGGCGACCGCACGCGCCGCAGGTTCCTCAACGCCCGCTCCGCCGCGGACGCCGCCTCGGGTCGGTTCCGGCAAGAGGCAGCCGGCATCCGCGGCGGCAGCGCTGCAGGCGGTCCCGGTACGGCCGACAAAGCTGGCGCTGGCGGGACGGACCCTGCTGGGATTCGTGGCCGTGGCGGTCCTGGCAATGGCCGTGATGATGGTGGCCGACCGGTTGGGCATCTTTCCCCAGGACCAGGGTTATCCGGCAGTTCCCGGCCAGCTGGGGGAGAGCCTTCGCCAGCTGCAGGAAAGCGTCACGCCGTGAGGCGCCGGAGAACGCTTTCCGTGGCAGGGGTTCTGCTGGCCGGCACTGCATTGAGCGGCTGCGGGTTTGCCGCACTTGAACCGGGCGCTGCGGAGGAACTCCGGAAGGAGGTGGCTTCCGTAACGGAGGCAGCACATTCCGGCCGGTATCAGGAGGCACTCCGGGATCTGGACAACCTGGCCGAGCGGCTGGAGACTGCTGCCGAAGAGGGGGACGTGTCCCAGACCCGTGAGGAACGGATCAGCGCGGCCATCGACGCCGTGCGACTGAGCCTGGAAGCGGAGATCGCCCTGCAGAAATGACCTGCCCGAACGGAGGACGGCACCGGAGATAATGGGTTCATGACTTCAGCCGAGCGTGCCTCCCATTCTGTCTCCGCAGCCGACTCCGGCAGCGCACCCGCCTCTCCCGCCGCGGATGACCGGTGCCCCTGCCTGAGCGGGGAAACCTACGCCGGCTGCTGCGGGAAGTACCATTCCGGTGCACAAGACGCTCCCACCGCCGAGGCACTGATGCGTTCGCGGTACTCTGCCTTCGCCGTCGGCGACCAGCCCTATCTGTTGAAGACCTGGCACCCGTCCACCCGCCCGGCCGTTCTGGAACTCGACCGCGGACTGCAGTGGCGGCGGCTGGATATTGTGGAAACGTCCGCCGGAGGTCCGCTCGACGATCACGGGGTGGTCCGGTTCAGGGCCCATTACCGGGACGGAGCCGCCCGCGGGATCCAGGAGGAAACCAGCCGCTTTGTCCGCGCCAACGGAGTCTGGCTCTATGTGGACGGTGAATAGCCCGCAGGTCTTCCACTACCTCGCGCCCGGCTCCTAGGCTGGAACAGACCGACCAGGCGGCGCCTGCCGCCCCGTGTTCCGGAAACCGCCGGACCAGGTTGCTGTAGCGGCCTGTCAACGATCGGTCCGAGCAGACGAGGACACCATGAAAGCACTTGTCTATGAGGGTCCAGGACAAAAATCGTGGAAGGACGTTCCGAACCCGCAAATTCAGGAATCGCGCGACGCCATCGTCAAGATAGACGCCACCACCATCTGCGGCACAGATCTGCACATCCTCAAAGGCGACGTTCCGGCGGTGACGCCGGGCCGGATCCTGGGTCACGAAGGGGTGGGCACCATCACCGAAGTCGGCAGCGGCGTAAGCAACTTTAAGGTGGGAGACAAAGTCATCCTGTCCTGCGTGTCCGCCGACGGTTCCTGCACCTTCTGCCGTGACGGCCTGTACTCGCACTGCGTCGGCGAGGAGGGCAGCTCCGGCATCGGCTGGATATTCGGCCACCTGATTGACGGCACCCAGGCCGAATACGTGCGGGCTCCGTATGCCGACACGTCGCTGTACCACCTGCCGGAGGAGGTCTCCCCTGAACACGGTGTGCTGCTCAGCGACATCTTCCCCACGGGCTTTGAAATGGGAGTGCAGTACGGGCAGACGAAGCCCGGTGACGTCGTGGCCGTGATTGGTGCCGGACCGGTTGGCCTGGCCGTCATCGCCACAGCGAAGCTTTACGGGGCGGCGAAAGTCATCGCCGTGGATTTGGACGCGAACCGGGTGGAGCAGGCACACAAGTTCGGTGCCACGCACGGGGTGAATTCCGGCGATGCGGACTGGCGCGAGCAGATCATGGCCCAGACGGACGGATGGGGAGTGGACGTTGCCGTGGAGGCGGTGGGCATACCGGCCACCTTCGAGATGTGCACGAACATTGTCCGCCCCGGCGGGAACGTTGCCAACGTGGGGGTGCACGGCAAGCCTGTGAGCCTTGAGCTGGACCGGCTCTGGATCGAGAACATCAACATCAGCATGGGGCTCGTGAACACCAATACCCTGCCCATGCTCCTGAAACTGGTTGCCGAGGGAAAGCTCCCGGCCGAGGAGTTCATCAGCCACCGCTATCCGCTCGATGACATCCTCACCGCCTATGACACCTTTTCCCGTGCGGCGGAAACGGACGCACTGAAAGTGATTCTGCAGGCCTAAACAGATCCCACCAGGCCGCAGGCCGCCGTTCCCCGGCGGCCTGCGGCTTTTTGCTGCCCGCCCGGCGGAGGAAGATAATGGGGGCGGCGCTTTATATAGCCGCCGCGGTTTTCGAGAGAGGGGTTTGCCATGTCAGCCGGCACCATGCTTGCAGGACGTCTCAACGTTGAGACGAAGGAATTTGCGCTTCAGGAAGTTCCCATTCCGGAGCCCGGGCCGGGCTTTGTCCGCGTCAAAGTGGGAGCGGCCGGCGTCTGCCTCTCCGATGTTCATTTGATTCAGGGCCTGCTGCGTCCCCAGTTCCTTCAGGGCAGCGAAGTGACCCTCGGTCATGAGGTCGCGGGCACCGTGGACCTGCCCGGCCCGGGCGTGACCTCGGCGAAGCCGGGGGACCGCGTGGTCATCCAGGCCGGCTACGAGTACAACGGCGCCACCCTCACGATGGGCGTGGACTACGACGGCGGCTGGGCCGAGTACGTCGTCGTGCCGGCCGGTGTCCTGGTGCCGCTGGGAGACGACATTCCCTTTGACCAGGCCTCAATTATTCCGGATGCCGTCTCCACTCCCTGGGGCGCCATTTCCTCCACCGCCGATGTGCGTGCCGGGGAAGCCGTGGGCGTCTGGGGTATTGGCGGACTGGGCGCGCACGGCGTCCAGCTGCTGCGCCTGATTGGCGCCGCCCCCATCATTGCCGTGGACCCGATTGCCGAGGCCCGAGAACGCGCCCTGGAATTCGGTGCGGATTATGCGCTGGATCCGATGGCCGAAGACTTCCCGGACGCCATGAAAGCTGCCACCGCGGGCAAGGGGCTGGACGTGGCGCTGGACTTTGCCGGCGTGGACGCGGTGCGTGCGCAGGCCATCAAATGCCTCGGCCGGCACGGGCGGCTGGTCCTGGTGGGCCTGAGCGGCACCCCCATCACCATCGCTGACAGCACCGGATTCTCCTTTGCGCGCAAGCAGATCCTGGGTCACTACGGGTCCGAAGCCCACCACGTGCCGCAGCTGGTGAACCTCACCAGGCTGGGCCGGCTGGACTTCGCAAAATCCGTCAGCGGCCGCATTCCGCTGAGCGAAGCCGCGCAGGCGGTGAAGGCGCTGGACACCAAAGAGGGCAATCCCATCCGTCTGGTGCTGATCCCCTAAGGGAGAAGAAATAACGACGGCGCCCGCACACGAGGCCAGTGAGCCCGGCATCCGGGAAGCGCTGGCAACTGATACGTCTGCGTGGCTGTTGACGCCCTAGCCACTGCACACCGGCACAGGGCCGGTTTACGCTGGAATGAAAGCAGATCCCACCCAACCGACAAAGTGGGTTTGGCGTGACAGACTTCATTGCGCAGCGCTGGAATGACATCCTCTTTTCCAGCTGGCAGCATTTTTCGCTGGTGGTGCAGTGCCTCATTGTCGCCGCAGTCGTGGGCGTGCTGATCGCGGCTTTGGCTTATCGGCGGTCGTCCCTGCGGTCTGCGGCGGACAGCATCAGTGCCGTGGGTTTGACCATTCCGTCCTTTGCCCTCATCGGCCTCCTTATTGCCCCGCTGGGATTCGGCGTGCTTCCAGCCGTCATCGTGGTGGGCTTTTACGCCCTGCTGCCCATCCTTCGCAATGGCATTGTTGGCCTGTCCGGTGTGCCCCGGAACACGGTGGAAGCCGCCCGGGGACTGGGGATGGGACGGCTGCGGCTGTTCTTCCGGATCGAACTTCCGCTGGCGTGGCCGGTCATCCTCTCCGGCATCCGGGTCTCCGGCCAAATGGTGATGGGGATAGCGGCGGTTGCAGCCTACGCCCTTGGCCCGGGCTTGGGCGGCTTCATCTTTTCAGGCCTGTCCCGGCTGGGCGGTGCCAATTCCCTGGAATCCGTGGTGACCGGCGTCGTGGGGGTGGTGCTGCTGGCACTCATCCTGGACCTTCTGCTGGTGGGCCTCGGCCGGCTGACCATACCGAGAGGCATCCGTGTCTGAAACGAATTCTCCTTCTGCCCGGTCGTCTGCCGGAATCCTGCTCCGGGACGTGTCCAAACGGTTCCCCGGCCAGGACCGCGCGGCCGTGGACAACCTGAACATGGAGATCTCCTCCGGAGACATGGTCATGCTGGTGGGACCTTCAGGCTGCGGAAAGACCACCACGCTGAAAATGATCAACCGCCTCATTGAACCGTCCTCCGGGCAGATCCTGTTGGGCGGCCAGGACATCTCCGCCGCCGATGGAGATCAGCTGCGCCGCGGCATCGGCTACGTGATCCAGGCCGGGGGTCTTTTCCCGCACATGACAGTGGCGGCGAACATCGGCGTCGTTCCCGCCATGCTGGGGTGGGACAAGGCACGCACCGCCCGCCGGGTCGATGAACTGCTGGACCTCGTTTCCCTGGACCCGGCGCGCTACCGGAACCGGTACCCCAAGGAGCTCTCCGGCGGACAGCAGCAGCGGGTGGGAGTGGCGCGGGCACTGGCCGCGGACCCGCCGGTGCTGCTCATGGATGAACCGTTTGGCGCAGTGGATCCGATCACCCGGGAACGGCTGCAGGACGAATTGCTGCGCATCCACGCGGATCTGGAGAAAACCGTGGTGTTCGTGACCCATGATTTTGATGAGGCCCTCAAGCTGGGGGACCGCATCGCTGTTTTCGCCGAGGGCGGGCACCTGGTCCAGTACGACTCCCCGGAGAGGATCCTGGCGGAACCGGCCAATGATTTTGTGCGGCAGTTCACCGGCGCCGAAGCCGGCCTCAAACAGTTGGCCCTGGCCCGGATCAGCAGTGTCCCCGCCCTGCCGGTGGTCAGCGGAACCGCCGGAGAAGGACCGCAGAAACTCCTGGCCCGTGCCCTGGCAGCGGGCCAGCAATCAGCGGTGGTTGTTGACGAAACCCGCAGCCCCGTTGCCTGGTTCTCCGTGGCGGAACTGGAGCAGATGCAGGTGCTGCCCGCAGACCGGCAGCCGCAACTTCCCGTGGTGGGCCCCGGCGACAACCTTGCCGACGCCTTGAGCCTGGTGCTGGTGTCCAGCCGTGACGGGGTGCTCGTCACGGATGCGCAGGGGCACCTGCACGGCGTGGTTGACGCTCCGCTCATCCTGCAGACAGTGCGCACGCGGCAGTGGGTATCCAACGCCCGACAGGAACGGGAGCGGAAGCGGGCTCCCAGGGGACGCCCGGCAGCGGCGGGTTCCACGGAAGCGGGGCAGCCATGAGCACCAACAGTGCGGCAGGTGTTGTCGCCGTACCGAAACCGGCGGAACGGGAACAGCGGCTCACCGATGCCGAAGCTGCTTCAGAACTCCGGGGAAACTCCCCGCGGGGGCTCATCTGGCAGCTGGCTGGGATCATTGCGGTCCTCGGGATTCTGCTGTTCTGGCTCTCGACAGCAGACCTGAGCCAGACCGAACTGACCACCCTGGATCCGGCCACCCTTTGGGTCTACACGCTGGAACACCTGCGGTTGACGGCGCTTTCAGCCGTCATCGTGCTGCTCATCGCTCTTCCGCTGGGGGTGCTCCTCACCCGCAGGCCGCTGCGCTTTTTGACCGGGCCGGTGCTGGCCGTGGTTAACATCGGCCAGGCGGCACCGGCCATCGGGCTGGTGGTTCTGCTGGCTTTCTGGCTGGGGTTCGGTTTCCGGACGGCAGTCGTGTCTCTGGTGCTTTATGCCCTGCTGCCCGTGCTGCGCAACACCATGCTGGGTCTGGACAACGTGGATTCCCGACTGGTGGAAGCCGGGCGCGGGATGGGCATGAGCGCCGCACGGGTGCTGTTCCGGGTGGAGCTGCCCCTGGCCGTCCCGCTCATGCTGGCCGGGATCCGCACCGCCCTGGTGCTGCTGGTGGGAACCGGAGCGCTCGCCACGTTCATCAACGGAGGCGGGCTGGGCGTCCTGATTACCACCGGTGTGAACCTGAACCTGCCCAGGGTGCTGATCAGCGGTGCCGTCATGGTAGCCCTGCTGGCCCTGATGGTGGACTGGATCGGCCGTGTGGTGGAGTACGTTGCCCGCCCGAAAGGTCTTTGAATGAGTACGGCACCGCAGACACGCCGGGCACCGCGTACCCGGACTGCTGCAGCGCTCGCAGCAGCGCTCGCCGTCGTCGCCCTGTTGCTGTCAGGCTGCGGGCTGCAGCCGGCCGGTTCCTACGTCCCGCCGGTGGAGCCGGGGAGCATTGAACCGATTGAGGGTCTGCCCGAGGGGGCGTCCGTCACGGTGACCTCGAAGAACTTCACGGAGCAGCTCATTCTGGGCAAGATGAGCGTCCTGGCCGCGAAAGCTGCCGGATTCGAGGTCACGGACCTGAGCAACGTGCCGGGCAGCACCCCTGCCCGGGAACTGCTGCGCAGCGGGCAGGCGGACATCATGTGGGAATATACGGGAACTGCGTGGCTTACGTATTTGGGCGAGGAGCAGGGGATCCCCGACCAGCAGGAGCAGTGGCAGGCGGTGTACGACGCCGATATCGCCAACGGGCTGACGTGGGGAGCCCCCGCGGAGTTGAACAACACGTACGCGCTGGCGATGAGCCGGGAGCGGGCCGAAGCGCTGGGCGTCAGCAGCATCTCCGACCTGGCGGCACTGCCGGTGCAGGATCTGACCTTTTGCGTGGAGGCAGAATTCAACTCCCGGCAGGACGGGTTCACCCCGATGCTTCAGCTCTACGGATTGGACCGCGGCAGCGTGGTTCCGGAAGGGAACGTGGGCCTGTATGACACCGGCGCGATCTACGGAGCGGTGGACCAGGGGGAGTGCACGGTTGGGGAAGTCTTCGCGACGGACGGACGGATTGACGCCCTGGACTTGGTGGTGCTGGAAGATGACCGCAGCTTCTTTCCGGCCTACAACGCCGCACCGGTGATCTACACCAAGACCCTGCAGGAGTATCCGGAACTGGAAGCGGTTTTGGAACAGGTGGCCGCGAAGCTGAACGACGAAACCATGCGGTCATTGAACCGCAAAGTGGATGTCCAGGGCGAGGAACCGGAGCAGGTGGCCTATGACTGGATGGTGGCGGAGGGGTTGGTAAGTCCCGCGCAGTAGCGCAGTTTCGGTGCGGTTTTGTGACCTGGCTTTCTTTGCGTTCAACGGCAGAGCTGGGGTTGGATGAGGGGACGCCCGCCCACTCATCTGGAGGACTGCACTGTGACACTGCCCAGTACCGCACCAAGTACAGAGACTGACGAACAGACCGCGCCGGGGATGCTTGCCCCTGCCGAAGATAGACGGGTGCTGCTGCGCAAGCGCCTTGGATTGTTGATCGGTGTTGTGTTGGGGGCGGTGGTCTACCTGATCATGCCGCAGGACCTCGCGCAGCCCGCCCGCGCAACTGCAGCCGTTGCCGTCCTGATGGCGGTGTGGTGGATGACGGAGGCAATTCCGCTCGCCGCGACGGCGCTTCTTCCGCTCCTGCTGTTTCCGGCGTTGGGCGTTTCCACCATCAAGGAAACGGCGCCGCCCTACGCTGATCCCATCATTTTCTTGTTCATGGGCGGCTTTTTCCTCGCTCTGGCGCTGCAGCGCTGGAACCTTCACCGCCGCATAGCACTGGCCACCGTGCTTCTGGTGGGGACCAAACCCAAGCAGTTGATTGCCGGTTTCATGGTGGCCACGGGCTTCCTGAGCATGTGGGTGTCCAACACGGCAACAGCGGTAATGATGCTGCCCATCGGCATCTCCGTGCTGACCCTGGTGGCCAACCTGAATGAAGAGAAGAAGGCTCCCCGGAACTTCAGCATCGCGCTTATGCTTGGCATCGCCTACGCGGCGTCGATCGGGTCTCTGGGCACCATCATCGGCACACCCCCCAACGCCCTGATGGTTGGATACATGGCGGAAGCCCATGACGTGAACATCGGCTTTGGCCAGTGGATGCTGGTCGGAGTCCCGCTGGCTGTCATCTTCATGGCGCTCGCCTGGTACCTGCTGACCTGCGTGATCTTCAAACCGGAAATAACGCAGATTCCGGGCGGCAAGGAAATGATCCAGCGTGAGTACAAGCGGCTGGGCCGAATGTCCCTGGGCGAAAAGCAGGTGCTGGCCATCTTTGTCCTGGCAGCCGCATCATGGATCACGGTGCCGCTGGTTTGGCCGGATTCCAACATCGCGGACGCCGTGATCGCCATGGGCGTGGCCGTCCTGCTCTTTGTCATCCCGGCCAGCATCAAGAAAGGCGTGCCGCTGCTGGACTGGTCCAGTGCCAAGGAGCTGCCCTGGGACATCCTGATCCTCTTCGGCGGCGGACTCGCCCTGTCCGCCCGCTTCACCGCCAGCGGCCTCAGCGAATGGATCGGCACGCAGGTATCCGCGCTGGAAACACTGCCGCTGATCCTGATCGTTGTGGCGGTCGCGGCCCTGGTCCTGGGCCTGACGGAACTCACCAGCAATACAGCGACGGCGGCGACGTTCCTGCCGCTGATCGGCGGAGTGGCAATTGGCCTCGGCATCGATCCGATGCTGCTGGTCATTCCGGTGGCCATTGCGGCAACCTGTGCGTTTATGCTGCCGGTGGCCACCCCGCCCAACGCCATCGCGTTCTCCTCCGGTCACGTCCAGATCGCAGACATGGTGAAAGCCGGGATCTGGCTGAACCTCATCGCGCTGGTGCTGACCACCCTGGTGACGTTCACCCTGGCCGTCTGGGTGTTCGGGATCGTGTACTAGACGAAGAAGGCGAGAATCTCGTCCAGAACTTCCGCCGGGGCTTCCTCGGGAAGATAGTGCCCGGCGTCCACCGCCCTGCCGGTGGCGCCGGGCACTGCTTTGCCCCAGAGCGCCAGCGGTTCGAACTGCGACTCGATGACCCCGTGGGCTCCCCACAGCACGCGCAGCGGCACCTCGGGGGTGAGCCCGGCCTCGCGGTCCGCCCGGTCGTGTTCCAGGTCGATGGTGGCTGAGGCGCGGTAATCCTCGCACATGGCGTGAACCGCGCCGGGGGAGGAGAGCGCTGCCACGTAGGCTTCAAGCACCGGTGCGGGAAACGGCTCCAGTCCGGCATAGCGGCTGCCCATGATGTTCTCCACGTAGGCCCGCGGATTGGCTTCGATCAGGTCCTCGGGCAGCGGCGCCGGCTGGATCAGGAAGAACCAGTGAAAGTAGGCCTCGGCGAAGGCCCGGTCCGTAGCCGCGTACATGTCGAGGGTGGGAGCAATGTCCAGGAACATGGCCCGCGTGACACGCTCCGGAAAATCGGCCAGCATCCGGTGCCCCACGCGGGCTCCGCGGTCATGGGCACACAGGGCAAACCGGTCAAAGCCCCGAACGGCGCCAAAATGCTCCATGACCGCGACGGCATCCTTTGCCATTTCCCGTTTGCTGTACGTGGAGTGGTCGGGCTCTCCGGCCGGCTTTGAAGAGCCGCCGTAGCCGCGCAGGTCCGGTGCCACCACGGTGAAGTGCTCCGCCAGTGCGTCGGCCACCTTGTGCCACATCACATGCGTTTCCGGATGCCCGTGCAGCAGGAGCAGCGCCGGCTTGGAACTGCCGCCTCCGGTGCCCGCCGCATCGGCGCGTGAGACGCGTCCGGTAACGGTGATGCCGTTGACCTCCACGGCAAATTGTTCAAAACGGGCAAAGCCGGGCAGGCCTTCAGTCATGATGCTTTCCTCTCGTGCAGGCACGCGGGTGCGGAGCTTGCACCAGCCAACCACCCCGTGCCTTCTTCCGCCAACCCCGCGCGGCGGGACGGGCTCAGCTTGTCAGCTCCGCCCGCCAGGCCTCAAACACGGCTCCCGCTTCCCGGTCCGCAGTGTGCGCCTGAACGCTGAGGCTGCGGGCCACTGCGCCGGGAGCCGCCAGATCGAACCGCCGTGTCCGGCCCGGTTCACGGGCGCCATCGGGTGCGGCGCCTGCAGCGGGTTCGGGCAGGGCACCCGGACGCCAGCCAACCGCCGTCGCGGTGGCCACGACTTTGGCATCTCCCAGGATTCCGACGGCGCGGTGCCGCGGCCCGGTGAGGTCAAGATCCTCGTAGAGGAAATCCCCGCCGGGTCCGGCGGCACGGGTGATGCTGCGCAAACGGCCGCCGTGCTCGCCGCTGCGTCCCAGCACCAGCGTCTCCCGGACCAGCGCCCGCGCCCCGGAAGCCAGCTGCAGCCGGGTTTGCCGGCGGACATTGGACCCGGCGGCTGCCACGAAGGACGCGCCGTCCCAAATCAGGGCAGCGTCCTCGCCCAGCTCCGCGTCCAGGGACCAGCGGGACGGGACCAAATCGGCGTCGTACGCCACCATGCCCGCGGGCTCCACCACTTCCAGAGTCACTCCGGGGTCCACGGAAACCTCAATCCGCACGTCGTCGCCGCCCAGCAGCATCATGTGGATGCCAATCAGGGCCACCCGCAGGTGCAGCGGATCCGCGGTGCCGTTGACGGGCCGGGGTGCCAGGTACAACCCCTGATCCAGCACCGAAAACCGTGCCCGGTTCCCGGCACGCTCCACGGAAATGCGGGTGGGCCGAGGCCGTGGAGCTGCCGCGGCAGCGGGGTACCCGGTAACGGAGTTAGTGGCGGTGGGGGACAGCGTCCGGCTCCTCGTCATGGGTGTGGAAGAAGCCGCCGTCGCCGTCTTCATCGGCGTGGAAGTGCGGAGCCATGGGCCCGGGGTCCTGCGGAGTGTGGGAGCCTGCGCGGTGCAGGGCCACCATGGAGCGCACCCACGCGCTGAGTTCATCAATGGTGTGCTGCTGTTTGCGGGACAGGGCCAGCACCGGCCCGCCCTCGCGGGCTGCGGTGGCGTCGGCGACCATCAGGTCCACATCCACGTCCACATGCGGAGCCAGGTCGATCTTGTTGATAACCAGCAGGTCCGCCCGGGCGATGCCGGGGCCGCCCTTGCGGGCCACGTCCCCGCCGCCTGCCACGTCCAAGACAAAAATCTGCGCGTCCACCAGGGCGGGGGAGAAGGTGGCGGTGAGGTTGTCGCCGCCGCTTTCCACCAGGACCAGATCCAGCGGGGCGAAGTCAGCTTCGAGGTCCTCCACGGCCAGCAGGTTGGTGGTGACGTCGTCGCGGATCGCGGTGTGCGGACAGGCTCCGGTTTCCACGGCGCGGATGCGCTCGGCGGGCAGCACCCCGGCCGAACGCAGGAACCGGGCGTCCTCATCCGTGTAGATGTCATTGGTGATGACGCCGATGGACAGCTCTTCGGACATGGCACGGCAGATGGTCGCGATCAGCGAGCTCTTTCCGGTCCCCACGGGCCCGGCAACGCCCAGGCGCAGCGAACGTTTCGGATCGGACAGGGGTGACGCGGTGGTTTTATCGGTGAATGGTGTGTTCTCAGGCAACGAACAGTCTCCTTGTTCTTTCGGTATGGTCTTCGGCCCAGTGCTCCATCAGGGGAGCGCTGAGCGCGGGTAGGTCGTCAAGGTCCCGGGCCTGCAGGGCGTCATCAGCGACGGCGTTGATCTGCGGCTCGGCGGCCAGAATCCACCCGGTGGCGGTCATCGGATCGATGGGCAGCAGTTTCAAAGCAGCGGCAACCACGGACTGCGCATCGTCATAGCAGCACAGCCGGGCGAGCGCGGCTTCGCCCACACCCAAGGCACGGGCGGCCACGCCAAGGGCAACCGGGCGGGTTGGGCGCGGCGCTTCCCGTTTCAGGGCGGCGACGGCGGGATCCCCGGGTTTGAGCGTGGCCGCCAGCCGCAGCATCCCGCGGCCGAGCCGCCGGGAAGCATCCCGCTGGGCGGCCGACGGCGTCCGGGCGTCAAGCGCCGCCTCCAGGGCGGCAAAACCGGGGGCACCGCCGTCGTCCTCCCCACCGGCCGCCGTGCAGAGTTCCAGGGCCCGGCGGTGCGCCAGCACAGCTGCAACGGTTTCCATCCGGCCCACGGTCTGCAGCCGGGAGACCAGATAGGGGTAGACACCCTCCACCTGCAGCCCGGCCATCACCGCAGGTTCAAGACCAGCGGAATGCGAGTACGCGCCCGACGGCAGACGCGAATCGGCCAGCAGGAACGCGGCGACAGCGGATTCGCCGGTACTTCCGCCGTGAGGCAGGGAAGATGTCATGCTTCCCGCCTCAAAAGAGCGTGTAGCGCTGGGTCAGCGGCAGATCGGCAACCGGCGCGGGTTCAATGACCTGTCCGTCGATGCTGACCATGAACGTTTCGGGGTTCACCCGGATGTCCGGAAGCGCGGTGTTGTTGGGCAGCGAAGCTTTGGTCACGTCCCGGGTGGAGCGGATGGCGGTCAGTTTCCGCACCAGGCCCAGCCGGTCCGCCAGCCCGTCATCCAGGGCAGCCTGCGCCACAAAGGAGGTGGACAGATGCGGAGCGGACGAAGCCCGGCCGGCCAGCGCTTCCCGCATCCAGACCGGCTGCGGGGTGGGCAGCGAGGCGTTGGGATCACCCATCTGGCCCGCCACAATGGCACCGCCCTTGATCACCAGGGACGGCCGGATGCCGAAGAACGCGGGATTCCACAGCACCAGGTCCGCCATCTTGCCCACCTCGATGGACCCGACTTCATGGTCAATGCCGTGGGCCACCGCCGGGCAGATGGTGTATTTCGCGATGTACCGGCGGACACGTTCGTTGTCCGCCGGCAGGGACGATTCCGTGGCCCCCATGTAGTCCTTCATCACGTGCGCCACCTGCCAGGTGCGGGTGATGGTCTCGCCGATCCGGCCCATGGCCTGCGCGTCGGAGGACGTGATGGACATGGCACCCAGATCCTGCAGCACGTCCTCGGCCATCATGGTGTTGGCGCGGATCCGTGACTCGGCGAAGGCCAGGTCCTCGGGGATGCGCGGATTCAGGTGATGGCAGACCATCAGCATGTCCAGGTGCTCGGCTACGGTGTTGACCGTAAACGGCAGCGTGGGATTGGTCGACGCCGGCAGCACGTTGGCGGCGGAAGCCACGGTGATGATGTCCGGGGCGTGTCCGCCGCCGGCTCCCTCGGCGTGGAAGATATGGATGCCGCGGCCCTTGATGGCGGCCAGGGTGTCCTGCACGTAGCCGGCCTCGTTCAACGAATCGGCATGCAGCGCCACCTGCACACCCCAGCGGTCCGCCGCGGTCAGCGCCGCATCAATGGCCGCCGGGGTGGAGCCCCAGTCTTCGTGGACCTTGTAGCCGGCCGCGCCGGCGAGGGCCTGTTCCGCCAGGGCGGCCTGGCTGACCGTGTTGCCCTTGCCGTAGAGCAGGAAATTCATCGGCAGGGTGTCCAGCGCGCGGTGCATCACCTGCAGGTTCCAGGCTCCGGGGGTGACGGTGGTGGCCTTGGAACCCTCGGCGGGTCCGGTGCCGCCGCCGCCCACGGTGGTGATGCCGGCGGCCAGCGCTTCCCGTAGAGCGTCAGTGCCGAGCAGGTGCACATGCGTGTCGATTCCGCCGGCGGTCAGGATCTTTCCCTCGCCGGCGATGACCTCGGTGCCGGGACCGATCACCAGTGCCGGATCGATGTTGTCCATGATGTCCGGGTTGCCGGCCTTGCCGATGCCGGCAATGCGTCCGTCCTTGACGCCGACGTCGGCCCGGACAATGCCCCAGTGGTCCACGATGAGCACGTTGGTAATGATCAGGTCCGGGGCGCCCTCAGCGGAGGTGCGGGTGGACTGGGCCATCGATTCGCGGATGTTCTTCCCCCCGCCGAACACCGATTCATCACCGCCGAAGGTGTAGTCCTTTTCGGGGCTGATCCACAGGTCGGTGTCACCGAGCCGGACGGAGTCTCCCACGGTTGGCCCGTACAGGTGTGCATAGTCGTGCCGGCTGATCTGCATCTTCAGGACTCCGATCCGGGGACAGGCGCGGAGGGGGAGCCGCCGTCGCGGATTTGAAGGCCGGGCACGGTGCCGCTGCCGGCCAGCCGAACCAGCATTACTTCGCGGGAAGCACCCGGTTCAAAGCGTACGGCGGTGCCGGCGGGTACACCCAGCCGGAAGCCGGCAGCGGCCGTCCGGTCAAAGGTCAGCGCACTGTTCACTTCCGCGAAGTGGAAGTGGGAGCCAATCTGGACGGGACGGTCGCCGTCGTTGGTGACTACGAGGACACGCGTCTCACGGCCGGCGTTGAGTTCATGACTGCCCGCGGCGGTGCGTACCTCACCGGGTATCAGGCCGCTCATGAAATGGGATCCGTGATGGTGACGAGCTTGCGGCCGTCGGGAAAGGTGGCTTCGATCTGCAGGTCCGGAATCATCTCCGGCACACCCTCCATCACGTCCCCGCGCGTCAGGACGCTGCGTCCCTCGCTCATCAGGTCAGCCACGAGCCCGCCCTCGCGTGCACGTTCCATCACCCAGCAGGAGATCAGGGCGACGGCTTCGGGATAGTTGAGGAGGACACCGCGCGAACGGCGGTCACGCGCCACCATGCCGGCAACGCTCAGCAGGAGCTTTTCCGTATCCGAGGGAGTGAGAAACATGTGCCGAGTGTGCCACCGCCATGTTTCCGCTGTGTTGCGTATTACGTATTACCTGCAGGTTGTGCCCGGCACACCGGTAACTGGATGACGGGCCGGGCACAACGGCACTACTTCGACTTCTTGCTGTCCTTGTGGTCCTTATCCTTATGGTGCTTGATGTCTTTGGCTGCTTTGACGGCCACGGCAGCCGCCCCAGCTTTGACCGGAGCCGGAACCTTGACTTCCTTGACCTTGGTGACTTCCTTGATCTTGGTCCGGTTTTTGCGGTCCAGCAGCAGGGACGCGGCAATTCCCGCCATCCAAACATCCTTGGCCAGCGGCGTGCCCTGTGCGGTGGGGCGGATTCCGTCTTCTTCCGTCAGGCCGGGGGTCTTCAGGTACATGGTCACCATGCCGCCGGAGAAGGCTCCGAGGACCAGACCGGCCAGCCTGCTGGGAACAAACGGTGTCAGCAGGGTCAGGCCCACGGCGATCTCCGCTGCGCTCAGCAGTTTGCCGAACCTGGCCGCGTCAAGATCCATGACCTGCGGAAACGCGTTGGCGGCCATCTGCTGCAGGCCTGCTGCGCTTTCCTCGTCCAGGTTGCGCTTGCCCAGGCCGGAGTTCAGGATGTACGCGCCCGTGGTTAGGCGCAACGGAATGTGGCTGATTCTCATGAGGGGTCCTCCCGTGAAGTCGCTGACATCCCCGAGCCTACGGGCGCCGGCGGCAGTGCGCCAGAGCAGGCAAACCAACTCCTGCCGCGGAACAGGCCCGCCGGGTGACCTGCCGGCGGCCGCCGGTTACCTGCACCGTGTAAGCGGGGAACACGCCGCGGAAGGTTCACCCTCAACCGCAAACTCTGGTTTGATGGAAAGGAAGGAACGCAGTAACTGCTGTCGACAAAGAAGGTCCTCATGGATTTCCTCCCGGCCGAACACCCCCGGCCGCGACATTTCATTCTTCATCTCAGCGACACCCACCTGGTTGCCGGCCCCGGCCCGCTGTACGGGGCCGTGGACAGCCAGGCCAGGCTGGCAGAACTTTTTGCCAGGCTGGAGGCGTCCGGACAAAAACCGGAGGCCATTGTCTTTACCGGTGACCTGGCAGACAAGGGTGAACCGCAGGCGTACGCAAAACTCCGCGGCATCGTGGCACCCGTTGCCGAGCGGATGGGAGCCCGGCTCATCTGGGCGATGGGGAATCACGACAACCGCGAAAACCTGAAAACCGCACTGCTGGACGAAGCGCCGGACATGGCTCCGGTGGACCGTGTCTACATGGTCAACGGACTGCGGATCATCACCCTGGATTCCACCGTGCCGGGCCACCATTACGGCGAGTTGACCGGCACCCAGCTGGACTGGCTGCGGAACGTGCTGAAAACTCCCGCCCCGGACGGCACGATCCTGGCCCTGCATCATCCGCCGGTTCCCAGCGTCCAGGACCTGACCGTGCTGGTGGAGCTTCGCCATCAGCGGGACTTCGCGGCGGCGCTGGCCGGGACCGATGTCCGGTCCATCATCGCCGGACACCTGCATTATTCAACCTTCGCCACCTTTGCCGGCATCCCTGTCTCCGTGGCCTCGGCAACCTGTTACACCCAGGACCTGACCACGCCTGGAACGCGGGGCCAGGACGCCGGACAGGCGTACAACATGGTGCATGTCTATGAGGACTCCGTGGTGCATTCAGTGGTCCCGCTGGACGAGGACCGCACCGTGGGTGAGCGTGTGGACGAGGCCGAAACCCGCCGCCGCCTGACAGCCGCGGGCGTCCGGATCCTGGACGCCCAGCAGCTGACTTCCGCCTAAGACTTCCGGCGGGACGTCACATTTCCTCGGGGTACCGTTCCGGTTCCGGACCCAGGTTGAAGAACCTGCCCGTAATGGTTTCCGGCTGAATTTCCACGTAGCGGTACTTCAGGGTCCGCACCCACGGCTGCAGCGGAAGATTGTCCGCTGCTTCAATCTCGCTCTGCGCCTCGAGGAGGCGCGTGGTGCCCTGGACCACCACGGACCAGGCCTGGTCGCTGAGGATCCCGTCGGCCTCGAACGCCACATGGTCGTTCACGGCCAGCTCGGCCAGCTTGGTGCCGGGGCTGGTACGGAAAAGGATGACGCCGTCGTGAGCGTAGTAGTTCAGCGGATAGATGCTGGGCCGGTTGGCCACACTCACCGCCAGGCGTCCGTGGAAGGTTTTCTCCAGATATTTCCAGCACTGCTCGGGACTCAACTCGACAATGGGGGGCCGTTCTTCGCTAGTCATGGCCCCAGTCTGCCAAGGGGAGGCCCGTTGCCGCCACTGCGTCGCCTCCGAACCGAGCTTGACGCGTGAAGCGGCACACAATAAGAGTGGAGGTGGGAACCATTTACCCTGGTCATGCAGGATCTGACCTCGACCCACAGACCTCCACACAGAGAGAACGTGATGACAGACGCAGCGAACCCCACTCCCGCCGGCAGCAAAGGCAGCGACGCCGTGCAGCAGCACCTGACCACCCGCCAGGGACATCCGGTCTACGACAACCAGAACACCCGCACCGTGGGCGCCCGCGGTCCGGCCACGCTGGAGAACTACCAGCTCCTGGAAAAGATCAGCCACTTTGACCGTGAGCGGATCCCCGAACGCGTGGTGCACGCCCGCGGTTTCGTGGCCTACGGTGAATTCGAGGCGTCGGGCAAATGGGGCGACGAGCCCATTGCCAAGTACACCCGCGCCAAGCTTTTCTCCGAGCCGGGCAAGAAGACCGACGTCGCCATCCGGTTCTCCTCGGTGATCGGCGGCCGTGACTCCTCCGAGGCTGCACGCGACCCGCGCGGCTTTGCGATCAAGTTCTACACCGAAGACGGCAACTGGGACCTGGTCGGCAACAACCTGGGCGTCTTCTTCATCCGCGACGCCATCAAGTTCCCGGACGTGATCCACTCCCTCAAGCCGGACCCCGTCACCTTCCGTCAGGAACCGGCCCGGATCTTCGACTTTATGTCGCAGACACCGGAGTCCATGCACATGCTGGTGAACCTCTTCAGCCCGCGCGGCATCCCCGCGGACTACCGCCACATGCAGGGATTCGGCGTGAACACCTACCGCTGGGTCAACGCGCAGGGCGAGTCCAAGCTGGTTAAATACCACTGGCTGCCGCAGCAGGGCGTGAAGTCCCTGACCGAGGAAGACGCCGCGAACATCCAGGCCAATGATCTGGGCCACGCCTCCAAGGACCTGTACGAGGCCATTGAACGCGGGGACTACCCCAAGTGGGATCTGTACGTGCAGCTGATGGATGACAATGACCACCCGGAGCTGGACTTCGACCCGCTGGATGACACCAAGACCTGGCCGGAGCAGGACTTTGAGCCCAAGTACGTGGGCACCATGACCCTGAACCGCAACGTCACCGACCACCACAACGAAAACGAGCAGATCGCCTTCGGCACCGGCGTGCTGGTGGACGGCCTGGAGTTCTCCGACGACAAGATGCTGGTGGGCCGTACCTTCAGCTACTCGGACACCCAGCGTTACCGCGTGGGCCCGAACTATCTGCAGCTTCCGGTGAACTCCGCTAAGAACGCACCGGTTGCCACCAACCAGCGCGGCGGCCAGATGTCCTTCGGTACCGACCTCGCGCCGGGCCAGAACCCGCACGTGAACTACGAGCCGAACATCACCGGCGGGCTGCAGGAAGCACCGAAGACCGCGCCGTCCGAGCTGGGTCCGGAGCTTGAAGGCCGTCTGATCCGCGCCCGCCTGCCGCGCACCAATGACTACATGCAGGCCGGGCAGCGCTACCAGCTGATGGAGCAGTGGGAGAAGGATGACCTGGTGGCCAACTTCGTGGCCAACATCGGCGAAGCGATCCGTCCGGTGCAGGAGCGCATGCTCTGGCACTTCTACATGTGCGATGACGAGCTGGGCGCACGGGTCGGCGAGGGACTTGGCATCAGCCTGGACGAGGTCAAGGATCTCGGCCCGCTGGCCACCCAGACCCTCAACGAGGAAGAAACCAACCGGATGAAGAATCTGGGCCACAACGGCCCCCGCAACGTGGAAGGCCTCACCATGACCCACTGCGTGCCCAACGAGCACGTGGTCGTCAGCCGCTAACAGTTCGCGCTGCACAGCCTAAAACAAAACGACGACGGCGGAACCCACCTCAGGCGGGGTCCGCCGTCGTTGTTGTTGTGATGCCTACTTTTCCCAGGGCGCCTTGATCGGGAAGAACTTCTCGAGGAAGTCCGTGACCCGTTCGGTACGCTCCTGCGCCGGAACCTCCGGGAAGCTGCCGTCATTGAGACAGAACAAATCCATGTTCCGCTTCGCCAGCAGCTTGTCCATTATTTTCAGGCCCGCGTAGGACGTGGTGTCCACGTACTTCACCTTGGCGGTTTCCTGCGTGACGGCCCGCCCGGTGAGCAGAGCGTAATAGTGGTACAGCGAGTTGGTGACCGAGATGTTGTCCTTCGCCCGGAACGTGCTCGCCGCCGTGGCCGCGAACTCGTTCGGGAATTCAGCTTCCATCTCCAGCAGCACGCTCTTGCGCAGTGGTGCGGCGGTGTGTTCCAGGTGCCGGGTGGTGATCCGGCCAAACCGCTCCCAGAGCAGGCGCCGGTTAACCCGGGCCGCGTTCTCAAAGCCGCTGCGCTCGGGGTCATTGGCACCCAGGCCAATGCGGGTGCTGGCCTCGATGAACTTGGTGATGCCGCCGGGGGAGAAGAACAGGTCAGGTCCCACCGGGCGGCCGAAGAACATGTCGTCGTTGGAATACAGGAAGTGCTCGGCCAGGCCGGGAATGTGCTGGAGCTGGGATTCCACGGCCTGCGAGTTGTGGGTCGGCAGGACGGAGGGATCCTTGAAGTGCTCCTCTGCGCGGACAAAGGTCACCGACGGGTGGTCGGCCAGCCAATCCGGCCGTTCCGAGTCCGTGGCGATAAAGATGCGGCGGATCCACGGGGCGAACATGTAGACCGAACGCAGAGCGTACTTGAGTTCGTTGATCTGGCGGAAACGGGCCTCATGGTCATCGCCTTCGCCGACCACGGCGTCCTTCATCCGGGCGGCACGGGCAGCCTGATATTCGGGGGAGCTGCCGTCCACCCAGGAGAAAACAAGATCCACATCGAAATCGATATCCGTGGCGTGGTCGGCAAACATGTTCTCGATGGTCGGCCAGGTCAGGCCGTGCTTTTCCACGGTTCCGCGGACCACCTCATTGGCCGGGAGAGTGCGGCGGGTCAGGGAATTCTCCACCGGGAGCGTGATTTCCGGACCGGTGAGGTCCCAAAGTTCCAGCTGCACGCCGGCCGAGGGGCCAAAGGTAAGGTTGGTGCCGCTGACGGCCCGGGGCCGGTAGACCCGGATAATCCGGGACTTGTCCGAAGGTGAGAGCTCGCCGTCGGCAATCAGCAGGGTGCGGGTCTTTTTGGTGTCCACGCTGCGGGAATAGAAGGGTTCTTCCCGGCAGGCTTCCACCATGGCGCGGCGCAGCTGATCCCGGTGAGCCAGATCCACGGCAATGACCGGGCGCTCGTCGTTCCCGCGCACCAGCAGGTACGCGATGCCGGCGTTCTCCAGGACCTTGCGGACAAACAACAGGTCCTCAACCATGGCCTGATTGGGTGTCAGCCCGGTGTCCATCAGGGTGAGGCGGCCCTTGACCTCGGCGACGTCGGTCCGATGTTCCACCCGCTGAACAACAGCGAGGGACGCGGTTTGGAGATCCTCGCTCTCATGCTCGGGTTCGGGGGTGCCGAAATACACATCGTGTTCTGCTGCTATGTCTGTAATCGGAACCTCCAATAAGTTTCGAGTGCGGGGTCGGAGGCCGCGGCGAATGTGCGGGCGCGGCTCGTGCGGCTCTGCACATAGGTGTACTGCTGGCTTGCGGGGTGCGCACCGGATAAGCCGGACGCGTCCCGAATAGGCCTGATGCTCTGGGCGCGGGTGCCGCTGCTGAGTAGCATTGAGTGCTAGCGCGGACATCTCGGGAGCTGATGTGAGATACCGTAACACCACGCTGGCGGCGGCAACGCTGCTTGTGCTCAGTATGTCATCCTGTGCCCCTTCCACGGACACCGGGGAGCCTTCGGGCGCCGCGGGCACCTGGCCCTCTTACACCCTGCCGGACGGGTCGCTCTCCTTTGAGCACCGCCCCGACTGGACGGTGGAAGAAGTTCAGTCGCTGGCCAATGATCCGGCCGGCGGCGTTTCGGTCCAAGTGAACGACGCCGGGGGAGACCTTATCGCCCAGCTGGACACCGGGATTATCACCGGTTTGGTGTGCGACGATCCCGATGAGGCCGCGCAGTACGTGGAATATGACTCCGAGCCGATGCCCGAGCTGGATTCGGCTCAGGGCACCGATCAGCGGTTTGTTTATCGCTCGGTGGCCTTCTCCACTCCGGAGCGGGGTGAGCCGGTGGCGACCTATGCGGTAATCAGCGAACTCGGTGACCGCGGCCAGTGCGGGCTTTTCGATTTCTTTACCTTTACGGAATCCAGCGGCGGCCGTTTTGCCGGCAGATATTCGGGGGAGGATACGGTGCCCGGCCAGTCTTATTTGGACGGTGCGGCCGCCTATGAAGACAGTGCTGAATTCCGTGATGTGAAGCGGATGCTGGTGTCGTTGCGGGACAAGGACTGATCTTCGGCCGACCGGGACTGGAATAGGCGGTTTTCGGTTTTCTCTGGCGTGCTGTGGATAACTCCGTATGCTGTGGCGCAGCCACGTACTCTTGGCGTCACGTCCAGTCCCGCACCATTTCTGCCCTGGGGGTATTTTCGATGTTCCGCACTCGCGCGCTTTCTGCCATACCCATTTCTGCCCGTATGAGTGCTGCCGCGGTGGCAGCTGTCCTGGTGTTGGGCGGCTGTTCCGGTTCGGGGGAGCCTGAGGCTGAAGCTGCGGAGAATCGCTCTTCCAGCGCTTCGCCGAGCGGGAGCGCCAGTGCGAGCGAGACCGCCACTCAGACGGCGACGCCGACACCAACGCCTACTGCCGCTTACAAGCCAGCGACCGCTGAGGGACCTGCGGAGAATGTGCCGTTGCCCGTGATGCCGGAGTTGGCGAAGGAGAAGTCCAAGGAAGGCCTTGAGGCTTTCGCCGAGTACTGGTACTCACTGATTAATTACGGTTACGAAACCGGTGACGCCGAGCCGGTACGAGCAATAAGTTCATCTCCTTGTTCGGTCTGCGATGTGTACTACGAGACCGTGGATCTAGGGTTCAAAAACCAAGATTGGATGGCGGGCTCCTTGGTCAAGGTAAGAGATGTCCATTCAGATTTTATCCTGACACCCGAGGGTTACTATCAAGTTCTAATACAAATAACTCAAAAGGACCTAGAGTATTACGGACCTAACGGGGTTGATTATGGACCGATGGATGGTCTCCAATCGCCTATAGCGCAACTGATTGAAGCATCATATGACGGTACATCTTGGCGTGCTGTGCGAGTCGAAAACATTTGAAATGAACTCACTATCTAGCATGCTCAGACGTGCATGTATTGCGGTGCTTTGTTTCGTTTTTCTCATTTGTTGGAGCTCTCCAACCTTGGCTGAATCCGGCAAGGGAAACATGGGAAAAGGAGGAGTTACAGGTACCTGGACCAAGCATGAGGATAGTGGTGTTTGGACGTCGGCAGAGGTCGGGCTTGCTGCGGACATAAATGGGTACTATTTTGAGCTGGAATGTTTTGATGAGGGCATCGGATATATCGACTGCCTCCCGGGTCTGGAGGGCAAATGTACTCTCGGTCCAGATGGGCGCTCGGTTTGGTGGTATTCAGGACTTCTTGGAACGCCAATGACCGATTGGCAACGTCTGGATGGCGGGCCATGGTGTGTATATTCTGTTAATCCATACGTCATAGAAGAAATCGAGGGAAGGATTGCAACTGAATTTCAGGAGCGACCCATTGCTTCGAGCGTGTTTGAAACTCAGCCAAACCCTCACAGCTTAGTCGGCATGGAAAACAACATGTATCTCAATGCTGAGGAGCAGACCTTCGATATGACGCTTCTGGAGCAAGATATTCGTATAGTTGCCACGCCTACTGAATTCGAATGGCGATATGGCGATGGCACCTCATATGGTCCGGTCTCATTCAGCGGTACCCCTCTCCCGCCAGAGAGGCTAGGCGAACCGACGGCCACGAGCCATGCTTATTCAGATCCAGGAGACTACCAAATTAGTGTAATCGTTTACTATTCGGGGACCTATTCCATCAACGGTGGTCCCATGATTCCAATAGATGGACGGGCTCAGGTGGAGAGTAATTCTCAAACGCTGCGTGTTTGGAAATCTGAGTCACAGAACGTTGCTGACGATTGCCTCGTAAATCCCGCCGGTTTCGGCTGCTAGCCTCTGTCCAACAGCAGGTAGATGGACGCGCGATTAGTGGAACAAATTGCGTCGTCTGCGCAAAGGTGAACAGCATTTTGGGGAATGGTTATGCAGATCAAGATTGGATCGTTGGCGGAAAAGTGGAGGTTGTGCAGGCACATTCCGAATATTCCGTAACAAGGGGAGGCTTCTATCAAGTCCTTATCAACATCAGGCAGGACGCTTATGAGTTTAGGAGACCCAACATGCACCGGTACCTAGCTGAAGAGGGTTTGAAGTCCGGCACTGTACAGATGATAGAAGCCACTTATGCCGAAGGTGAATGGTTTGCAAACGATGCTGTGACCCTGAAGCGACCTGAGTGATGGAAAGCCCGATAGTAGCTTTGATTTGCGCAAATGTGTTGTGGATAAGTCCCTACGCTGTGGGTGAGCCACGTACTGTGGGCATCACGTCCAGCCCGGCACCATTTCTTCCCTGCGAAAGAATCCTCTGAGGGTAATCGTATGTTTCTCACCAAACTGCACTTGTCTGTGTCACCCGCCCGATTAGCAGCATTCGGCCTGGTTGTTCTCCTTTTCGTTAGCGGCTGTTCAGGCTCTGACTCAAGCCTCGGCGCACCGAGCAGTAGCGCGAGTGCGCGCAACTGGAGCACGGCTGAATCATCCCCCACCCCAACTCCCGCGATCTCACGAGCCGCCACATCGGCACGGCCATCCGAGAACGTTCCTCTGCCGGTACTACCGGAACTAGCCGAACAGCAGTCAAAGGAAGGCCTGCTGGCGTTTACCGAATACTGGTATGCCTTGGCGACCTATGCGTTCGAAACAGGTGACCTTTCGCCGCTGCAGGAAGTGAGCGGTCCGGACTGCGCAATCTGTTCCCGCCTTTACGAGATGGTTGAGCTGGGTTATGAGGACCAGGATTGGATTGTCGGGGGTAACTTCACGGTGGGTTCGACACAGTCTGCATATGTATTAACCAGCAAAGATGTCTACCAGGTTCTGGCCATTGTTAGTCAGTTTCACATCCAATATCGCGGACCGGACAACCATCTATACGAAATAGAAGAGGGGTGGACAGACACACATATGCTCGAAGCGTCCTACGCTGACGGCAAATGGACTGCCCAGGATGTCGTTTGGTTTAAGGCTGCCGGCTCCGAGGCTCCTGTTCTGGGGAACACCGGCTAGCCAAGAGCAGCAGGGCGAGGAACCCTGAATAACGTTCGAGGATCCTGCAGCAGCGCCGGGTAAGCAAAAGCCGCACGGGGAATGGTCCCGGAAATCGTCACGCTCCGCTTCGCGGTGTCGTTGGTCAGCGACACCGGCCCCACCGTGCCGACACCCAGGACAGCACGGTCGGCACCCGGCAGGACGACGTCGTCGCCGTCCTCCATGTCCTCCAAAAACCGCACTAGCTGGCGGGCCCGTTTTCCCGTGATTGGTGTGCCTTTTCCATTCAGCATCGGCAGCTCGATCACCGGATCTCCACTCGCCTTGTCCACTTTGGGTCGGGCAACCCACACGGCGTCGCCGGCAGGTTCGGACGGAAGTGCAGGGTGCTCGGGCTCGGGCCACACATAGGGCAACCCTGCGCGGGTGTCCGGAAAGAGAGGGGCGTAGAAGTCTGGTGATTTAGTGATCAGGTTGGAGCGGTGGCTCTCGTGCAGGGCGGGGTCGCCAAACCAAGGAGGAAGCACGACGTCGTCATCCGCAGCCTCCGGCGCGAATTCCAGGATCTGCTCGTAGACGGTGTCGGCGTGCCCCCGCGACGTCCATTCATTGGTCATCGCCAGCCCGTAGGCGGTCAGTGCCGGGATGTAGCCCATCCACATCCGCATGGCCGGATGACTCTGCCAGCCGTAGTCCGGAATGACGAGGGCGCGCAGGACCTGCAGAGTTTCCACGCGCTGTTTGCCCAGACGCGCCTGGTCAAGGACCGCGGCGCTGCGGCTGAAGCTGTCATAGGGAAGAAACGTCTGCACGGACCCAGTGTGTCATCCGTCGTTGGGGGAGAGGGGCAGGGCAAGGATGAAGTCGCGGAACACGTGTCCGCCGACCGTAAAGTTCCGTCGGCCAACCTCGCTGAACCCCGATTTGCGGTAAAACGCCTGGGCACGCAGGTTGAGGTCATTCACACCCAGCCACAAGACCCGGCATCCGGACGCGACGGCGGTGTCCACGGCTGCCTGCATCAGCGCGGCAGCAGCCCCGGTGCCGTGGGCGGCGGGATGAACGTAGCACTTGGACAGCTCCGCAGCCGGAGCGGGCAGATGCCGCAGGGCTTCGGCAACCTCCGGGTCACTGGGTGAAGAGAACACCAGCAGCGCGTAGCCAATCAGGTTGCCGTCCTGTCTGGCGGCCAGGATCTGTTTCGAGTCGTCGGCGAGATACTGCGCGAAAGCATCTTCGGACAGGTGCTCGGCAACGAACGCTGCGCTGTCGGCTGCGGTCACCTGCGGCGGACAGGCGAGGGGGAAGGTCAGTGCAGCGAGAGCTGCCAATTCCTGCGCATCAGATTCAGCTGCTGAAGTAACGGAAACGGTCACGAATCCAGCTTAGGCATGAGAAAGCGCAGTCCTTCGTGCAGATCTTGGGCTTTGCGAATATCCTTCGTGCACATCACGGGCTTAAATGGACGTTTTTGGGGAGTTTGGGCCCGGTATCTGCACGAAGGATTGGATGGATGCGGGTTTGGGCCCGGTATGTGCACGAAGGATTGGAAGGAGGCGGGTTTGGGCCCGGCATCTGCACGAAGGATGCCCGGCAGGTCCTCATGCGCTGGCGGCAAAAGGATCCCGGAGTCAGTACTCCGCGTACATTTCCCCCACCCGCAGAGCCGCATCCGTCCGGTTATCCGGCCCGGGCAGCGGGCAGGCCCACGCCTCGTCGTAGGCGCACGACGGGTTGTACAGAAAATTGAAGTCCAGGACCAGGCTGCCCGGAGCCGCACCCTGCCCAAAGTCCGCCCCCTTGATCGTGTCCAGCAGATACCGGCCGCCGCCGTAGCTTCCGCCGTCGGCTCCGGACAGCGAGTCCCGCACGGGCAGGAAGATCCCGCCCCCGTAGGAAGCCAGCCGCCACACCGCCAGCCGGCCCACGCCGTCGACCGCCACCGTGCCCAGCCGCACAAACGGAACCACACCGTCCGTGCCGGTGGGCACATCCATCCGCTGGCCGGCGCCGTCGTCTTCGATCAGTGCGTCGCAGCGCAGCTCAGGGTTGTAGGCGGCCACGTCCAGTCCGCGGAAGCGTTCCCGGGCGCGGGGCTTCAACGGCGACGCGGGATGCTCGGCGAAGAGCCGGTCCCGCTCCGCACGCCACAGATCGTGGGCGTACGACGGCGACACCTCCTGGGCGGTAAGGCGCACCTGGGCGTAGAGCCCGAAAACGCGCTGGCGCCAATCCGCTGTCTGCAGGACCGTGACGGGGGAGATCATTTGTTCAGCGTAGTGTGTTCGAGTGACTACCGGACTGCTCGTCGTTGTACTCGTGGCAATCTTTATCGGCGCCATCGCGCAACGGATTGCCGGACTCGGTTTTGCCCTGCTCATTTCTCCGTTCCTGGTGATCCTGCTGGGTTCCCACGGGGGAGTGCTGATGGTGAACGTCTGCGGCCTGGTGTCCTCGGCGCTGATCATGACGCGGGTCCGGAAAGACATTGACTGGAGCATGTACCGCTGGCTGGCCGTCCCGGCCGTCTGCGGCAGCATCCCCGCATCGGTTGCGGCCGTATACCTGCCCGCGGCTCCCATGGCGGTGGTGGTGGGCGCCGTCGTTCTGGTGGCCCTGACCGCGTCGCTGGTCATGCAGCGTACGTCGGTGACCGTGACCGGCAACGGGCCCAAGGTGGTCGCGGGTTTCCTCTCCGGGGTGACCAACGCGGTGGCCGGCGTGGGTGGACCGTCGGTCAGCGCCTACGCGCTGATGGCACGCTGGCCGCAGCGGCCCTTCGCCGCGACCCTTCAGCCGTTCTTCGTCACCATTGCCATTGTCACCCTGACCGCCAAGCTGTCCCTGGACCCGGGGCAGATGCCGCCGTTCCAGCCGTGGGCATGGGCGCTCATTGCGCTGATGATCATTGGCGGTATTTACACCGGCGAGAAGCTGCAGCGCTTCATCCGCGATGAGCAGGCCCGTGCAGCCGTAGTAGTCATAGCCTTTTTCGGCGCCGCGGCTGCGCTGGCGAAGGGCATTTTCGACCTCGCAGCCTGAGCCGCCCGCCCGCACCGCCAGTCCCTGCCATCAGCCGGAACCACCCGTCCGCACCAACCGCCGCATCCGACTCACGGCACCTCCTGAACCGTCCGCCGCGCACCGGATGGGACGATAGAAGCGATGAAACTCTTTACCCGCCCTAAAACTCCGGGCGTCCTACCGATGCCCCTGTGGCTGCAGGGAGTGGTCGAACTCGGCCAGGCTGCAGTCCTTTCCGCCCTGCTGGTATTCCTGCCCCTCATTGGCGTCTGGTTCGCCGACGGCTTCACCGACCGGAACTTCGCGTCGCTGGCCCGGCTGGGCGGGCAGGGGTGGCTCCTGATCCACGGTGTCCCGCTGACCCTGACCTTCCCCGCCGGAACGCTGGCCAGCGGCGCTACGTCCGGCCTTCTGTCCCTGTTTCCACTGGGTCTGACGCTCATCCCGTTCTTCCTGTCCTGGCGCGCCGGGCGCAGGCTGGCTAAGGCTTCCTACACGGACCAGCTGTGGCAGGCACTGCTGGGGGCGCTGGGAACCTACGCCCTTCTCGGCGCGGCCGCCGCCCATTTCTCCGGAAATGAAGACGTTTCCATTTCCGTGACCGCAGGTGCGTTGATTCCGCTGATCTCGGCGGGCCTGGGACTCTTTATCGGTGCCCGGCGCGAGGCGGGGTCCTGGGTGCGGCTGATCGGTGTGGATCTAACGGACTGGATTTCCCGCACCAGCCAGCACTCCCGCTGGGCCGGGTCCTACGTCTGGGCCGTGATCCGGGCCGGGGTAGTGGGTATTACCGCGGCGCTGGGCTTCTCGGCCCTGCTGGTGACCGTGGCCCTGGCCATGAGCTGGGCTGAGATTGTGGCCGTTTACCAGCATCTGGATGCCGGAATCATCGGAGGCGTGGTGCTGACCGTCGTCGAGCTGGGGATGATGCCCAACTTTATGGGCTGGGCACTGGGCTGGACCTCGGGGGCGGGTTTTTCCCTCGGAACGGGCAGCTTGATCAGTCCGTTGGAAACCACGGTGGGCCCGCTGCCCGCTGTTCCAGTGTTTGCTGCACTGCCGGCCGGCGGCTCCGAGTACGCCGTAGCCGCCCTCGCGCTGCCTGTGGCCGCCGGGTTCCTGGCGGGCTGGTGGTTCCTGCGCGAAGGAGAGAACCATTTCGACGAGTGGTTGTCCCTGAAGATCCGTGCCCGCTGGTTCACGGCCCCGGTCTCCACCGTGCTGCTGGGCGTTTTTGTGGGCCTGGTGTCCGGAATCCTGGCGGCCGGCGCGGTCCTGATCTCGAGTGGATCAGCAGGCATCGGCCGGTTCGTGGAAGTGGGAGCGGATCCGCTGTGGACGGGTCTTTGGATTGCGGCCGAAGTGGCCGTGGGCGTGGTGGTGGGTTACGCCGTCGGGCCCTGGTTGGAGCGCGAGGAACGCGCCTGACGGAAGTGCTGGAAGAACAGCAGCGCGGCATAACCGAACAATGCAGTGCCGAGCAGCGGTCGGATCCAGCCCAGCTGCCAGCGTTGCGACAGCAGGTCCGGATAGCCCAGGTAGGGGATCGTTGCTGCCACCCGCCCCTGCAGGGCGGAGGCGGGAACGGCCGGATCGGCCAGCGAATTGGCATCGCCCTGAAGTACCAGCTCCTGTGACCCGTCCGGGCCGGAGGTGAAACCGGCCAGCCGGTGAGTGACCGGAAATGATCCGGGTGCGCTGCCGGCCGGCAGATATGTGAGGTCCGGCCGCCAGCCCCACCAGCGTGACGAGGATGCAGGCTGCGGCCGGCTTCCCCGTCAGCGGAATGAGCCCGGGGCGCCTTTTCAGCGCGGCAGCAGCCCGGTGGTGAACTGGTCCCGGCACTCGTCCTGAGCCGAAATGGTCAGCGCGTTGGCCAGGCAGCTTTCGAGTTTCTCCGTGCTGTCCCAAGTGGCAACTGCCAGTCCCAGACCCAGAGTCATCACCACGGATGCGACCAGGCCCAGGGAGGTCACAAACACCTGCGTTGGCCCGGTGTTGTAGCGCACCACCTTCACCAGCGTCACAATGCCGACGGCAATGGCAGCAACTCCCAGCGCCAACGGCACCAGCTTCCACGGCAGCGCAAGCCCCGAGGTAAGCAGCACGGCAGCAACCAAAGCCACGAAAATCCGCAGATATCCGCGGACGCTTCGCTTCTGCTCGTCGGTGGCAGCGGTCTTTTCGGGTGACTGCTGCAACGGCGGGGGAGTCTGATGAGGGGCACTGCCGTCGTTGTTCATGGTTTAACCCTAGGCGACGGTGAAGCCTAAGGTTGACGCATGCGCATCGTTGTTCTCGTGTCCGGCACCGGATCCAATCTTCAGGCCGTCCTGGACGCAGTGGCGGAAGGGAAGCTCGACGTCGAAATCGCCGCCGTCGGCGCGGACCGTCCCGGCACCCAGGGGGTCCAGCGGGCGGCCGATGCGGGGTATCCCACCTTTGTGGTGAACTTCCGCGACTATGCCGTGCGCTCCGAGTGGAACGCGGCCCTGACGGAGAAGGTGGCGTCCTATTCCCCGGACATCGTGCTGTCCTCCGGTTTCATGCGGATCGTGGATGAGCACTTCATTAATACCTTCGAGGGGCGCTACCTCAACACGCACCCGGCACTGCTGCCCTCATTCCCTGGGGCGCACGGCGTGCGGGACGCGCTGGCCTACGGGGTAAAGGTCACCGGCTGCACCGTCCACATCGCCGACGCCGGCGTGGACACCGGGCCGATCCTCGCACAAGCCGCCGTGGAAGTACTGGACGACGACACCGAGGAAAGCCTGCACGAGCGGATCAAGGTCCAGGAACGCCGGCTGCTGATCGAAACCCTGGCCCGGATCAGCGCACGCGGGCTGCCTGCGCTCTAGGCCTAGTCCAGGGCAGCGCCCCGGGTTTCCGGCGCGAACCGCATCATCCACGCGATTGCCAGCATCACCAGGACTCCGGCCAGCCCGAAGGACAGGGGCAGGCCCAGATACGGCCACGCGATGGAAACGAAGATCAGCGGCCCGAAACCGGCACCAATGCGGCTCACGGTGGAGGCCCACCCAAATCCGCTGCCGCGCAGTTCCGTGGGGTACAGCTCGGACACGTACGCATAGAGCACCGGAATGGCCACCTGCACCACAAACCCGTAGGCCAGCAGCCAGCCGGTGGCGGCGGCCGGCACGTCCAGTACCAGGGCAACGATGATCAGGATCAGCGCTGACAGCGGACCGGTGACCGCCAGGATCCATTTGCGTCCCACCCGTTCCACGAGCAGTGCGGCCGCGATGACTCCCAGGAGCCCGACGGCGGCCATTCCCGAGGTGGTCAGGAACGCCGCATACTCCTTGAAGCCGGAATCCACGAGGATTTTTGGCATCCAGGTCAGCGCCAGGTAGTACACCAGGAGGATGGTGAAGAACAGCGACCAGGCGGACACCGTGATCTTCCAGCTGTACCGCCAGAGATCGCTCAGCTGGGTTCCGACGGCGTGCAGCGACAGTTTGGCCGGCTCCTCGGGTTCCGGAAGCCGCCAGTTGGTCACGGTGGAACCGGTGCTCTGAATGAGCTCGTTGATGACGGTTTCCGCTTCCGCGGTGCGTCCCTTGCGGACCAGGAACAACGGGGATTCCGGAACGGAGCGCCGGACCCAGAAGACCAACAGAGCCGGCAGCACCATGATGAGCATAGTGAAGCGCCAGTCGGCCAGCGTGGCCATAATCAGTGCTGAGGTGGCCCCGCAGAGCGCAGCCCCTACCGGCCACCAGCCGTCCATCGCCGTCAGCACCCTGCCGCGTTGTTTGCGCGGTGTGAACTCGCCCACCAGCGCGTAATCCACGGGAACGCAGCCGCCCAGGCCAAAGCCCGCCATGAACCGGAAGATGCAGAACCAGATGATGTCCGGAGAGAACGCGCCCAGGACGGTAAAGAGGGAAAAGACGAGCAGAGTGGCGGTGAAGGCCTTCTTGCGTCCAATGGCGTCGGCGATGGAACCCCACACAAATGCGCCGATGGCCATGCCCAGCAGATTGGCAGTGCCGATCCAGGCTGCCTGCGCCGGTTCGAGATCCCAGTGGCTGGACAGAAGAGGAATCAGGACGCCGTTCAGCGTCACGTCCCAGGCATCGAACATGAAGCCCAGGCCACCGATAATGAAGATCCGTCCCTGGACCTTCCATTTCCAGGGCAGATCCTGAACCACCTGGTCACCCGTGGGCAGGGTGTTCGTTGTTGTCATGGGAATGGCCTTCCAGGCGGCGGATGCGGGGAGTGGCCGGGCCTCGCGGCAGGTCCGAAAGAACTGTACATCGCGGGCTGGACGATGTGGGAAACAGGAAGTGAACCCAGCTGCCGGCCCGCGCGGTGCAGCAGCGGAGATCAGGGGCAGCTAATTTCCGGGCCCAGCGGCTTCCGGTGAGATCCGCTTCGGGGTAGGTAGTTGGGCCAGCACATTCGGGTGTTTCTTGTTTATTCTCCCGTATCCGAAGCGCCCCATTAAGTGACATGAATCACTAAACTAGAAGACATGTACTACTTATCCGCTCCCGATCGGGGCAGCACCAATCCGGGTTTAGCCTCCGTGGCGGTCGGTAAACGCTGCGGTCCGCCGTCAAACACATTGGGGTCGGCCCTCGAACTGGACCCGGAGACTGGGGAAGTGGACGCGGCCGGGCTGGAGGCCGCCGAAGTGGACCCCGCCGAAGTGGACGCGGCCGAAGTGGACGCGGCTGAATCCGCGCTCAGAGTGCAGCTGATCGATCACATCCGGGCGCTGGAGGAACTCAAGGGGAGTATCTGTGCTGCGCAGGCGCGTGCGGCCGCCGTTTTTGACGAATCGTCCAGGCGCAGCCAGTCTCGTGCGGGGGTGAAAAGGGGTCAACTTGGCCGGGGTGTAGCGGCGCAGATCGCGCTGGCCCGGCGCGAATCCCCGAACAAGGGCGCCCGGTTGCTTGGGCTGGCGCGAATCCTCAGCACGGAGATGCCGCATACCCTGCGTGCGTTGAGCCGCGGTGCCATCAGCGAATGGCGGGCCACCATTCTGGTGCGGGAGACCGCGTGCCTGAGACTGGTTGATCGGCAGAAGGTGGACGAGCTGGTCGCCGGGGACCAGGAGCGGCTGGCGCAGCTTGGAGACCGCAAACTGATTGCCGCGATCAAGTCCGTGTCCTACGGATTGGATCCGCACAGCGTGGTCAACCGTGCCGCAAAGGCTGCTTCGGATCGGTTTGTTTCATGCCGCCCGGCACCGGACACCATGGCGTACGTGACCGCGCTGCTGCCGGTAGCCCAGGGTGTGGGAGTGATGGCCGCGTTGATGCGCACGGCCGATCGGGCCCGTGCCGCCGGAGATCCCCGCTCAAAGGGTCAGGTTATGGCCGACACCTTCGTCGAACTGCTGACGGGCCAGGAACGGGCTGAGGATCTGCGGGTGGAAGTGCAGCTGATCATGACGGACAGGACTCTGCTGCATGGCGTCCTTCCGCCCGTCGTCTCCCGTCACAGTGGTACCGGAGACAGCGATGCCGATCATTCCGGTGATTCACCCAGGACAGTCCGTGGCCGGCCGGGTGGATCGGCTCAGTCCTTCGTTCCTGACGGTGCGGAACCTGCCGTGCTGACCGGGTACGGAATTGTCCCCGCACAGTGGGCGCGGGATCTGATCCGAAGGGACGGCAGCAGCGCAGCCCCGCAACGGCTCCGGCCTAGCCGAAGAGCACCACGCACGGAGGTGTGGCTTCGCCGGCTCTACGCGGCACCGGACACCGGCCGCCTCACTGCCATGGACTCCCGTGCCCGGCTGGTTCCGGACGGTTTGGCGCGGCTGATCGCTGCACGCGATCAGATCTGCCGGACGCCGTGGTGCGGGGCGCCGATCCGGCATTATGACCACATCAAACCCTTCCGCGAGGGAGGTCCCACCAGCGCAGAAAACATTCAGGGGCTATGCGAGGCCTGCAACCAGGCCAAAGAAGCACCAGGTTGGACAGCCCGGTGCGAAGAAGCGCCCGGAGCACCCGGAGCACCCGGAGCGCTCGCCGACAACAACGGGACGGGCCGGCACAGCGTCACAATCACCACGCCAACGGGCCACATTTACCGCTCCACCGCACCGCCGCTTCCAGGCACGACAGGTGCAGTGTCATGATCCGGCAGACCCCAGCCGTGTTAAGCCAGTCTTGGCTTCACACTCTGCCCGGCAGGACGCCGTGACCTAAACTGTAGCCACCGACACACTCTTTCTTTGGAGATATTGCGTGAGCTCTCAGCCGCTGAACCGTGTACCAATCCGCCGGGCCCTGATCTCGGTCTATGACAAGACCGGCTTGACGGAATTGGCTCAGGGCCTTTCCGCCGCCGGGGTGGCCATCGTGTCCACCGGTTCAACTGCCAAGCAGATTGCTGCTGCGGGCGTTCCCGTCACTGAAGTCTCCGAGGTCACCGGCTTTGCAGAATGCCTGGACGGGCGGGTCAAGACACTGCATCCCCGCGTCCACGCCGGCATCCTGGCTGACCGCCGCCGGGAGGACCACGTGGCGCAGCTCGAGGAAATGGAAATTGAACCCTTCGATCTGGTGGTGGTGAACCTCTACCCCTTCGTGGAGACCGTGAAGTCCGGCGCCAGCCAGGATGAGGTTGTGGAACAGATCGACATCGGAGGACCGTCCATGGTCCGTGCCGCCGCCAAAAACCACCCGTCCGTAGCCGTCGTCGTGGACCCGGCCAAGTACAGCGACGTGGTCACGGCGGCTGCCGAAGGCGGCTTTGACCTGGACCAGCGCCGCCGCCTTGCAGCGGAAGCCTTCGCCTCCACCGCCGCCTATGACACCGCCGTGGCGGCCTGGACTGCCGAGCAGTTTGGTGACGGAACCGAGGAAGGCGCCACCTGGCCCGCCTACACGGGTCTGGCACTGGAGCGGTCCGAGGTGCTGCGCTACGGCGAAAATCCGCACCAGGCCGCTGCCCTCTACGCGGACAAGAGTGCACAGCCGGGCGTGGCCCAGGCGGACCAGCTGCACGGCAAGGCCATGTCCTACAACAATTACGTCGACGCCGATGCCGCACTGCGCGCCGCGTTCGACTTTGACGAGCCAGCCGTCGCCGTCGTCAAGCATGCGAACCCTTGCGGCGTGGCAGTGGCCTCGGGGGACGCCGCCGACCCCATTGCCGATGCCCATGCCAAGGCACATGCCTGCGACCCGGTTTCGGCCTTCGGCGGCGTGATCGCGGCCAACCGCACCGTCACCGCCGGCATGGCCAACACGGTCAAGGACATCTTCACCGAGGTGGTTATCGCACCGGACTTCGACGCTGAAGCCGTGGAGATCCTCTCCGCCAAGAAGAACATCCGCCTGCTGACCCTGCCGGACGGTTACGGCCGCAGTGCTGCCGAATTCCGGCAGGTCTCCGGCGGCATGCTGATCCAGAAGTCGGACAAGATGCAGGCAGAAGGGGACAGCCCGGAGAACTGGACGCTGGTTTCAGGCCCGGCTGCCGATGATGCCACGCTGGCAGACCTTGCCTTTGCCTGGACTGCCGTGCGTGCCGCGAAGTCCAACGCCATCCTGCTGGCGGACAACGGTGCCTCAGTGGGAGTGGGCATGGGCCAGGTCAACCGGGTGGATTCCTGCCGGCTCGCCGTGGAGCGGGCCAACACCCTGGGCGGACCCGGGGAGGAGCGGGCCCGCGGTTCCGTGGCGGCCTCGGATGCGTTCTTCCCGTTCGCCGACGGCCTGCAGATCCTGATTGACGCCGGCGTCCGCGCCGTGGTCCAGCCCGGCGGATCCATCCGCGACAACGAGGTCATCGAAGCAGCAAACGCTGCCGGCGTCACCATGTACTTCACCGGGGCACGCCACTTCTTCCATTAAGCACTGCGCCGGCACTGCCATTAGCGGGCGCTGAAACGCGGGACGGTGCAGGTAATGCGCCGTCCCGCAGTTTAGGGCGCAGATAGTGCGCTGTGGCATAGTGGGACTCAAATACAAGCCAAAAAGACGGGTTCCGTCATGCCACAAGACATGTCCGGCGCCCACCAACACACAAGGAGACCGTGTGGCTGAGAAAATCAAGGTTGTGGGTTCTGTAGTAGAACTCGACGGCGACGAGATGACCCGCATCATCTGGCAGTTCATCAAGGATCGCCTGATCAACCCGTACCTGGACGTAGACCTGAAGTACTACGACCTCTCCATTCAGAACCGCGATGCAACCGATGACCAGGTCACCATTGACGCTGCCAACGCCATCAAGGAACACGGCGTAGGCGTCAAGTGCGCCACCATCACCCCCGACGAAGCACGCGTCGAGGAATTCGGCCTGAAGAAGATGTGGGTCTCCCCGAACGGAACCATCCGCAACATCCTGGGCGGCGTGGTCTTCCGCGAACCGATCATCATCTCCAACATCCCGCGCCTGGTCCCGGGCTGGAACAAGCCGATCATCATCGGCCGCCACGCCCACGGCGACCAGTACAAGGCCACGAACTTCAAGGTTCCCGGTGCCGGTACCCTGACGCTGACCTACACGCCGGCCGACGGCAGCGAAGAAATCAAGCAGCAGGTTGTTACGTACAACGAAGATGGCGGCGTCGCCATGGGTATGTACAACTTCAACGATTCCATCAAGGACTTCGCCCGCGCTTCCTTCGCCTACGGCCTGCAGCGCAACTACCCGGTGTACCTCTCCACGAAGAACACCATCCTGAAGGCCTACGACGGCCAGTTCAAGGACCTGTTCCAGGAAGTCTTCGACGCCGAGTTCAAGGACCAGTTCGAAGCAGCCGGCCTCACCTACGAGCACCGCCTGATCGATGACATGGTTGCCTCCGCGATGAAGTGGGAAGGCGGCTACGTCTGGGCCTGCAAGAACTACGACGGCGACGTCCAGTCCGACACCGTTGCACAGGGCTTCGGCTCGCTGGGCCTGATGACCTCCGTGCTGATGACCCCGGACGGCAAGACCGTTGAGGCCGAAGCTGCACACGGCACGGTGACCCGTCACTACCGCCAGCACCAGCAGGGCAAGCCCACCTCCACGAACCCGATCGCCTCGATCTTCGCGTGGACCCGTGGCCTGATGCACCGCGGCAAGCTGGATAACACCCCCGAGGTCATCAACTTCGCCGAGACCCTTGAAGACGTTGTCATCAAGACGGTCGAGTCCGGCAAGATGACCAAGGACCTGGCTGCACTGGTTGGCCCGGACCAGGCATACCTGACCACCGAGGAATTCCTCGCTGAGCTGGATGCCAACCTGAAGACCCGCCTGGGCTAATACTCAGCATTTTCAGCGACGACGGCGCCCCACCTTTCGCAGGTGGGGCGCCGTCGTCGTTCAGGTCAGGGCTTCGCTAAATGCCGGAGCCCTGGTCGCCCGAGGAGCCGGAGCCGGAGGAACCGGAGCCCATGGAGCCGCCGGACGATCCCGAGCCCACGGACCCGGAGCTGCTCGAGGTTGACGAGGTCACCGACTCGGAGCTGGACTGGCCGCTGATAGTGTTCTCGTCCTTGTAGGAGGAGGACACCTCAATCTTGCGCGGTTTGGCCCGCTCGCTGACCGGAATCAGGACGCTGAGCACACCGTTCTCGTACTTGGCGGAGATGCCGTCAATATCGATTCCCTGCCCAAGGTTGAGCTGGCGCAGGAAGGTGCCGGATTCCCGTTCCCGGGTCAGCCAGGTGACGGTGTCGGAAGCCTGGATGGTGCGCTCTGCCCGGATGGTCAGCAGCTGGCCGTCCACATCCACGTCAACCGAGCCCGGATCGATGCCCGGAAGATCGGCATTCAGGATGTAGTGGTCGCCCTCGCGGTAAAGATCGATGGGCATCAGCCGCAGCCGCTGCCGGGGATCCAGCAGGGCTCCTGCCATCCGGTCAAGCTCGCGGAACGGATCGAACTTCATGGCCATTATCATCAACTCCTTTTACGCCCACCTGCTGGGCAGGCGAATCATTTTTCGGAACTTCAGAAGGGTCGATAACTTGAGTCACCTCGACTCAAGGATGAAATTAGGTTAGCACTCACCCTTAATGAGTGCCAGAACCAACCACGAAAAAAGACTCGAGCAGTCCAGAATTGGTGATGGCGGGCGGTGTGGCCCGTTAATCGACCGGCCATTCGTGGACAGGAGCATTGGAATGCATGTTTTCCCAGTATTTCCGGGTGAGCTCAGCCAGCGCGGCCCTGCGTTCCATGCCCTCGCTCTCCAGCCGGCGCAGGTACGAGATCTGCCACGAGGCCCCGTTCTGCTCGGTGCGGGCGCGTTCGCGGATAACATCCAGATAGCGCTCGATCAGCTCCTGATCCACCCCCAGTTCGCGGAGTCCCAGGGCAGCCTGAGGAACCAGATGCCTGATGACCAGTTCAGCGACGGGAATTTCGCCGATGCCGGGCCAATAGACCGTTGCTTCCAAACCATTGCGGGCGCAGGACAAAAAGTTGTCTGCGGCGCTCTTGAAGGCGAGCCTGGTCCACAACGGCCGTTCGGCCGTGCGCAGATGCTGGACCATGCCGTAAAAGAAGGCGGCGTTGGCCACCACATCAAGGACCGTGGGACCGGCGGGGAGGACCCGGTTTTCCAAGCGGAGATTGGGCGTGTGCTCGCCGGGGTCATAAATCGGCCGGTTCCACCTGTAGACCGTGCCGTTGTGCAGGCGAAGCTCCGGGAGAAGCGGCGCGCCGGCCGGGGTGGAACCTCCGCTGCTGCGTGAGAGTTCCGGAAGCAGTGCGGGAAAATACCGCACGTTCTCTTCGAAGAGATCAAAGATTGAGGTGATCCACCGTTCCCCAAACCAAACCCGGGGGCGGACGCCCTGATTGCGCATCTCCGGCGGGCGGGTATCGATGGCCTGCTTGAAGAGTTCCACGCGGGTCTCATGCCACAGGATGTGTTCCATAAAGATGGGGGAGTTGGCCGCAAGGGCAATTTGCGGTGCAGCAATGATCTGGGCGGCGTTCCAAGCGGGGGCGAAGTCCTCCGGGCTCACTTCCAGATGCAGCTGCACCGAGGTGCACGCTGCTTCAGGAGCAATGTTCTTGGCGTAGAAGGCCAGCGATTCCTCCCCGCGGAGATCAATATGCACGTCTTCACCGCGGGCCTGAAGCACCGAAGTGTTCAGCGCGGCGTAGCGCTTGCCGGCGCTTAGCCATTCCTTGTTCTCCAGCAGATTGGGGCGCAGCGTCGGCAGAATGCCGGTCATGAGGATTTCGGTTTTGACCTCCGCCGCCCTGGCATCAGCCCGGTTGAGCTGCATCCGCAGGCTGTCCTCAAGCTCCCTCAGGCCGGAACCGCCAACGGCCAGCGCCGGATGGTTCATTTCGATGTTGAAGGCGCCGATTTCGGTCTGGAATGCGGGATCGGCAATCTGCTCCAGCACGGCTGCATTGCGCAGCGCGGGGGAGAAATCCTGGTTTGTCAGGTTCAACTCCAGCTCGAGACCGATGCTGGCGGTATCAGCGAATGACGCCGTTGAGAGGTATCCGGCAAATCGGTCGAGGTTTTCAAGGAGCCGCTGGCGGTACCTCGTCCGCTGCTCCCTGCTGTACGTTTTATTGTTGACTTCGGCGCCCATCGTCTGAAGATAACCATGGGCGCCGAAGGATGTATAGCGTGGGCCGAGAGATGAGACGAATTGGCGCGGCCCGCCAAACGGCATCCCCTTGGGGTCAGGACTGCAGCAGGCCCTTCAGGACGTTGGAGGTACGCTGCATTTCGCCGTGCTGAGCGCCCATCACAATGACAGCTCCCGAAAAGACGGGAATGCACCACTGGACTACTTTCAGCTGCCGCTGGGCTGACTGCAGTTCCTTGGAGGTGCCGGGGTTTGGCTCGGTGGCACCGGCAGCGCCTTCTTCGGAGTACTTGTCAACCTTCCGCCCCAGCAACCCGGCGTAGAAGGTTGCCAGTGCCCCGACAACGGTCACGGCGGTCTTATAGACGGTGAGGGTACCCACGCCGTCCTGCTTGGCAACGCGGCCCTTGTTCTCTCCGATGATGGCCAACCCAGCCAAAAAGTGGCCAATGATGGCGGCCGACTGCAGCGGAGCCCATTTTTTCCATCCCAGGCTGGAAAGCCGGGTGCGCTCCGCGGGGTCCTTGGCTTCTGCTGCGGCGCCGTTGAGGCCGACTGCCCCCATCAGCGAACCGCCGAACCAGGCGCCTGCCGTGAGGTCATGCACGGACCGGGCAAACAAATTTCCTGCCACTGGAATCTCCCTTTGATGTCGGATTTCGCACGGTCGAACCTGTCGGCTCGAAGCAGTTGCCGCCCAGGGGTTGGGCGGGCGGCAGCCGTCCGGCCAGCGAATCATGCAGTCACGAACAAGCACAAGGGCAACCGCATCAATCGGTACTAAGGCGGCTTAGTTCCACTTTACTTGCTTATACTAAGTGTGCTTATGATTGGGGCAGCCAGTAGAGAAGATCCTCTTCTACAGGATTCTGATTCTTCATCCATAGCGATTCAGGAGAAAGAGTGACGATGACAGACAACGTATGGCCCAAAGAAGGAAGCCACGCCGCCAGCCCGATGCAGGGCGGACCGGCTGACACCAAGTCCGCGAAAGCGGGAGCGGCCAAAGACGAGGCTGCCGGAGTTGCCCGGGATGCTGCCGGCAGCGCTCAGCATGTAGCAGAAACCGCTAAGTCGGAAGCAGCCGGAGTTGCTTCTGAAGCAGCAGCAAGCGCCAAGGACCTTCTGAATCAGGCGCGCAGCGACCTCACGGAGCAGGCCGGCGCCCAGCAGCAGAAGGTAGCCGAAGGTCTGCGCACCATGGCGGGCGAATTGCAGTCCATGGCAGACAACTCCGACCAGTCCGGCGTGGCCACTGATCTGGTCCGTCAGGCGGCGGACCGTTCATCATCAGTCGCCTCCTGGCTGGACAACCGCACTCCCGGCTCGCTGGTTGACGAGGTCAAGGGCTTCGCGCGGCAGCGTCCGGTTGCCTTCCTTGCCCTTGCCGCGGGCGCCGGTTTCCTTGCGGGCCGCATAAACAAGGGCCTGAGTGCCGGAGTGCCGGATTCAGCCGCAGCACACCCGGCTGCAGGGACCCGTCCCGCCGGAACCGTCAGTACCCCGGAAACGATCTACCCGCCCGAGCCCCCCGTGCAGCCCACTTACGCGGCAGGCACGGGCGACGTAAATCCCGGCGGTGTTGTCGATGATCCTTTCACCACGGAACCCACCGTTCCGGCAGGATTGCCCCCGGTATCCGATGATCAGCTGCCCGGTGCCGGAACCCGCGGAACCCAGGCCAATGATCCGTTTAGCGGTGGTCGGCACTGATGAGTACCGAAATCCCCGAACCGCCCCCCACCAAAGCCGAAACCACCTCCCTGGGTGACCTCCTTGGCCAAGTGACCGCTGATATGTCGACCCTCATGCGCCAGGAAGTTGAGCTGGCCAAGGTTGAACTGAAGCAGTCAGCCACCAAGGCAGGAAAGGGAGCAGGCATGTTCGCCGGCGCCGCACTTGCCGGATATTTCGTCCTGCTGTTTCTGTCCATCACCCTCTGGCAGGCGCTCGGCGACCTGATCGGCCTTGGCTGGTCGGCGCTCGTCGTTGCCGTGATCTGGGCAATCGTCGCAGCCATTCTGGCCATGCGCGGCCGCACGGAAATGCGGAAGATCAAAGGCATGCCGCAGACCTCGGAGACGCTGCAGGAAATTCCCGGAACCCTGAAACCGAATGAGGACGCACGATGAGCGAAAATCCCGACGCAATACGCGCAGACATTGAAGAAACCCGCCGCCGGCTCGGAAGCAACGTGGATGCCGTGGCCGATAAGGTGACCCCGTCCCACATTGTCCAGCGACAGACGGACAAGGTGAAGGATGCGGTGTTCGGTGTGAAGGACAAAGTGATGGGAGCAGCAGATCAGATGACTGACAAAGTACAGTCCGGTACAGGTACGGCATCGGACGGCATGAGCCGCGCAGGCTCCGCAGTGGGCGATGCCCCGCACAAGCTTGCAGGCAAAGCCCAGGGCAACCCGATGGCGGCAGGGCTCATTGCCTTCGGCGCCGGACTGCTGGCAGCCTCCCTTATTCCTGCCAGCGAGAAGGAACGCGTCGCTGCGGACAACCTGAAGACAGCGGCGGAGCCCCTGACCAACCAGGTTGCCGACGCGGCCAAGAACGTTGCCCAGGGACTCAAGGAGCCGGCGCAGGAAGCCATGGAAAACGTGAAGGCAACGGCCACCGAAGCGGCGCAGAACGTGCAGCAAGAGGGCCAGAGTGCTGCCGGCGACGTAAAAAACAAGGCAGCGGATGCGAAGGACAACGTTCGCGGCACCTAATCCCTCAACCGGTGCGCAGTGCACTGGACTGAAGCAGACGCACACAGCGGCCCCGCATATTTGCGGGGCCGCTGTTCTGTGCGGGCGTTTTCCTGTGACCGGCTAGAGGGTCCTGGCCGGAAAATCGTTCGCGTAGCGCACACCCATCTGGCTCCGGGCTTCGTCGAACAGGCGCATGGAAGCCAGCGAATGCTCCCAGCTCATGGTCGGGGATTCCAGCAGGCCGGACTGGATGCAGCGGGTGACTTCCCGCAATTCGTAGGTGTACCCGTTGCCCACTTGGCGGAATCTTTCCACCCTGCGCTCACCCAGATGGGGCTGGATGGTCAGTTCCACCGGGTTGTGCAGCGGTGCGCCCGTCCGCAGCCAGCCTTTGCTCCCCGCGATGGTGCCGGTGCGGGTGTGCGCGGCCACCAGGGAGGACATCAACTGGGCCGAGGCTCCTGACCGATAGTTCAGGAGCAGGGCGTTCTGAGTATCAATGCCGTCTCCGTTTACGGCGCCGACGGCCGTAACACCATCCGGATAGCCCAGCGCTCCCACTGCCAGCGTCAGGGGATACACGCTCAGGTCCAGCAGAGCTCCGCCGCCGGACTCGGGGTTCCAAAGCCGGCTTGCCGGGTCAGGCGGCGAGGGGAACCCCAGATCCGCCTGCACCCAGCGCACTTCCCCCAGCTCGCCGCTGACCAGGATCTCCCAGATGCGGTTGACGCACGGCAGAAACCGCGTCCAGACCGCCTCCATCAGGAACAGTCCACGGGAGGAGGCCAACGCTATGAGGTCTTCGGCTTCGCGCGCATTGATGGTGAGGGACTTTTCGCAGAGCACATGCTTTCCGCCGAGCAGCGCGGCGCGGGAGATCTCGTAGTGCTGGGCGTGCGGGGCCGCAACATAAACGACATCGACCTCCGGATCATCGATCAGGTGGTGGTAACCCCTGCCCCGGTCATCGTCGAAGTAGGAGCGGGTGAATCCGAAACGGTCGGCAAACTCCTCCGCGGAGTCCGGGTTGCGTGAACTTACGGCGTGCAGCACCGCATCTTCAAGCCTCGCGATGTCTTCAGTGACCTTCGCAGAGATGTTTCCTGTGGCAACCACGCCCCATCGGAGCACGCGGCCGGTTTTCTGAACCGGGCTGGGAGCCCCCTGGAAAACACACGGCGGCGTGGGAATGTACGGGGAATCCATGGTCCTCTTTTCCGAAGATCACCCACTGTAATCACAGACAGTGCATCAATCTAGGGGACAGCTGCCATGCAGCCGTCTCGAGGGAAAAAGAGCGGCCGGCGAGGACCGGCCGCTCCGCTTCCAGCTGCGGTCAGCCGGAGTGCACTGCCTCGCGGTGCGCGGCTGCTGTCTCCACATAACGAGCCGCATTTTGGCGGACGCCGTCGTACTCCTCATCGTTCAGCTGCCTGCGGACTTTGGCCGGGACGCCGGCCACCAGGGACCGGGGCGGAATGAGGGTTCCTTCCAGAACCACCGCGCCGGCCGCCACCAGCGACCCGGCGCCTACGACGGCACCGTTCATGATCGTGGCGCTCATGCCGATCAGGCAGTCGTCCTCGATGGTGCAGCCGTGAACTACGGCACTGTGGCCAACGCTGACACGCTGACCCACGGTGGTGGGGAACCCCGGATCAGCGTGCAGCACCACGTTGTCCTGCAGGTTGGTCCCGGCGCCTACCCGGATGGCGTTGGAATCCCCGCGGACACACACGCCGTAGAAAGCGCTGGACTCCGGCTCCATGACAACGTCGCCGATGAGCGAGGCCGTGGGGGCGAGGAAAACGGACGGATCTGCCTGCGGGGTCTTGCCCCGGAATGTGATTACGTGTGCCATGGGGCCAGCCTAGCCGTACTCAAAGGGCCGGCCGCGGCGGCGGAGCCGGGGAAAGTCCTCAGTTGAAGACGATCGTGCGCTTTCCGTCCAGCAGCACCCGGTGCTCGGCATGCCACTGCACAGCCTTGGAAAGGGTCCTGCCTTCGACGTCGCTGCCCAGTGCGGCCAGCTGCGGAGCGGACCGGGAATGGTCCACGCGGATGACTTCCTGTTCGATGATGGGGCCTTCATCGAGGTCGGACGTGACGTAGTGGGCCGTTGCTCCGATGAGCTTCACGCCGCGGGCGTGGGCCTGGTGATAGGGCCGGGCGCCCTTGAAGGAGGGGAGGAAGGAATGGTGGATGTTGATGGCGCGTCCGGACAGGTCACGGCACAGCTCATTGCTGAGGATCTGCATGTAACGGGCAAGTACCACCAGTTCAATGTCGAGATCCTGTATCAGCGTACGCAGCTGGTGCTCCGCGTCCTCCTTGGTGTCCGGCGTTACCGGAATGTGGTGGAAGGGGATGCCGTAGAACGCTGCGAGCTCCGCCAGGTCCCTGTGGTTGGAGACAATGGCCGGGACGTCGATGTTCAGCGTGCCGGCGCGCTGCCGGAAGAGGAGGTCGTTGAGGCAATGGCCGGACTTGGACACCATGATGAGCGTGCGTACAGGTGCGCCGGCGGGATGCAGCTGCCAGTCCATCCCAAACGCGGCGGCCACCGGGGCAAGTGCTTCCTGAACCTGCGCCTCGGTTCCGGGGGCCGTGAAGTCCACGCGCATGAAGAAAGAGCCTGTTTCCGGGCTGCCGTACTGCTGGGATTCCGTAATGTTTCCGCCGGCAGCCACCAGGCCGCCGGAGACGGCATGGACAATGCCTGGCTGGTCGGGGCAGGACAGGGTGAGGGTAAACGCGGACGCGCCGGGAATCATGTCAGCGGCGGGGGCGGCGGAAGAATCAGTCACGGAATCAAGGTTACCCGTCCGGGGAGGGCTCGCTTAGGCTAAGGAAATGGACGTAACCTTCATGCCGCTCTCCGATAAGGACGCTGAGGAGCTGGTCAAATTCCTGACCACCAACAGCTTTCCCTATCACCGAATTACTGCACCATCCGAGGAACTGGTCCGGCAGCTGATCCTGGAGGGTCGGTTCGATGCCGACGGCGTCTGCACCTATTGGGTATTTGGAGACAACCAGCGCCTCGGACTGGTCATTCTGGAGCGGCTGGAAAGCCAGTGTCCCACCTTCGACCTTCGCCTGGTGGAAGAAGCCCGGGGACAGGGCAGCGGCGTTCCCGTGCTGCAGGCCCTGACTGATCTGGTTTTTACGGACAGGCCCGGCTCCCACCGTTTTGCGGGGCGGACGCGGGAAGACAACATAGCCATGCGCAAGACCTTCCTCCGGTCCGGGTTCCTTAAGGAAGCGCACTACCGGGAGGACTGGCCGCTGGATGACGGGCAGTGGGTCGCCTCCGTCACCTATGCGGTGCTGCGCCGTGACTGGGAGTTGGGAACCATGACGGAGTTCGTCTGGGAGGACGTGGACCAGCCCTGAAGGGCGGCCAGCGCAGCGAGCGCCGCTGCCCGCCCGGCCCGGGTGGCACCGAGCGTCGAGGCAGACTCCCCGTAACCGACCAGGAACAACTGGGGGAGTCGCACCACTCGGGGACCATCCATGCGGATGCCGCCGCCCGGTTCGCGCAGATGCAGGGACGCCAGATGGCCCAGGGACGCGCGGAACCCGGTGGCCCAGAGGATCACATCCGCAGCCGCGGTGCTGCCGTCCTCAAATACGGCGCCCGCCGGGGTGAGCCGGACCAGGGGGCCCCGTGAGGTGAGGACGCCGTCGTCAATTCCCTTTTGGTACTGGGCCGTGAGCGGCAGCCCGGTTGCGGCCACCACGCTGAGCGGGGGCAGCCCGGCGCGGGTGCGCTCGCTGACGGCACGCTCGACGCCGCGTCCCCACTCGGCGTCGAAGGGGCGGCGCGTGAATTCGGGCGGCCGGCGCGTGGACCATGCGGTTTGGGCGCCGGCCTCATGGAGTTGGAGGAGGAACTGCAGGGCAGAGGTGCCGCCGCCGACCACCAGGACGCGGCGGCCGGCGAAGTCCGCTGCGCTGCGAAAGTCGCGGGTGTGCAGCTGAATCCCGCGGAAGTCCTGCTGTCCGGGATAGGCGGGCCAATACGGTTTGTCCCAGGTTCCGGTGGCGTTGATGACAAACTTGGCCAGCCACACGCCGCTGTCCGTGGTTATCCTCAGCCGGTTCCCGGCCGGACGGGAAACCTTCCGGACCCGCACCGGCCGCTGCACGCGGAGCCCAAATTCGGCTTCGTAGGCGCCGTAATACCGGCTTACCACGGACGACGCCGGCTCCCGGGGATCGGGGGTGCCCAGGGGAAAGTTCGGCAGGTCATGGATGCCGTGGGCGGAACCCAGTGTGAGCGAATCCCAGCGGTGCCGCCATGCGCCGCCGGGCCCGTCATTGGCGTCCAGCACCACAAAGCCGGATTCCGGGATAAGGCCCCGGCGTGCAAGGTAATACGCTGCGCTCAGGCCAGCCTGCCCGGCACCGATCACCGCCACGTCAATTTCGCGGTCCGCCACCATCACATCCCCTCCTGAAGGGAAAACCCTGCATGTTTCTACCTCCAACCGCTTCCTTGCCGGTGCTATTCCTCAGCCGCCGAACCGCCGCCGATGCCGAGGAAACATTCGGCCGCGGAGGAGCAGGGTCCGCTACGATGGTTAGGTCGCAACTGGCGTTAGGTGGGTCACCACCAGGGAGCGGCACAGCAGCACAGACCACGGATCGCACGCCTGGGCCGAAGGTCAAGCCTTCATCTGTTGTCATGCCCGAACTGTTTTTCAAACAGAGGCCGGGGGTGCCCGGCAGATAGCCTGACCCATAGAACCCCTTCCCCAGGAGATCCTTGTGAGACTATCCACCCAGCCCGTCACGGACGCCAAACTGTCCGACGTCGATCCGGAAATTGCCGCCGTCCTCAACGATGAACTGGCCCGTCAGCGCAACACCCTGGAAATGATCGCCTCGGAGAACTTTGCTCCGCGGTCCGTCCTCGAGGCCCAGGGGTCTGTCCTGACCAACAAGTACGCCGAGGGATACCCCGGCCGCCGTTACTACGGCGGGTGTGAACATGTGGACGTGGCGGAAAACCTGGCCATCGAGCGGGTAAAGGCCCTGTTCGGCGCCGAGTTCGCCAACGTCCAGCCGCATTCCGGTGCGCAGGCCAACGCTGCGGCGCTGGCTGCGCTCCTTCAGCCAGGTGACAAGCTCATGGGCCTGAACCTGGCCCACGGCGGGCACCTGACCCACGGCATGAAACTGAACTTCTCGGGCAAGCTCTATGAAGTGGCAGCCTACGGAGTGGATGAACAAACCTACCGGGTGGACATGGACAAGGTCCGTGAACAGGCTCTGGCCGAACGGCCGCAGGTCCTTATTGCCGGTTGGTCTGCGTACCCGCGCCAGCTGGACTTCGATGCCTTCCGCTCCATTGCCGATGAAGTGGGCGCCTACCTGTGGACCGATATGGCGCACTTCGCCGGCCTGGTGGCCGCGGGCCTGCACCCGAATCCGGTGCCGGCGTCCGACGTCGTGACCTCCACCGTGCACAAGACCCTCGCCGGCCCGCGCTCGGGGATGATCCTGGCCAAGGAGGAGTACGGCAAGAAGCTGAACTCCAGTGTGTTCCCGGGCCAGCAGGGCGGACCGCTGATGCACGTCATCGCCGCCAAGGCCGTGGCGTTTCGGATCGCCGGTTCCGAGGAATTCCGCGAACGCCAGGAGCGCGTGCTGGAAGGAGCCCGGATCATTGCCGAGCGGCTGAACGCACCCGACGTCGCAGAGCACGGAGTCTCGGTGCTCACCGGCGGCACCGATGTGCATTTGATTCTGGTGGATCTGCGCCACTCGGCGCTGGACGGCAAGCAGGCGGAGGACCTCCTGCACTCGGTGGGCATCACGGTGAACCGCAACTCCGTGCCGTTCGATCCCCGCCCGCCCATGGTCACCTCCGGCCTGCGGATCGGCACGCCGGCGCTGGCCACTCGCGGCTTTGGCGCCAAGGAGTTCACTGAGGTGGGAGAAATTATTGCCGCTGCACTGAAACCGGCCCCGGAGGTCGAAGCGCTGCGGGCACGGGTTACCGCGCTCGCCGAAAATTTCCCGCTGTATCCCGGACAGGAAGAGTGGTAACGAACATGGAGAAGGGTAACAACATGGAAGGTTCCGTCACGGAAACCCCCGAGAATGACAGCGTCAACCTGGGATGGGAGAAGAAGGAGCGAACCGAATTCGGCACCCCGGTTGCCGCAAAGATCCTCGACGGGCGCAAAGCCGCCCGGGAGATCAAGGACGAACTCGCGCAGCGCGTGCAGGTACTCAGGGATGAGCACGGGATCACCCCCGGGCTCGGAACTGTGCTGGTGGGCGATGACCCGGCGAGCCACTCCTATGTGGGCGGCAAGCACAAGGACTGTGCCCAGGTGGGCATCAACTCCATCCGCCGCGACCTGCCCGCTGACATCAGCCAGGCGGACCTGGAAAAGGTCATCGACGAACTGAACGAGGACCCGGCCACCACCGGCTACATTGTGCAGCTGCCGCTGCCGGCACACATCGACACGAACGCCATCCTGGAACGCATCAGTCCGGAAAAGGACGCTGACGGCCTGCACCCGGTGAACCTCGGCCGGCTGGTCCTGAACGTGAGCGAACCGATGACGTCGCCGCTGCCCTGCACTCCGCACGGAATTGTGCAGCTGCTGGTGCGCAACGGAATTTCCCTTACCGGCAAGAAGGTCCTGGTCGTGGGCCGCGGCGTCACCGTGGGCCGCCCGCTGGGGCTGCTGCTCACGCGCCGCCCGATCAACGCCACGGTAACCCTCGCGCACACCGGAACATTGGATCTGTTCGAGCACCTGCGCGAGGCCGACGTGGTGGTGGCCGCCGCCGGGTTCCCGGAAATGATCAAGGCCGAGGACCTCAAACCCGGCGCCATTGTGCTGGACGTTGGGGTCACCCGGGTCACCGACCCCGACACCGGCAAGACCACCCTCACCGGTGACGTGGAGAAGGCGGCCGCCGACGTCGCATCCTGGATTTCTCCCAATCCCGGGGGCGTGGGGCCGATGACCCGCGCGATGCTCCTGTCCAACGTAGTGGAGGCGGCGGAGCGCGCAGCAGGCATTCTCGCCTAACTGTTCCTCAGGTCGGGGCTGGTGCACTAGGCTGTTGCAGTGCCGCAGATCACATCAGTCCCGACCGTCCCCAAGACCGCCTCCGCCACCGTCATTTCGGCCCGGAACCTACGTAAGACCTACGGCGATTTCAATGCCGTGGACGGCATTAGCTTTGACGTCCCGGCGGGGGAGTCCTTTGGACTTCTTGGCCCCAACGGCGCCGGCAAGTCCACCACCATGAAAATGATCGGCGGGGTGTCATCGCGCACCTCCGGGGACCTCACCGTCATGGGGCTGGACCCGGACCGGTTCGGACCCGAAGTGCGCGCCCACCTGGGGGTGGTGCCGCAGCAGGACAACCTCGACGAAGACCTGCGCGTGCGGGAAAACCTCCTGGCCTACGGCCGCTATTTCGGTCTGCCCAAGAGCTATCTGGGGCCCAAGGCGGACGAACTGCTGGAATTCGCCCAGCTGACGGACAAGGCCAAGGGCCGGGTGGAATCCCTCTCCGGTGGAATGAAGCGGCGGCTGACCATCGCCCGGTCCCTGATCAATGACCCCAAGATCCTCCTGCTGGATGAGCCCACCACCGGGCTTGACCCGCAGGCGCGCCATATCCTCTGGGACCGGCTGTTCCGGCTCAAGGAAGCAGGGGTCACGTTGATCCTGACCACTCACTACATGGACGAAGCGGAACAGCTCTGCGACCGCCTGGTGGTGGTGGACAAGGGGAAAATCATGGCGGAAGGATCTCCTGCTGCCCTGATCCGAGAGCACTCCACGAGGGAAGTACTGGAACTGCGCTTTGGCTCCGAACGCAACACCACGGTGGCAGGCGAACTGCAGGGAATCGGCAGCCGGATCGAAACCCTCCCGGACCGCGTCCTGATTTACGCCGACGACGGCGAGGCCGCTCTGGAAGCTGTCAGCGCCCGAGGGCTGCAACCCATCACTTCGCTGGTGCGCCGCTCTTCGCTGGAAGACGTGTTCCTCCGGCTTACCGGCAGGAGCCTCATTGACTGATCAGCAGCTATCAGGGGCACCGGTGGGGAAAGCGGGAGCAGACCAGCATGCTGTGCTGGGGCTGCGCTCTCCGCTGACACCGGAGCAGACCGCATCCCGGGCACGGCGCTTCGGCGCCATCTACTACGCCGAGCACTGGATCCGGCGCATGCGCGGCTACCGGTGGACCGTGCTCATGACGGCGGTGGGCACCCCGCTGGTGTATCTCTTCGGTATGGGCGTGGGGCTGGCGTCGCTGGTGGACACCGGCGACGCCAGCTTCGACGCCGGCAACGGGACCACGGTCTCCTACCTCGTCTTCGTGGCTCCGGCTCTGCTGGCCACCGCAGCCATCATGGTGGCGACCGAAGAAAACACCTACATGGTGATGGGCGGCTTCAAATGGCAGCGCACGTACTACGGTCCCAACGCGTCGCCGCTTTCCAGCAGCCAGCTGGTGGACGGGCACCTGATCGGGTTTTCGGTCCGGATGCTGATCACCACCGCCCCGTACTTTGTCTTCCTGCTGCTCTTTGGTGCAGTGGAGCAGCCGGGCACTGCCTGGCTAATGATTTTCACCGCGGTTCTTGGCGGCGTGGCCTTCGGCCTGCCGCTGTTGGCCTACAGTGCTTCGCTGGAGGAAGACAAGGGGCAGTTCGCCATGGTGCAGCGCTTCATTGTGATGCCGCTGTTCCTGTTCTCCGGCACCTTCTTTCCCCTGGATTCCCTGCCCGGGGCCATCCGATGGATCGGCTGGATTTCTCCGCTGTGGCACTCCACCGAGCTGGGCCGGATCCTCAGCTACGGCTACGCCGAGGCCCCGGCACTCACCGCGGTCCATGTGGCGTATCTGCTGCTTCTCGGCTTTGTCGGCTGGGTCCTGGCACGCCGGAACTTCACCCGGAGGCTGGGAAAATGACCGCAGAACACACGACGGCGCCACCGCGCCTGGCACCCGCCCAGCTGGCCCCGAAGGGCCGTTTCCTGGGGTCCCTCTATGCCCGCAATATCCGTTCAGTGTTCGCCCGCGGGCTGAAAGCCACGTGGGGCAGCAACTGGGCCATCATGATCAGCGGGTTCGTGGAACCGGTGCTCTACCTGGTGGCGATGGGCATCGGACTCGGCTCCCTGATTGGCACCGTGGCCGGACCCGGCGGCGAACAGATTGGTTATGCCAATTACATTGCCCCGGCGCTGCTGGCCGTCTCCGCCATGAACGGCGCGGTGTACGACTCCACCATGAACGTGTTCTTCAAGCTGAACTACGCCAAGCTCTACGAAGGCATGCTCGCCACCTCGCTGGGCCCGCTCGACGTGGCACTGGGCGAAATTCTGCTGGCGCTGCTGCGCGGAGCCATGTACGCCACCGGCTTCACGGCGGTGATGGCGGCCATGGGGCTGGTGACCTCTCCCTGGGCGCTGCTCATGATTCCCGCCGCAGTGGTGGTGGCCTTCGGCTTTGCCTCCTTCGGCATGGCGATCACCAGCTGCATGAAGACCTTCCAGCAGCTGGAGTGGGTGAACTTTGTCATGCTGCCCATGTTCCTGTTCTCCGCAACGTTTTATCCGCTGAGCGTGTACCCGCAGGGCCTCCAGTGGGTTATCCAGGCGATGCCGCTATGGCACGGAGTGGAAATGATGCGGCAGATCAGCGTTGGCATGCTGACCTGGGCCACCGCGGGCCACCTGCTGTACTTCATCGTGATGATCGCGCTGGGACTGGTGGTGACTACCGGGCGTCTTCGGGCCCTGTTCCTGAAGTAGCCCCTCCCGGAGACCTCTCCAGATCCTGCCACGCGGACCGGAAGATCCGTTCGGTGCTGCGGTCAAAGAGCACAAATTCCACCGCCTGCACGGACCGGGCCGGAAAGTCCCGGACGGATCGGAGGCCGATGTCCGCTACGACGGCAGCATCCCAGCCGTACACTCCGGCGCTGACCGCGGGAAAGGCCACGGTTTCAGCCCCGAGTTCCTCGGCGACTTCGAGGGAGCGCCGGAAGCAGGATGCCAGCAGCGCGGAGTCGGTCTGTCCCGCACGGGCATTCGGTCCCACGGTATGGATGACCCAGCGGGACGGCAGATCAAAGCCGGGGGTGGCCACGGCGTCTCCGGCGGGAAGCCCCTGCGCATAGGCCCCGGACCGCAGCTCCCGGCAGGCCGCCAGCAGGCCCGGTCCCGCAGCACGGTGGATGGCGCCGTCCACGCCCCCGCCGCCCAGCAGGGAGGAATTGGCCGCATTCACGATGGCGTCTGCCGTGCTGTCCGTGATGTCTCCGGTGGAGATAGTGATCTGCATGCGGTCAGTCTGGCACTGCGCCCGCCCTCCCGCCAGTTCGCCGGGAACAGATGCCCGCCTGCTCCGGGACCTTCCGCATCGGCAGGCGGGACAGGATCATGGAACCGAAGGACGGACCGGGATCAGGACAACCGGATCCACACCAGCGTGAGGCCCGGCGGCGCCGGGAACAACGGGAGGAGTTCCAATGGCTGATCAGTTTGAGGGAAGGACGGCCCTGGTGACAGGGGCGGGCTCGGGAATCGGGCGGGCAGCGGCCGTGGCGCTCGCGGCGGAAGGCGCCAACGTCGTCGTCAATGACCTGGACCTGGAAGCGGCGCAGGACGTGGTGAACTCGATTCTGGAAACCGGCGGCACCGCCGTCCCCTCGGTTGGCGATGTTGGATCCGCCGAAGACGTCAAGGGCGCCGTGGAAACTGCGGTCAGCGAGTTCGGCGGCTTGCACCTGGCCTTCAACAACGCCGGTATCAGCGGGCCGCTGGGACTGCTGACCGATATCGACCTGGAGGGCTACCGCCGGGTCATCGATGTGAACCTCAACTCCGTGTTCTACGGGATGTATTACCAAATCCCGGAAATGCAGAAGGCCGGGGGAGGCGCCATCGTGAACATGTCCTCCATCCTGGGTGTGGTTGGTTCAGCCACCGCCGTTCCCTATGTGACGGCCAAGCACGGCGTGACCGGCATGACCCGGGCGGCAGCCCTGGGATACGCCAACCAGGGCATCCGGGTGAACTCGGTGCATCCGGGCTACATTGACACTCCGCTCCTGGCAAACCTGCCTGAGGAGGTCTACGCCTCGCTGGTGGGGCTGCATCCGGCGGGCAGGCTCGGCACTGCCGAGGAGGTGGCGCAGGTGGTCCTTTTCCTGCTCTCAGACAAGGCAGCCTTTGTGACGGGCGCCCAGTACGCCGTGGACGGCGCGTACACCACCCAATAGGAAGGAACGCAATGATCGGTTCATGGCACGCGACGGTGATTGACTGCCCCAACCCTGATTCGCTGGCCTCCTTTTACGAATCCCTTCTGGGCATGATCCGCGTAGAACATGAAGATGACGGCTCATGGGTGACCATCGGGGATGCCCCGGACCGCCCGGCGCTCGCCTTCCAGCAGGTCTCCGGTTATACCCCGCCGCAGTGGCCGGGGCAGGACAATCCCCAGCAGCTGCACCTGGACGTCCGGGTGCCTGACCTGGATCTCGCCGAAGCCCAGGTCCTGGCGCTGGGGGCAACCAGCATGGACAGCGGGAGCGCATCCTTCCGGGTGTTTCTCGACCCCGCCGGTCATCCGTTCTGCCTCGTGGCCTGGTAACCGGGTCCGTTGCCGGTTTCGCCGGAGGAGGACGGTTTAACGGCTTCGGTCCCGAGTTTGAGACAATGAAGCCATGCAGTCGCTCCCTCACGGCAACAAGCCGCAGCCCTCGTCCAAGCCCCGCCGCGGGGTGAGCCAGAAAATGGCATCCTACGGCATGACCCTGATGCTGTTCGTCTTCCTGGTTGCCGTCTTGTTTGCGGCCAATGAGAACGACGTCGTTGGCTGGATTGTGGCCATCATCTCGCTGTTCTGGCTGTGCCTGTTCACGGTTGTGGTCTTCAGCGTCCGCGGAGCCGCCCGCAAGGCCGGCGCGAAGCTGGCCGAGGCACAGGACACGCTCAACCGGGCCGCCGGCGGAACGCCGAGTGTGCAGGTCATTGACGAGGCCACCACCGTCCGGGACCAGAAACTGGACCACAGCTTCAAGATTGTCCAGGTGCAGGCCCGCGTCATCCGCGAGAACCTGGGCAAAGATGAGGACCAGGTGAGCCGCGCCCTGGAGACCATCGAAATCACCTCCCACAACGCCCGTTCCATGATCAAGAAGGACGACAGCGGTCCGGTGGAAGGCACCCTGGTGGACTGACGCCCCGGGCCCGGGGAACCGGAACCGCTGCGCGGACGCAACGCGCCCCGCGCTCCAAGATGAACCGCATGCTACTGAGGAGTATGGTTATTCGCGTGAGTTTGGCATCAGCAGGAGAATCAGCCGTTTCGGCAAAGGCGCTGCGCATTGCGACGGTGAACGTGAACGGCATCCGTGCCGCCTATAAGCGCGGAATGGCGCAGTGGCTGGCGGAACGGGACGTTGACATCCTTTGCCTGCAGGAAGTTCGAGCGCCCGATGCGGTGGTCCGTGAACTCCTCGGTGAGGAATGGCACATCCTGCACGCCGAAGCGGAAGCCAAAGGCCGGGCCGGCGTGGCCATCGCGTCCCGGATTGAGCCGGTTGCCACGCGTGAGCACATCGGTGATGACTACTTCGCGTTGTCCGGCCGCTGGGTGGAAGCGGACTTCAAGGTGACCGAAGACGGTGCGGAGAAGATACTCACGGTGGTCAGTGCCTACGTTCATTCCGGTGAAGTGGACACCCCCAAGCAGACTGACAAGTACCGTTTCCTGGACGTGATGACCGAACGCCTGCCCGCGTTGAAGCAGCAGAGCGACTTTGTCCTGGTGGTGGGTGACCTCAACGTGGGCCACACGACCCTGGACATCAAGAACTGGAAGGGCAACGTCAAGCGGGCAGGATTCCTGCCGGACGAGCGCGCCTACTTTGACCGCTTCTTCAGCGATGAGATCGGCTACACCGACGTGGCCCGCAAACTGGCCGGCGACGTGCCGGGCCCGTACACCTGGTGGTCCTGGCGCGGGCAGGCCTTCGACAATGACAGCGGTTGGCGCATTGACTACCACCTGGCCACTCCCGAGCTGGCCGAACGCGCCGTTACCGCCGTCGTCGACCGCGCGCCCACCTATGACAGCCGCTTCTCAGACCACGCTCCCGTAGTGGTCGACTACCAGTTCTAAGGGTTGAAAACCATGAGTACCTCCACTCCCTCCGGCCGCCAGCGCATCCTTTCCGGGATGCAGCCCTCCGCGGATTCCCTGCACCTGGGCAACTATCTTGGCGCGCTTGTGAACTGGGTCCGGCTGCAGGACCAGTACGACGCCTACTTCTTCATCCCTGATCTGCACGCCATCACCGTGCCGCAGGATCCCGCTGACCTGCGCCAGCGCACCCGGGTCACCGCAGCGCAGTACATTGCCGGCGGTGTGGACGTGGATAAGGCAACGCTGTTTGTCCAGTCGCAGGTCCCCGAGCACGCACAGCTGGCCTGGGTCCTGAACTGCCTGACCGGCTTCGGCGAGGCTTCCCGCATGACGCAGTTTAAGGACAAGCAGCAGCGGTTCGGTGCGGACGCCGCCTCCGTGGGACTCTTCACCTATCCGATCCTGCAGGTCGCGGATATCCTCCTTTACAACCCGCACGGCGTTCCGGTGGGGGAGGACCAGCGCCAGCATGTTGAGCTCAGCCGGGATCTGGCCAAGCGGTTCAATTCACGCTTCGGCGAGACCTTCGTCATTCCCGAGGTCTTTGTGCAGAAGGAAGCGGCGAAGATCTACGATCTGCAGAACCCCACCGCCAAAATGTCCAAGTCGGCAGCCTCCCCTGCCGGACTGATCAATCTGCTGGACCCGGACAAGGTCATCGCAAAGCGCATCAAGTCCGCAGTGACGGACGACGGCACGGAAATCCGCTTTGACCGGGAGGCCAAGCCCGGCGTCTCCAACCTGTTGTCCATTTACTCGCTGATTTCCGGCCGCAGTGTCGACACGCTGGTGAAGGAATATGAGGGCAAGATGTACGGACACCTCAAAGTGGATCTGGCCGAGGTAGTCACTGAACACGTCCGTCCCATCCGGGAGAGGGCACTGTACCTGCTGGAAGATCCGGCCGAATTGGACCGGCTCCTCGCCGTCGGCGCCGCAAAGGCACGGGAAACCGCGTCAGCTACACTGGCCGATGTGTACAGCAAAGTGGGTTTCCTGCCCCTAGGCTCTTCCGCGGTCTGACCGATGAGAATCCGGAATCCGATGATCCAAGAAGCCGCCGTCCCTGGTGACGGCGGGGTAATGGACGTGCCTGAGTGCACCGGCGTCGGGATTGTCATCGGGGTGCCGGAGCCCATGGCCACGGAACTGCGGCGGGCCAGGGCATCATTCGGGGACCCCATGGCCGCTGTCATTCCGGCCCACATCACGCTGGTCACCACCACGGAAACCGATGACTGGGAGACGATGGCAGCGCACGTGCGCAGGGTGGCCCAAGGTCATGAAGCTTTTGATGTGACCCTGCGGGGGACTGCCACGTTCCGTCCGGTGTCCCCGGTGGTCTACGTCCAGCTGGACGAAGGCTACGAAGAGTGCACAGCCCTGCACAAGGAAATGCAGAGCGGGCCGCTGGCACGGGATCTGCCCTTTCCCTACCATCCCCACGTCACCGTGGCACACGACGTCAGCGACGCCGGCATGGACCGGGCCATGCACTCGCTGCGGAACTACGAGGCGCGGTTCACTGTCCGTACCGTCGGCCTGTACGAGCATGATGTGAGCGGACTGTGGAAGATGCGCGAAGAGGTTGAGCTCCGGGGCTAGCTCCCGGCGGCGGCCTTGTCCGCTCCCGAAGACAGATACACGGCGGACCAAGCGGCGATGATGTCCGCAGCCCGGCTGGTTTGGGCACGGTCCACCATCAAATGATCGCTGCCCTCCAGGGAAATGAAGTTCCGCGGATGGCGCGCCGTGGAGAAGATCTCGCTGGCATTGTCGATGCCCACGGTGTTGTCGGTGGGGGAGTGCATGACGAGCAGGGGACGGTGCAGTTCCCTGATGCACCCGGTGAGGTCATGGGATTCAAGGTCGCTCATCAGCTCTTCCCTGATCTCCATTTTGCGTCCGCCCAGGTCCACCTTCGCTGAACCTTCCTGCAGGATGGTGTCCCTCTCATCCTCGAACAGATGAACCACATGGGACGGCCGGAACGGAGCGGCGATCGTGACCACGGCGTCGATGTCCGGAAGGCTCCCCGCCGCCGCCAGGACGGCTGCTCCGCCGAGGGAATGGCCGATCAGCAGTGACACTTCATGCCCCTGCCCGCGCATGAACTCAGCGGCGCTGCGGACGTCGGCCACCTTGGTGCTGAATGTTCCGTCCTCCCAGGCACCGCTCGATCCGCCCAACCCGGCCGCGTCGTAGCGCAGGACCCCGATGCCGTGTCCGGCCAGGGCCTTGGAGATGCGGGAAGCAGCCGCGCTGTTCTTGCCCAGCGTGAAACCGTGGCAGAACACCGCCCAGGCCCTGACATCGCCGTCGGGCACGTCGATGGTGCCGGCAAGGGTGGTGTTGTTGACGCCGGGAAAAGACACGGACTCGAAGACGGGCATGGAAACAACCTATACATGAAATGGCCGGAGGCGGCGTCCGGCTGCCCTTTCGGACTGCCAGACGCCGCCTCCGGCGGCGAAACGGAACTGCTAGACGGAGCGGCTCAGGATAGCCTGCTTGACCTCGGCAATTGCCTTGGTCACCTGAATGCCGCGGGGGCAAGCTTCGGAGCAGTTGAAGGTGGTGCGGCAGCGCCACACGCCTTCCTTGTCATTGAGGATTTCCAGGCGCATGTCTCCGGCGTCGTCGCGCGAGTCGAAGATGAAGCGGTGGGCGTTCACAATGGCGGCCGGGCCGAAGTACTGGCCGTCGGTCCAGAACACCGGGCAGGAGGACGTGCACGCAGCACACAGAATGCACTTGGTGGTGTCGTCGAACCGTTCGCGGTCCTCTGCGGACTGCAGGCGTTCCTTCGTGGGCTCGTGACCCTTGGTGACCAGGAACGGCATGATCTCGCGGTAGGACTGGAAGAACGGTTCCATGTCCACAATCAGGTCCTTCTCCACGGGGAGGCCCTTGATGGGCTCCACGAGGATGGGCTTGGATGTGTCCAGGTCCTTCAGCAGGGTCTTGCAGGCCAGCCGGTTGCGGCCGTTGATGCGCATGGCATCGGAGCCGCACACGCCGTGGGCGCAGGAGCGGCGGAACGAGACCGAGCCGTCATGCTCCCACTTGACCTTGTGCAGGGCGTCCAGCACGCGGTCCGTGCCGTACATGGTCAGCTTCCACTCATCCCAGTATCCTTCGTCAGATACCTCGGGGTTGTAGCGGCGGACCTTGAGCGTGATCTCGAACGAGGGGATGTCCCCGCCCACAGATTCCGGGAGTTCGATCTTGGAGGCAGGCTCCGCGATTTCCGTTGTCATTAGTACTTCCTCACCATCGGCTCGTAGCGCGTGAAGACGACCGGCTTGGTGTCCAGCCGAATGCCGGCGGTGTGCTCGTCATTGGCGGCCTCATCAACCTTGTACGCCATCGAATGCTTCATGAAATTCTCGTCGTCACGTTCCGGGAAGTCCTCGCGGAAGTGTCCGCCGCGTGATTCCTCGCGGTGCAGCGCCGCCACGGTCATGACCTTGGCCAGTTCCAGCAGGAAGCCCAGTTCCACGGCTTCCAGCAGGTCCAGATTGAAGCGCTTGCCCTTGTCCTGGACGCTGATCTTCTTGTACCGCTCTTCGAGCGAGGCAATGTCGGTCAGCACCTGGTTCAGCGTGTCTGCGGTGCGGAACACCTGCATGTTGGCATCCATGGTGTTCTGCAGGTCCCGGCGGATTTCCGCAACCCGCTCGGTTCCCTCGGAGTTGCGGACCATGTCCAGCAGCTCGATCGTGGTGGCTTCCGGGTTTTCCGGCAGGTCCACGAAATCAGCGCTCAGGGCATACTCGGCGGCGTAAATGCCGGCGCGCTTGCCGAAAACGTTGATGTCCAGCAGGGAGTTGGTGCCCAAGCGGTTGGAGCCGTGCACGGAGACACAAGCCACTTCACCGGCTGCGTACAGGCCGGGAATCACGGTGTCGTTGTCCTGGAGGACTTCGGCCTTGATGTTGGTCGGGATGCCGCCCATCGCGTAGTGCGCGGTGGGGAACACCGGCACCGGCTCAGTGTAGGGCTCCACACCGAGGTAAGTGCGGGCAAACTCCGTGATGTCCGGGAGCTTGGCGTCAATGTGCGCCGGCTCCAGGTGCGTCAGGTCCAGCAGGACGTAGTCCTTGTTCGGGCCGCAGCCGCGGCCTTCACGGACCTCGTTGGCCATGGAACGGGCCACGATGTCACGGGGAGCAAGGTCCTTGATGGTGGGGGCGTAACGCTCCATGAAGCGCTCACCCTCCGAGTTGCGCAGGATGGCGCCTTCGCCGCGTGCTGCTTCGGAAAGCAGGATGCCCAGGCCGGCAAGGCCTGTCGGGTGGAACTGGAAGAACTCCATGTCTTCCAGGGGGATGCCGCGGCGGAACGCGATGCCCATGCCGTCACCGGTCAGGGTGTGTGCATTGGACGTGGTCTTGAAGACCTTGCCCGCGCCGCCGGAGGCGAACACCACGGACTTGGCCTGGAAGACGTGCAGTTCGCCGCTGGCCAGGTCGTAGGACACGACGCCGGCAACGCGCTTCTGGCCGAAGGTGTCCTCGACCGTCAGCAGGTCCAGGACGTAGTACTCGTTGTAGAACTCCACGTTGTGCTTGACGCAGTTTTGGTAGAGCGTCTGGAGGATCATGTGGCCGGTGCGGTCAGCGGCATAGCAGGCACGGCGGACCGGGGCCTTGCCGTGGTCGCGGGTGTGACCGCCGAAACGGCGCTGGTCAATACGGCCTTCGGGCGTGCGGTTGAACGGCAGGCCCATCTTTTCCAGGTCGAGCACGGCGTCGATGGCTTCCTTGGCCATGACCTCCGCTGCGTCCTGGTCCACCAGGTAGTCGCCGCCCTTGACGGTGTCAAAGGTGTGCCATTCCCAGTTGTCTTCTTCGACGTTGGCCAGTGCTGCGCACATGCCGCCCTGTGCCGCACCGGTGTGCGAACGCGTGGGGTACAGCTTGGTCAGTACCGCCGTACGTGCGCGCTGGCCGGATTCGATGGCGGCACGCATACCGGCGCCGCCGGCGCCGACAATTACGACGTCGTACTTATGGACCTGCATACCAGATGCTCTTTCTGTTGAAACTTGAAAAACTGTGGGGTGGCCCGCAGGGAGCGGACCCTGCGGCTATGCCTTGCAGAAGTCCGCGATCATGTCTGCGGGGGCACCGGCCGGGCACGGATCAAAGGTGAAGATCACCAGGGTGCCGAGAACGATGATGACCACGGAGGCAATGTAGAGAATGCTCTTCAGTGTCATCCGGGTGGTGTTCTTGTCGGCGTAGTCGTTGATGATCACGCGGACACCGTTGGTGCCGTGCAGCATAGCCAGCCAGAGCATGACCAGGTCCCAGACCTGCCACAGGGGGCTGGCCCACTTGCCGGCCACAAAACCGAAGTCAACGGCATGGATTCCGTCGCCCACCATGAGGTTGACGAACAGGTGGGTGAAGATCAGCACGATCAGGATGGCACCGGAGACGCGCATGAACAGCCACGCGAGCATCTCGAAGTTGCCTTTGCCGCCTGCGGTGCGGGCGTACTTGGGGGAGATGCGGCCGGAGCGCGGAGCCTCGACGGAGACGGCCTCGTTGGTTGATGTACTCATGGCTTAGTGACCCCCGAAAACGATGGGAAGGTGGCGAATGGAGAAACCGATCATGGTAATCACCCAAAGGCCGACGACGCTCCACAGCATCTGGCGCTGGTACTTGGGGCCCTTCTTCCAAAAATCGATCAGGATCACGCGCACGCCGTTGAAGGCGTGGAACACAATGGCGCCGACGAGCCCGAGCTCGCCGAGGCCCATGACGGGGTTCTTGTACGCGCCGATCACGACGTTGTAGGCCTCAGGTGAAACGCGCACCAGTGAGGTATCCAAAACGTGGACCAACAGGAAGAAGAAAATCACCACGCCGGTAATGCGGTGGGCAACCCACGACCACTGGCCTTCACGGCCGCGGTAGAGAGTGCCTGCTGGTAACTTCGACACTGAATTTTCCTCCCTGCAACGCAGCGGCGCTGGCGTGTCTTCCACGCAGTGATGACGCCGGTGCGACAGCAATATAAGCTCAAGCATAATCTAGGTCTCCTGCTGAGCGCTTTCAATTTAGGTGGCCCTATCATGTGACCCTCGTTACACTGCGTGGCGCGCTGCGCAACGCGTGGCTGATCAGTCCAGCGTTCCTCCGGGCTGCGGCGGCCGCCGTCGGCTAATCTTGGCTCTGATGAATACAGAATCGATTGACCCTGATACTTCCGCCGCGGACTTCGACCGCTTTTACGGCGTGATTCCCGCCGGCGGCGTAGGTACGCGCCTGTGGCCGCTGTCCCGGGCCGCAGCCCCCAAGTTCCTCCATGACCTGACGGGATCAGGCTCCACGCTGATCCGGGCCACGTATGACCGGCTGCGTCCGCTCAGCGGTGACCGCGTCATGGTGGTGACCGGTACGCTGCACCGCCAGGCCGTGCGCAAGCAGCTGCCTGAGATCTCCAGTGAGAACCTGGTGCTGGAGCTGGAACCCAAGGATTCCGCGGCTGCCATCGGGCTCGCGGCAGCGATCCTCTTTAAAAGGGATCCGCACATCATCATGGGTTCCTTTGCAGCGGATCAGGTCATTGCCCCGGTGGACGTCTTCCAGGACGCGGTGCGGGAAGCCATCCACACGGCAGCACAGGGATACATCGTCACCATCGGTATCCATCCCACCCATGCCGCCACCGGATTCGGGTACATCCGTGCGGGGGATCCGCTGGAGATTGCCGGTGCCCCGAGCGCGCACGCCGTCGTCGAATTCGTGGAAAAGCCCTCGGAAGAGGTAGCCCGCACCTACCTGAAAAACGGGCATTACAGCTGGAACGCCGGAATGTTCGTGGCTCCGGTGGACCTCATGCTCAAGCATCTGGAAGCGAACGAGCCGGAACTCTACGCCGGTCTGACCGAGATCGCCGAGGCCTGGGATACACCGAAGCGGCGCGAAGTAGTGCGCCGGGTGTGGCCCACCCTGCCCAAGACGGCAATTGACTATGCCGTGGCGGAACCGGCAGCGGCGGCCGGGGACGTAGCCATGATCCCGGGCATCTTCAACTGGGACGACGTCGGGGACTTCGCTGCCATCGGACGGCTCAATCCCGCTGCAGAGAACAGTGACCTCAAGGTGATGGGTGAGGGTGCGCGCGTGTACTCGGAAAACGCATCCGGGATTGTGGTCTCCGACACCAAGCGGGTGATCGCCCTGATCGGCATTGAGGACGTTGTCATCGTCGACACCCTGGATGCACTGCTCGTGACCACGAAGGAGCACGCCCAGGAAGTGAAAAAGGCGGTGGAACACCTGAAGGCCAGCGGGGACACCGACGTCCTGTAACGGGCTTCATTTGGACGCGTAACACAGAACATCGTCACACGGTTCCCGTAACGGGAGCCTCAGTGACTACCCTAGAAAATGTGTCTACCATTCCATTGCACAGTTCATCGGTTCCGTCTATGCGGGGGAGCGTCGCACCGATTCTGGGTGAGCTAATCACGTTCCGCAGGGACCTCCATCAGCACCCGGAACTGTCGACGAAGGAATTTCGCACTACGGACCGCATCGTTGAGGCCCTGGAGGCGGCAGGCCTGCACCCGGTCCGGCTGGAGGGCACGGGTGCCTACGTTGACATCGGGGACGGTCCGCTGATGATTGGCCTGCGCGCCGACATTGATGCGCTGCCGGTGCTGGAGGAAACCGGACTGCCGTACGCCTCCGTGAACACCGGCATCACCCACGCCTGCGGCCACGACATTCACACAACGGTCATGGTGGGCGTGGCATCGATCCTCGCCAAGCTCAATGCTGCCGGCGCCCTCGGCGGACGGGTCCGGATTGTTTTTCAGCCCGCTGAAGAGGTCATGCCCGGCGGTGCGCTGGGCGTCATCAACCAGGGTGTCCTGGAAGGCATGCCGAGGATTCTCGCGCTGCACTGCGATCCGCGGATCGACGTTGGGCAGGTGGGCACCCGGATTGGGGCCATTACCTCGGCATCGGACACCATCCGCATTGAACTGACCGGCCGCGGCGGCCACACCTCCCGGCCGCATCTCACCGAGGACCTCGTCTTTGCGCTGGCGGAGATCGCCGTCAGCGTCCCTGCCGTGCTGTCCCGCCGCATCGACGTGCGCAGCGGCGTGTCGGTTGTTTGGGGCCAAATGCACGCCGGTTCCGCGCCCAACGCAATTCCCGCGCACGGCTTTATGGCAGGAACCATGCGCTGCCTGGACGCTGAAGCCTGGTACGCAGCCGGGGAACTGCTGGACGACGTCGTCCGCCAGATAGCTGCGCCCTTCGGTGTGGATGTGACGCTGGAACACACCCGGGGAGTGCCGCCGGTCATTAATACTGACGCGGAGACGAGCCTGATCGAGGTCGCAGCACGCGCCGAACTGGGGGAGGACTCCATCGTCCTGGCTCCGCAGTCCATGGGCGGCGAGGACTTCGCCTGGATGACGCAGGCCGTGCCCGGTGCTCTGATGCGGCTGGGGACGCGCACGCCCGGCGGCGAAACCTATGACCTGCACCGCGGCGACTATGACCCTGATGAGCTGGCAATCAGCACCGGCGTCAGCGTGATGGCAGCGGCCGCGGTCCGGGCCGCGCGGAGATTGCGGCACTAGCCCCAAGGCCTGCCCCCTTGTTGCACCTCACCGGCAGACGTATCGCGTCATTTGCTTGCAAATAATAACAACATGTAAACAAATTCATCCCCTGAGCGTTATTTGCATCACGGTGTGTGTTGCAGGACATAGGATGGCCTTGCCGCGATCCACCGATGGACGGAGCGCTGCGCCACGCGATGCCCCGCTTCTCTCCGGAGCGGGCAGGAACAGAGTGACTCTGCGTGTGGACCCCATTTTCTTTCCTGGAGGAACATTGAAGAACTTCCCGCGCAGCTTCAAGCGCAACGCCGGCGTTTCCGCCGCCATGCTGGGCGTTTCGGCGCTCCTGCTCTCCGGCTGCGGCGCCGCCCCCGAAGAAGAGGACAGCTCCTCCGAGGCCGCGGGCAGCGCGAACAGCGACTTCACCGCCTGCATCGTTTCCGATGAGGGCGGCTTCGATGACCGCTCGTTCAACCAGTCCAGCTATGAGGGTCTGAAGGCTGCAGAGAAGGATCTGGGCGTCACGGTCCGCGAAGCCCAGTCCCAGTCCGAGACTGACTTCCTTCCGAACCTGGACTCCATGATCAGCGAAGGCTGCAACCTCACGGTGACGGTCGGCTATCTGCTGGCAGACGCCACCAAGTCCGTGGCAGAGGCCAACCCGGACCGCAACTTCGCCATCGTCGATGACAACAGCATCGATCTGGACAACGTCAAGCCGATCATCTACGACACGGCCGAGGCAGCCTTCCTGGCCGGCTACGTAGCGGCAGGCACCTCCGAAACCGGCAAGGTGGCCACCTACGGCGGCATCAACATCCCCACCGTGACCATCTTCATGGACGGTTTTGCGGACGGCGTGGAGTACTACAACGAACAGAATGACGCCGATGTAGCGCTGCTCGGATGGAACAAGGCCGACCAGACCGGATCCTTCGTGGGTAACTTCACGGACACAGTGGCCGGCAAGACCACCACTCAGAGCTTCCTCAACGAAGGCGCCGACATCATCATGCCGGTTGCCGGCCCGGTTGGCGACGGCACGCTGGACGCCGTTGTCGAAGCCAACGCAAATGGCGGCAGCAACAAGGTTATCTGGGTCGACTCCGACGGTTTCCTGACCAACGACAAGGGCACCGAGTACATCCTGACCTCGGTCATGAAGCTCATGGGCGAAGCCGTTGAAGAGGTCATCTCCACCGACGTCGAGGGCAGCTTCGACGCCGCTCCGTACATCGGCACCCTGGAAAACGGCGGCGTGGCCCTGGCCCCGTACCACGACCAGGAAGATGCCGTTCCGGCCGACGTCAAGTCAGCTGTGGACGAGATCAAGGCCAAGATCATCTCCGGTGAGATCACCGTGGAATCTGCCGCCAGCCCCCAGTAAGCAGGGGTAAGCGGCACCTGAACCGCCGTTCGTCCGGCTGCGTTGCAGCGGGGGGACGGCGGTTCATTCTGTTCCGGGTACTCTCCATAGAGAGAAGCCCACACACTCAGACACAAACAGATTGGTTGGGGTTGTGAAACTCGAACTCAAGGGCATCACCAAGCGCTTCGGCACCCTGGTTGCCAACGACCACATAGACCTGGTCATCGAACCGGGTCAGGTCCACAGCCTCCTCGGGGAGAACGGCGCGGGCAAATCCACGCTCATGAATGTCCTCTACGGCCTTTACGAACCCACCGAAGGCCAGATCCTGATCAACGGCAAACCCGTTGTCTTCTCCGGTCCCGGGGACGCCATGGCGGCCGGAATCGGCATGGTCCATCAGCACTTCATGCTGGTGCCGGTCTTCACCGTCGCGGAAAACGTGGCGCTGGGACATGAAAGCACCAAGTTTGCCGGCACGCTGAATCTTGAAGCCACCCGCACACGTATCCGGCAGATTTCTGACCAGTACGGGTTCGACGTCGATCCCGATGCCGTGGTGGAGGACCTGCCGGTGGGCGTGCAGCAGCGCGTGGAGATCATCAAGGCGCTGATTCGTGACGCCGAAGTTCTGATCCTCGACGAGCCCACTGCAGTGCTCACTCCGCGTGAAACCGATGAACTGCTGGCCATCATGCGGCAGCTGTGCGACGACGGAAAATCGGTGGTCTTCATCTCGCACAAGCTGCGTGAGGTCAAGGCGGTTTCCGACGTCATTACCGTGATCCGGCGCGGCAAGGTGGTGGGTGATGCGCCTCCCAGCGCTTCGACCACCGAGCTGGCCTCGATGATGGTGGGCCGCTCCGTCAGCCTGAACCTCAACAAGGCCCCAGCGGAGCCCGGCGCCAATACCTTCTCCATCCGTGATCTGGTGGTGCGCTCCGACACCGGGCAGGCCGTCGTCGACCACGTGAGCTTTGACATTGCCAAGGGCGAGATCCTCGCCGTCGCCGGTGTCCAGGGCAACGGGCAGACTGAACTGACCGAGGCCATTATGGGCCTGCAGAACCACGTCACCGGCTCCATTCTGCTGGACGGCAATGAACTGGTGGGACGCAGGGTTGAGCAGGTTATCGACGCCGGCGTGGGCTTTGTGCCCGAAGACCGCAGCGTTGACGGCCTCGTTGGCACCTTCACCGTCGCTGAGAACCTGATCCTCAACCGCTACAACAAGGCCCCGTTTGCACGCGGGCTGTCCATGCGGCCGGCGGTTGTGGCAGCCAACGCCGGCGAAAAGATCGAGGAGTTCGATATCCGGACCCAGTCCGCCGAGGCTGCGGCGGGAACACTTTCGGGCGGCAACCAGCAGAAGGTGGTCATGGCGCGTGAGCTCTCGCGTCCGCTGTCGCTGTTCATTGCCTCCCAGCCGACCCGCGGCGTCGACGTCGGGTCCATCGAGTTCCTGCACAAGCGGATCGTGGCGGAGCGCGACGGCGGGACCCCGGTTCTGATCGTGTCCACCGAGCTTGACGAGGTTCTGGAACTGGCCGACCGCATCGCCGTGCTGTACGGCGGCAAAGTCATGGGAATTGTCCCGGGCAACACTTCACGCGATGTCCTGGGCCTCATGATGGCCGGGATGCGCGCTGACGAAGCACTTTCGCACGAACGCGAGACTAAGGGAGGGGCGCAGTGAGCCCGGAGGAGAAAAACAGGCAGCCGGGCGAACCAGCCCACCGGAAAGAGGAAGCAGAGGCAGAAGAAATGCGGCTGCTGACCGCTGCCGAAACCGCGGGCGGGGCGCTGCCGCCGCCGCCCGTTCCGGTCCCCGAAACAGAGTTGCATCCGGAAGAGAAGCAGGCATCGGTCCTGCACCGCATCGTCACGGGCGACGCACTGGTTTCAGTGCTGGCAGTGGTGATGGCGCTGATCGTCGGCGGGCTGCTCATCGCGCTCACTGACGAGGACGTTGCCGAATCAGCGGGGTACTTCTTCTCACGGCCCGGGGACCTGCTGGGTGCTGCCTGGTCGGCTGCCTCCGGCGCCTATGCCGCCCTGTTCCAGGGATCAATCTTCAACTTTAAAGCCGATTCCTTCTCCCGGATGATCTATCCGCTGACGCAGACCCTGACGGTTGCAACACCGCTGATCTGTGCCGGACTCGGCGTGGCCCTGGCCTTCCGGGCCGGTCTGTTCAACATCGGTGCGCAGGGCCAGATCATCATTGGCGCCACTCTGGCCGCATGGGTTGGCTTCAGCTGGCACCTGCCGGTTGGCCTGCACCTGATTGTGGTCATCCTCGCCGGAGCCATCGGCGGCGCAGTCTGGGGCGGCATTGCCGGCCTGCTCAAGGCACGCACCGGCGCGCACGAGGTCATCGTGACCATCATGCTCAACTACATCGCGATCCAGCTGGTGCTCTTCCTGCTGACCACTCCGGGTTTCCAGCGCCCGGGATCCACCAACCCGATCAGCCCGCAGCTTGACGACACCGCCATGTTCCCGCCGCTGCTGGGCAGCGGCTTCCGCCTGCACTGGGGTTTCATCATGGCTATCGCAGCCACCGTCTTCATCTGGTGGCTGTTGAACCGCTCAACCGTTGGCTTTGAACTGCGCGCAGTGGGCGCCAACCCTGCGGCTGCGCGGAACGCCGGCATCAGCACCACCAAGGGCTACGTCATCGTCATGCTCATTGCCGGTGCACTGGCCGGTCTCGCCGGCGTCGCGCAGGTCTCCGGCACCGAAAAGGTGCTGACCTCCGGGGTGGCCGCAAGCTTCGGCTTCGATGCCATCACCGTGGCGCTGCTCGGCCGCTCCTCCCCGTGGGGAACGTTCGCCGCAGGCCTGCTGTTCGGCGCCTTCCGCGCCGGCGGTGTCACCATGCAGACCAGCACCGGCACCAACATCGACATTGTGCTGGTGGTCCAGTCGCTGATCGTCCTGTTCATTGCTGCACCGCCGCTGGTCCGTTCCATCTTCCGGATTCCGCCGCCCGGTGCCTTCAAGACGGCCGGCAAACGCAGCACCAAGAAAGCCAACGCAGCCGGAGGAGCAGCATGAGCACCGCAACCGCACCCGCCTCCACCGGCCGTCCGGCCGCATCCGAGGCGATCCGCAGCTGGAAGACACCCATTATTCTGGGCGTCCTGGCAATCCTCGGCTTCATCCTCTTCGGGCTGGAAGCGCCGTCTTCCGACGTCACTTTCCGGCTTACCGAGGACAACGCAGCCATCCAGCTGCCCAACATCGTGGTCTCGGCGCCCGTCCTGGGCTGGATCGCCTCGGTGGTTCTGCTGGCCTCGGCGGCTTACGCAGCCATTTTGGTCAGCCGGTACCAGCGCATTCCCGCCTGGCTCATTGCCGTGTTTGCGGTGTTCTTCATCGCAGCCTTCCTGACCTGGTCCATTGGCAGCGCCCGCAGCCCCAGCGTGGCCCTTTACGGGTTGCTGGCGGGGTCCTTCACCCTGGCCTTCCCGCTGATCTTCGGTTCACTCTCCGGGGTGCTCTGCGAACGCTCCGGCGTGGTGAACATTGCCATTGAGGGACAGCTGCTCTTCGGAGCTTTTGCTGCCGCCGTGGCAGGTTCGCTGTCCGGCAATGCCTTTGTGGGACTCTTCGCCGCGGCCGTTGCCGGTGTGCTGGTGTCCCTGGTGCTGGCCGTCTTCAGCATCAAGTACATCGTGAACCAGGTGATTGTCGGCGTCGTCCTGAACGTGCTGGTCTCCGGCCTCACGGGCTTCCTGTTCTCCACGGTCCTGGCTACGGACGCGGCCAAGTGGAATTCCCCGCCGCGCCTGCCCTCCATCCGGATCCCGCTGTTGGCGGATATCCCCATCATCGGCCCGATCCTGTTCAACCAGTCCGTGATCGGGTACCTGATGTACATTGCCGTGGCGGCCATCTACTTTGGCCTGTTCCACACCAAATGGGGCCTGCGCACGCGCGCCGTCGGCGAGCACCCCAAGGCAGCTGACACCCTCGGCGTGAACGTCAACCGCACCCGGTTCATGAACGTTCTGCTCGCCGGTGCCGTCGCCGGCGTGGGAGGCGCGTTCTTCACCCTGGTGGCTGTCTCCTCCTTCAACCGGGACATGACCTCCGGCCAGGGGTACATTGCCCTGGCGGCGCTCATCCTCGGGCGGTGGAACCCGATCGGGGCGCTGTTCGCAGCGCTGCTCTTCGGCTTTGCCTCCAACCTGCAGTCGGTGCTGAGCCTGCTCGGCACCCCGGTTCCGAACCAGTTCCTGGCCATGCTGCCTTATGTGGTGACCATCTTCGCCGTTGCCGGCGTGGTGGGGAAGTCGCGCGGCCCCGCCGCGGGCGGCATACCGTACATCAAGGGCTAGCGGCGCGAAGGCGCCCTTTCCGGCTATTGCTGCCGGGAGGGGCGCCTTCGGTTAATCCGCACAACCACAGGCCGCCGGCCTGAACCGGCAAAACCGCTTGAAGCGAGGAAACAATGACTGAGAACACCGAAACTCCCGCACCCGTTGACTGGGCCGCCCTCACGGACACGGCCCGCGCGGCGCTGGCACACGCCTACGTCCCGTATTCGAAGTACCCGGTAGGCGCAGCGGCCCTGACGGATGACGGCCGGATCATCTCCGGCTGCAACGTGGAAAACGCCTCCTACGGGCTGACCCTCTGCGCCGAATGCGCGCTGGTCAGCTCCCTGCACATGACCGGGGGAGGTCGCCTGGCGGCGTTTGTCTGCGTGGACGGGGCCGGGGAAATCCTGATGCCCTGCGGCCGGTGCCGGCAGCTGCTGTACGAATTCCGGGCACCGGGCATGCAGCTGCTGACCGTCAGCGGCATCAAGACCATGGATCAGGTCCTGCCTGACGCCTTCGGCCCCCAACATCTGGAAGGATAACCACCATGAGTGCTGAGAAGTTTGACGCCGTGGACATTATTGGAATCAAGCGGGACCGGGGCGTTTTGTCACCGGAACAAATTGACTGGACCATCGATGCCTACACCCGCGGGGCCATCGCCGATGAACAGATGGCCGCACTGAACATGGCCATCCTGCTCAACGGCATGACCCGCTCCGAGATCTCCCGGTGGACCGCAGCCATGATTGCCTCCGGGGAGCGGATGGACTTCTCCTCCCTGGGTAAGCCGACCACCGACAAGCATTCCACCGGCGGCGTGGGGGACAAGATCACCCTGCCGCTGGCACCCCTGGTCGCCGTGTTCGGCGTCGCCGTTCCGCAGCTCTCCGGCCGCGGCCTGGGGCACACCGGCGGAACCCTGGACAAGCTCGAAGCCATTCCCGGCTGGCGTGCCGATCTGTCCAACGAGGATTTGATGAAGCAGCTGGCCGACGTCGGCGCCGTCATCTGCGCCGCCGGCGCAGGCCTGGCTCCGGCGGACAAGAAGCTCTATGCCCTGCGCGACGTCACCGGAACAGTGGAAGCCATCCCGCTGATCGCCTCCTCGATCATGAGCAAGAAGATCGCCGAGGGCACCGGCTCACTCATCCTGGACGTGAAGGTGGGCTCCGGAGCGTTCATGAAGGACGAAGCGAACGCCCGCGAGCTGGCCGAAACCATGGTGGCGCTGGGCAAGGACGCCGGCGTCAACACAGTGGCACTGCTGACCAACATGGCCACGCCGCTGGGCCTCACCGCCGGAAACGCCATTGAGGTGCAGGAATCCGTCGACGTCCTGGCCGGCGGCGGCCCCGAGGACGTGGTGGAACTGACCGTGCGGCTGGCCGAAGAAATGCTGGCCGCCGCCGGCCTGCCCGACGCCGACCCGGCAGCAGCCCTGAAGGACGGCCGAGCCATGGATGTGTGGAAGCGCATGATCTCCGCGCAGGGCGGCGACCCGGACGCCGCGCTGCCGCAGGCACGCGAATCGGAGACCATCTACGCACCTGCTGACGGTGTGCTGCTGGAACTGGATGCCCTGTCCGTTGGTGTCGCTGCATGGCGGCTCGGAGCAGGACGGGCGCGGAAGGAAGACGCAGTCCAGGCTGGTGCCGGTGTCCGCATGCACGCCAAGCCCGGCGCCCAAATCCGGGCAGGCCAGCCGCTCATGACGCTGCTGACGGATACGCCGGAGAAATTTGAGCGTGCCAAAGAAGCCCTGGCCGACGCCGTTGTCATTGGTCCCGATGGATCCCGCCCCGCGCAGAAGCTGATCATCGACCGCATCAGCTGACTCCGGCTATCCGCCCGCCATCCCCGCACTGTCCGCCGGGCCCCGGGGTTGGCGGGCACCAATGCACTGATGGCATCGTTGTAGGTACCAGAGACCGATTCCGAGGAGAGCAGCCTGCCCGTGCTGAGCGCCGCAATGGACAGTATTAACAACTTCATCCTGACCTCCGCTGACGCTTGGTGGGTCTACCTGGTTCTGTTTACGTTCTGTCTGATCGACGGGTTCTTTCCCCCCGTGCCGAGCGAATCCATTGTGGTGGGGCTGGCCGCGCTGGTGGCCACCGGTGCCGGCGCCAATCCCTGGCTGCTGATGGCCGCTGCTGCGGGCGGCGCATTCCTGGGTGACAACCTGGCGTACCTGATGGGGCGGGGGATCGGCATTGACCGGTTCCGGTGGATGCGCGGACCCCGGATGCAGCGCGGATTCGTCTGGGCCCGCAAGGAGCTGGACAAGCGTGCTGTCTCCCTGATCCTGGTGGCCCGCTTCATTCCCATTGGTCGTGTGGTCGTCAACCTCACCGCCGGAGCGACCGGTTTCCCGCGGCGGCTCTTTGTGGGCCTGACCGCGATGTCCGCAGTGTTGTGGGCGGCATACAGTGTTGCCGTTGGAGCAGTGGCCGGCACCTGGTTCAAGGACAACCACCTGCTGGGCGTAGTGGTGGCCATCGCAGTGGCCATGGTCCTGGGCCTCATCATCGACCGGGTCATCACCAAGCTCCGCGGCCCCACACCCCTGCAGACCAGCCGGGACGCGGCCCGGCTGCGTGTCGAAGCGGCGCGGGCAGCCCAGTCGGCAAGCGCATCCCAGTCTTCCAGCGCCAGCCGGACCGACGGCGGTACCGACGGTGGCACCGACGGCGGCACCGACGGTGCCAGGCATGCCGATGACACCAGGCAGGACATTGAAAACCGGGCCGAAACACCCTGAACCGGCCCGCCCGGAACAGTGCCGCAGCTCACGTAGAGTTGGAACCGTGACTGAGCCTATTCTTCTTCCCGCCGCTGACCCGACCCTCGACATCCTCAACCTGCCCAAGGTTTCGCTGCACGACCATCTTGACGGCGGACTGCGTCCCGCAACGATCATCGAGCTGGCTGCACAGGCCGGACACGAACTGCCCTCCACCGATCCGGTGGCACTGGGGGAGTGGTTCCGCGAGTCTGCGGACTCGGGCTCCCTGGTCCGGTATCTGGAAACGTTTGACCACACGATTGCCGTCATGCAGACCCGTGAGGGCCTGGCGCGGGTGGCCCGTGAATTCGTTGAGGACCTCGCCGACGACGGCGTGATCTACGCCGAAATCCGCTGGGCACCGGAGCAGCACCTCAAGGGCGGACTGAGCCTGGACGAGGTTGTGGAAGCGGTCCAGGATGGGCTGGACGCGGGAGTGGAAGCAGTGGAAGCGCAGGGGCGCCTGATCCAGGTGGGCCAGCTCCTCACCGCCATGCGCCATGGCGACCGCGGCATGGAGATTGCCGAACTGGCCGTCCGGCACCGCCACAACGGAACCGTGGGCTTTGATATCGCGGGAGCCGAGGACGGATTTCCGGCCTCCCGCTTCGCGGATGCTTTCACGTACCTCGCGGAGAACCAGTTCCCCGTTACCGTTCATGCCGGCGAGGCTGCCGGGGTCCAGAGCATCAAGGACGCCCTGGTGCACGGGCGCGCGCTGCGCCTGGGGCACGGTGTGCGGATCGCCGAGGACATCGAGGTTGACTTCGACGACGACGCCGGCAGCGCGGCAGACGGCCTCGGAGACGACACTGCGGTGGGCATGGTGACCATTGGACAGGTGGCCGGCTGGGTGCGGGACCGCGGCATTCCGCTGGAAATCTGCCCCTCCTCAAATCTGCAGACCGGTGCCATTGCCTCCTTCGGTGAGGACATCGAATCGCACCCGATCGACCTGCTGTACCAGACGGGTTTCCAGGTCACGGTGAACACCGACAACCGGCTGATGAGCGGTGTCACGCTGACCGGCGAGTTCGAGCTGCTGGCCGAGGCCTTCGACTACGACCTGGACGACATCCTGGAACTCACCATGAACGCCGTGGATGCCGCGTTCCTTCCGCTGGAAGAACGCGACGCGCTGGCCGCCTACGTGACGGAAGGCTTCAATCAGGCCCGTGGCTGATTCAGCGCCAAACAGCGACGGCGATGACCTGGGCCGGCGGTTCACCCGCCTGGCCGGGATCATCGCTGTCCTGCGGGAACGCTGCCCGTGGACGGCCGCGCTGACGCACGAGTCCCTGCTGGAGTACCTCGTCGAAGAAGCCTACGAGGTTGTCGAGGCAGTGGAAGCAGGCCACACAGGTCCGCAGGATGCCGGTGAGCTCGCCGGAGAGCTGGGCGATGTCCTGTTCCAGGTACTGCTGCACGCCCGCCTGCAGGAAGAATCCGGCCATTTTGGGATCGGGGACGTGGTGGATTCGCTGACCGCCAAAATGATCCGCCGCAATCCGCACGTGTTTGCCCCCGACGGTTCCGTCCGAACGGAAACCACGGACGATCCCGGGGAAATTGAACGAGCCTGGGACGAGGTCAAAAAACGGGAGAAACCCGGACGGACCTCGCCGTTCGACGGCATTCCGGCAGGACTCCCGGCACTCCTGCTGGCCGCCAAAACCCTGGACCGGGCCCGGCGTGCCGGGCAGGAGGCCCTGCCTGCCGCCCCCGACACAGCCCCGGAGCGTATCTGGCGGGATTCGGAGGAGCTGGGAGACCACCTGTTCGACGTCGTGCGCCAGGCACAGGCGCAGGGCCTGGACGCGGAAGCCGCTCTGCGTGCCGCAGTGCGCCGCTTTACGGCCGGGCAATAGGGCGCTCAGCGTTTGAGTGCAACCGGGTATAAGTCGGATTGGCGCCCAAGGGCCTTACTACGGCGCCGGTTTCAACTAGGCTGGAAGCAGACAGCGTGGCCCGTTTCATAGGCCGGGCTCAAGTTACCCCTAGGTTCCAACGAACAGGAGCATTCCCATGGCAATCATTGATGCCATTCACGCCCGCGAAATCCTGGATTCCCGCGGAAACCCCACCGTTGAGGTAGAGGTTCTGCTGGATGATGACACGTTTGGCCGCGCAGCGGTTCCCTCCGGAGCTTCCACCGGAGCCTTCGAAGCCAATGAGCGCCGCGACGGCGAAAAGACCCGTTACCAGGGCAAGGGTGTCCTGCAGGCCGTTGAAGCGGTCATCGAGCAGATCCAGCCCGCACTGCTGGGCTTCGACGCCGCCGACCAGCGCGCGATCGACCAGGCCATGATTGACCTGGACGGCACCGAGAACAAGTCCGGCCTGGGCGCCAATGCCATCCTCGGCGTTTCCCTGGCCGTAGCCCGTGCCGCAGCCGAATCCGCCGCCCTGCCCCTGTACCGCTACCTCGGCGGACCCAACGCGCACATCCTGCCCGTGCCGCTGATGAACATCCTCAACGGCGGCTCGCACGCGGACTCCGACGTCGACATCCAGGAATTCATGATTGTTCCCCTGGGCGCCCAGACCTACTCCGAGGGCCTGCGCTGGGGTGTTGAGGTTTACCACAACCTCAAGTCCGTGCTGAAGGAAAAGAACCTTTCCACCGGTCTGGGTGACGAAGGCGGCTTCGCTCCGAACCTGCCCTCCAACCGTGCAGCCCTGGATCTGATCCTCGAGGCCATCACCCGCGCCGGCTACACGCCGGGCACCGACATCGCCCTGGCCCTGGACGTTGCCTCCTCGGAGTTCTTCAAGGACGGCGCGTACCTCTTCGAGGGACAGAACCGCAGCGCCGAGGAAATGTCCGCGTACTACGAGGAACTGGTCCGCGACTACCCGCTGGTTTCCATCGAAGATCCGCTGGACGAAAACGACTGGGATGGCTGGGTTGCCCTGACCGCGCGCCTGGGCGACAAGGTGCAGCTCGTTGGCGACGACCTCTTCGTCACCAACCCCACCCGCCTGGAGACCGGCATCAAGATGAACGCCGCCAACTCCCTGCTGGTCAAGGTCAACCAGATCGGTACGCTCACCGAAACCCTGGACGCCATCACCATGGCCCAGCGTGCCGGTTACACCACCATCACCTCGCACCGCTCCGGCGAAACCGAGGACACCACCATCGCTGACATCTGCGTGGCCACCAACGCAGGCCAGATCAAGACGGGCGCCCCCGCCCGTTCCGAGCGCGTAGCCAAGTACAACCAGCTGCTGCGCATCGAAGAAGAGCTCGACGACGCCGCCCGTTACGCAGGACGCAGCGCGTTCCCGCGTTTCACGGCAGAGTAAGCCTGCTGCTGGTGGGTACCCTCGTTAACGAGGGTGCCCGCCAGTTGTGTTTAAGCCCTGTGTTATCGAAATAGCTGCGCTTCAGGCCAGTCCGCATTATCAAGGAGTTCCATGCCCACCCGACGTCCGAAAGTCCCCAAGGCATCCGGCGGGGACGGCTCCAGCACCGGGGGGCGCACCAGCCGAAGTGCACAAAAGCCAGCCCGTAAGCGGAACGCCGCTGCGGATCCGGACATCATCAGCGCCACAAAACCGGTGGAGGGCGCCTCGGACGCTGGCATAGGGGTGTCCCGGTCTCGGGCGGAATCAGCGCCGTCATCCAAAGCGTCCGCCAAAGCCCCGTCCGTCAAAGCCGCGTCCGCTAAAACCTCAGCTCCGAAAAACACCAAATCCCGGGCTGAAACCGCCAAAAAGCCAACCGGCCCGGGAACTGCACGTTCCGTCGACGATGCAGCGGCGCCCGGCAAAGCGGCTGCCGCTGCCGGCAGGCTGCGGCGGCGTTCCCGGATCCTGTCCGAAGACAGCGGCACCACAGGATCCCCGGCGGAGTCCTCGGATGAGCTGCGTCCGGTTCCGGCGAAGGCCTTCTCCGGCCGGCTGCTGGTCCTGGCCATGGTCACGCTGGTGGTCACGGTCCTGCTGGCGCCGTCGGTGAACACCTACCTGCACCAGCGCTCGGACATCGCGGCGCTGGAAGCCGAGATCGCCGAGCAGAAGGAAACCTCGGGCGCCCTTCAAGCCCAGCTCCAGCGCTGGGAGGACCCCAGCTACATCAAGCAGCAGGCCCGGGAACGGATTTTCCTGGTCATGCCGGGGGAGACCCGGTATCTGGTCAAGGGCGAGCAGGGCGTGGAGGACGTGGAGCAGGAAGCCCAGGAACAGGTGGAGGACCTGCGGTGGGTTGATGCACTGTGGGACTCCGTCAAAAGAGCAGCCAACGCGCCCTAAGCCGTTCCGCCGCTCCGGCCGTTCCGGCGGTCCGGACGCCGCGGCTTTCTGCGCACAGTAATCTTAGAAGCGCAGTTATCAATAGCCCGGGCCTCGTCCAGGCCCTCAGGAAGGAACCTCCGGCATGACCCAGGAGCAGCTCACCCCCACCTCCGAAGACTTGGAGACCCTGAGCCGGCAGCTCGGCAGGCCGGCACGCGACGTCGTCGAAATCGGTGCCCGCTGTGTCTGCGGGAATCCCCTCGTTGCCACCACGGCTCCGCGCCTGAGCAACGGCATTCCTTTCCCCACTACCTACTACTTGGCGCACCCGGTCATCACGGCAGCCGTTTCCCGGCTTGAAGCCTCCGGTCTCATGACCGAAATGACCGAGCGGCTGGAGCAGGATCCGGAGCTCGCAGCCCGTTACCGGAAGGCGCATGAGGCGTATCTTCAGGTGCGCAATGAAATTGGTGCCCGCACCGGCGTTGGTCCCGTTCCCGAGATCGACGGCGTCTCCGCCGGCGGCATGCCCACCCGGGTTAAATGCCTGCATGTGCTGGTTGGCCACTCGCTGGCCGCAGGCCCCGGGGTGAACCCGCTGGGCGACGAAGCGCTGGAGCGCATCTCTGAATGGTGGACCGCGGATCGCTGCTATTGTGAGGGCGCGTGGGACACCACGGGTGCGGCGCCCAGCCGTGACCTGAGCCGGCACACCAAAACCCAGGGGCTGTCCCCTCAGGAGCTGGATGCCAAGCGTGCCGCCCGACGCGAGGCCGTCGAGGCCGCAGCCAACGCCGAACATCAGGGGGATGCCGTGCAGGAACAAAGCAGCGCACCACAGCAGCCGGACACCGAAGCCGGCGCAGCGGACACCGTGCGGCCGGCCGTGAGGGTTGCCGCCGTTGACTGCGGAACAAACTCCATCCGCCTGCTGATCGCCGACGTGACTCAGGACGAAGGCGCAGCCAAGCTGACCGACGTCGTCCGCCTGATGCGGGTCAACCGCCTGGGACAGGGCGTGGACGCCACCGGACGGCTGGCGCCTGAGGCACTGCAGCGCACCTTCGAGGCAGCGGATGAATACGCTGCCCTCATCCGCGAGCACGGTGCCGAACGCATCAGGTTCGTGGCCACCTCCGCCAGCCGCGACGCAGAGAACCGCGGGGAATTCGTGGCGGGAATCCGCGAACGGCTGGGTGTGGAGCCCGAGGTCATCAGCGGAGACGAAGAGGCCGCACTTTCCTTCGCCGGGGCCACCAGTGTCCTGGGCGCCGGCAATGGTGCCAAAACGCTGGTGGTGGACCTTGGCGGCGGCAGCACCGAATTTGTCCTCGGCACCTCGGACCGTGTGCTGGCGGCTAAGAGCACCGACATGGGATGCGTGCGGTTCACCGAACGCCATCTCACCTCCAATCCGCCCACCGACGCCCAGATTGCGCTGGCGCGCGGAGACGTCCTGGACATGATTGCCCAGGTGCTCTCCACTGTTCCGCTGGCCGAGGCCGACCGGCTGGTGGGTGTTGCCGGCACCATCACCACGGTGACAGCGCACGCCCTCCGCCTGCCGGAATACTCCGCCGAGGCGATTCACGGCACCGAACTGGACATTTCCCGCATCGACCAGGCTGCCCGGGAGCTGCTGCACATGGACCGGGAAGCACGGGCGGCGCTGCCGTACATGCACCCGGGCCGGGTGGACGTGATCGGTGCCGGTGCACTGATCTGGCAGACCATTGTGGACCGCGTGTCAGAACTGACGGATGGAAAGGTCTCCTCGGCGATCACCAGCGAGCACGACATCCTGGACGGCATAGCCCTGAGCGCCGCGCGGTGACCACAGCGTCGGCGGTTTTGGGGCTGCGGCAGCGGAAGGGGCGGGGTGGAATCCTGGTGGCGGCGCTGGTGGCGCTGACCCTCGTTCCGGCTGCCCCGGCCTCTGCTGACGAATGGCGGGACAAACAGTACTGGCTGGCGGACTATGGCTTCGACGAAGCCTGGGCCGTGAGCCAGGGCGAGGGCGTGAAGGTGGCGGTCATCGACACCGGAATTGATCCCACCCACCCGGACCTTATTGGTGCAGTTACCGGGGGAACCGACGTTTCCGGTGCCGGAGACCCGTCCGGAAGCAGCGGGCTGGGCGACAATCCCTCGCACGGGACGCTGGTGGCAACACTGCTGGCCGGACGGGGCCATGCTCCCGACGAGCCGCCGGCAACCTCCGCACCGAAGAAGGACGGGGACAAGGACGAGAAGAAGGAGCCGGCGCCCGCCAAGGAGAAGAAGAACTCCGAAGGCATCATCGGCGTGGCGCCCAAGGCTGAGCTGCTGGCGGTATCGGCCTGGATCGGACCGGACAATCCGGCCGGAATTCCTATTGAGGACCAGATTCCGGCCGCCATCCGGTGGTCCGTGGACAACGGCGCAAAAGTCATCAACATGTCCCTGGGCAGCAGCTCCACCTCCTGGCCGGAAAGCTGGGACGACGCCTTCCTCTACGCCGAGCAGCAGGACGTGGTGGTGGTTGTCGCCGCCGGCAACCGCGGTGTGGGCATAGTCCAGGTGGGCGCTCCCGCCACCATCCCCGGTGTGCTGACAGTGGCCGGGGTTGACCGCAACGGTGAGGCAAGCTGGGATTCGTCCTCCGAGGGGATCAGCATCGGGGTTGCGGCTCCGGCGGAGAACCTGGTGGGCGGCCTGCCGGGCGGTCCTGCCCGGTATGCGGGCTGGAGCGGAACCTCCGGTGCAGCGCCTCTCGTGGCGGGCACCGCGGCGCTGATCCGTTCCGCGTACCCCGAACTGAGTGCGGCAGAGGTCATTAACCGCATCATCAGCACAGCACGTGACGCCGGGGCCCCGGGACAGGACACCCTGTACGGCTACGGCATCCTGGATGCAGGGGCGGCGCTGACCTCCGATGTTCCGTCCGTCACCGCCAACCCGCTGGGCAACATCGCTGACTGGATCCGCATTCATCGCCGGGACGCTTCCACGGCTCCGGCAGTGGACGCTCCGGTTGCCGTGGAACCGACGGCACCGAACCTGCCCGAACCCACCGTGCCGGAAGCTCTGGCGCCCGGAACGAAGACCGATTTACTGCCCGGAACCCTTGTCCTGGGCTTCGCTGGACTAACGCTGGCCGTGGCGGCGGCGGGCACGGTGGCCGTTGTCCGGGCACGTCGCCGGGAGGCGGAATGCCCCGCTTCGGAGGACATGGACACCGGGGAGCTGGAGTCTTCCAAACTCTCGTGAAGGTTTTCACAAACTCGGGTACCATGAGGATATGGCATCTACAACACAGTTTTCAGACCGTCCGCGCGTCCTGGTGGTAGGCGGTGGCTACGTAGGTCTCTATGTAGCCAAGAACCTCCAGAATAAGGTCAAGGCTGAGGGTGGCATCGTCACCGTTGTGGACCCGCTGCCGTACATGACGTACCAGCCGTTCCTCCCCGAGGTTGCAGCTGGCACCATTGAGGCCCGCGACGCTGTTGTATCCCACCGCATGCACCTGAAGAACACCGAACTGATCACCGGCAAGGTTATTTCCATCAACCACGCCGCCCGCACGGCCATGGTTGAGCCGGCCGACGGCGGAGAGCCGTTCGAGCTTCCCTACCAGGACGTTGTCCTGGCCGCAGGCTCGATCACCCGCACCTTCCCGATTCCGGGCCTCGCCGAGGCCGGCATCGGTATGAAGAGCATTGAAGAAGCCGTCGCCACCCGCAACCACGTGCTGGAGCGGATCGAAACCGCTTCCCTGATGCCCGCCGGACCGGAGCGCGAGCGCGCCCTGACGTTCGTCGTCGTCGGCGGCGGCTTTGCCGGCATCGAAACCCTCACCGAACTTGAGGACATGGCCCGCGACGCCGCACGGCTCAATGACCGGCTGAAGCGTGAAGACCTCCGCTTTGTGCTGATCGAAGCCATGGGCCGCGTCATGCCCGAGGTCAAGCCCGACCAGGCTGAGTGGGTTGTCTCCAGCATGCGCGAGCGCGGCATCGAGGTGCTGCTGAACACCTCGCTGGCCTCCGCCGAGGACGGCGTCCTGAAGCTCATCAACATGGCGGACAAGTCCCCGGCCGGTGAATTCGGTACCGACACCCTGATCTGGACCGCCGGCGTGCAGGCCAACCCGATGGTCCGCGCCACCGACTTCCCGATCGACGAGCGCGGCCGCGTCCGTGCCAACGCTGAACTGCGCATCACCGGCGACGACGGCCCCCTTGAAGGTGCCTGGGCTGCCGGCGACGTCTCCGCTGTTCCGGACCTCTCCGGCGGCGGCGTGGGCGGCTTCTGCGTTCCGAACGCCCAGCACGCGGTGCGTCAGGCCAAGCTGCTTGCCAAGAACATCGTGGCCGCACGCTACGGCGAGGGCAGCATCGAAGAGTACAACCACAAGAGCCTCGGCGCCGTTGCAGGCCTGGGCCAGTACAAGGGCGTCGCCAACATCATGGGCTTCGGCATGAAGGGCTTCCCGGCCTGGCTGGCCCACCGCGGCTACCACGGCATGGCCATGCCCATGTTCGAGCGCAAGTTCCGCGTCATCTCCGGTTGGGTGCTGAATGTAGCGTTCCGCCGCGACCTCACCGATCTGCGCAATCTGAAGAACCCGCGTTCCACCTTCAAGGCTGCCGCTACGCCGCCGAAGAAGAAGGAAATGGCCGGCAAGTAGGCCTGAGCCTCCAGCAACGCGTACGACGGCGGTTCCTCCTTGGCGGAGGGGCCGCCGTCGTTGTTTCCGGGGTGCAGCGTCCATCCAGTAGGCTTGAGCAGAAGCTTTTGCTTCAGCCCCAGTAGCCCAATGGCAGAGGCAACAGACTTAAAATCTGCGTGTTGTCGGTTCGAGTCCGACCTGGGGTACCGCAGGGCCTACGACGTCGGCCCTGTGCGGCCGCCCGGATCCACCACCCCCGTCTCGTCCGGATGTGCCACCCGCAGGTGCGCCGTGATCATGCGGACTGCCTCTTCCTCCGTGTCCACGTCATATTCCCAGCTGCAGGAACAGCACCGCGCGTGCGGGGACCCGTCCTCTGCCACCGAGACGCCCCACGCATCGTCGGGAAGCAGGTAGAACCCGCCGTAGGTGCCGGACCATTCCCGGAGCGGGGGATCCCTGTGGCTGCTGCCGCGCTGCTCGATCATGCAGGTTATTCGGAGCCGCCCGGTGTAGGGATGGGTTCCGGTCGTCACCGTGAACACCGGGAACGGCGGCTGATTCGTTCCATGAAAAAACCGGGATCCTGGTGGTGGCGGTCCTGGCTTCGCCGACGTCATGCTGCGCAGCGGGGTCACGTTCTAGCCGGGTGACCCCCGTGAAGCAAGTGGTTGGAGCGCTCCCTGTGACGAGTGTTACAAGGACGTAACCCTAAACTCTTATTTTTGACTCATTATTCAACTAGCTTTTCTCCTAGATCAGGAACACCTGACAAGGGCATCAAAGGCCTCCGCCTTTCGATCTGGGAGATTATCTATGACTGCACTACGCACCACGGGCCGCCCCGGCCTGGAAGGTTACAGCCGGGCGGCCAAGATCGCGGCGCTGGGGCTCGGTTTTGCGCTGTTCGCTTCCGGCTGCAGCGGGGGAGACTCGGGAACCGAGTCGAATGAATCGGCAGCGCCGTCGTCCTCCTCCGCTGACGCCGCTGCGGCAGGAGCCGTGACCTGCCCGGAAAACGAAGGCGGCAAGGGCACGGATCCGGGGGAGAAGGGCGATCCCACCGCGGTTCCGGCCAGCACCGGGACCACCGACGTCCCGCTGAAAATCGGCACCCTGCTGCCCACCACCGGTGAGCTCGCGTTCCTCGGTCCGCCCGAGATAGCGGGCACCAACCTTGCCGTCGAGGAGATCAATGCGGCAGGAGGCGTCCTCGGCAAGCCGGTGGAAATCATTCACCGCGACTCCGGCGACACCCAGACCGACATTGCCACCCAGTCCGTGACCAACCTGCTCAGCCAGGGCGTCAGCGCGATCATCGGTGCTGCGTCCTCCGGGGTGTCCAAGACCGTCATCGGCCAGATCACCGGCGCCGGCGTCATTCAGTTCTCGCCGGCCAATACGTCCCCTGATTTCACGACCTGGGATGACAACGGCCTGTACTGGCGCACCGCGCCCTCGGACGTCCTGCAGGGGCGCACCCTCGGCAACTACATCATGAGCTGCGGCGCGCAGACCGTGGGCATGATTGTCCTCAATGATGCGTACGGCACCGGGCTGGCCAGCAACATCCGCAGCTCGGTGGAGTCCGCGGGTGGCCAGATCATCGCCGAAGAGATGTTCAACGAAGGTGACTCTCAGTTCAGCAGCCAGGTTGACGCCGTCGCTGCCTCTGATCCGGACGCCATCGTGGTCATCAGCTTCCAGCAGGCAACGAGCATCGTTCCCCTCCTGACGGCCAAGGGCGTTGACCCCACGCAGCTGTTTTTCGTGGACGGCAACACCTCGGACTTCAGCGATGACCTCGATGCGGGAACCCTCGAAGGCGCCCAGGGAACCATTCCGGGGCCGTTCGCCTCGGACAACTTCAAGGAATCCCTGCTGGCGATTGATCCGAGCCTGAAGGACTGGTCCTACGCCGGCGAGAGCTACGACGCCGTCACCATGACGGCACTGGCCGCAGAAGCTGCGGGCAGCACCGACGGCGCTGCCATTGCAGCCGAGCTGCAGGGCGTCTCCGCCGAAGGCGAGAAGTGCTTCGACTACGCCGGTTGCGTCACCATCCTGCGGGGCGGCGGCGACATCGACTACGACGGCTACTCCGGACCGGTGACCTTCGATGAGAATGGTGACCCGACCGAAGCGTTCATCGGTATCTACCAGTTCGACGCCGACAACAAGCCGGTGCCGAGCCGTTCAGAAGAGGGCAAGCTCTAAGAACCTCTTCAGCACCGCACAAAGCAACCCCCGCCGGTCGGTACCGGCGGGGGTTGCTTTTGTTTGGCGGGGGAGGCGCCGGGGAGGCGCCGGGGTGGTGCCGGGGTGGCGCCGGGGGCGGAGCTCAGGCGGTGTCGGCGAGGGTTCCGAGGTAAAGCTGGATGACCTTGGGATCCTTCATGAGCTCCCGGCCGGTCCCTGTGTAGGCGTCCTTGCCCTGGTCCAGGACGTAGGCGCGGTCGCAGATCTGCAGGCACCGGCGTGCGTTCTGTTCCACCATGATCACCGAAACCCCGGCGCGGTTGATTTCATGAACCCGCAAAAACGCTTCGTCCTGCTTGACGGGGGACAAACCCGCGGACGGTTCGTCCAGCAGCAGCACGGCCGGCTCCATCATCAGCGCCCGGCCCATGGCTACCATCTGGCGTTCACCGCCGGAGAGCGAGCCCGCGCGCTGCGCCCGCCGCTGACGCAGTTCCGGGAACAGCGTCGAGACAAAATCAAACCGCTCTGCGAAGCGTTTCGGTGCCTGGTACAGGCCCATCTGCAGATTCTCTTCAATGGTCAGGGACGGGAAGACGTTGTTGTTCTGCGGCACGAATCCCACGCCCCGGCTGACCAGCTTGTTGGCCTTCAGCCCGGTGATGTCCTGACCGCGGACCACAACCGTTCCCGAGTGCACCTTGACCAGGCCGAACATGGCCTTGAGCAGTGTTGACTTGCCGGCACCGTTGGGCCCGATGATCCCGATCAGCTCGCCGCGGCGGGCCTCGATGCTGCATCCGTTCAGGATATTCACGCCCGGGATGTAGCCGGCCACCAGATCGGTTACCTTGACGACGGAATCGCCGTCGAATTCCTCGGCGCTCATGCCTGTCCCTTCCGTTCATCAATACGCCTGCCGACAACGCCGTCAGGCTCGGTTCCCACTGAAGATTCGGGGTCATGCTCCAGTTCGGCTTCCAGCTTTTCAAAGCCCTCGGAATCACCCAGGTCCACGTCATGGTGTGCCCCCAGATAAGCGTCGATAACGGCCTGGTCCTTCATGACCACATCCGGCGGACCCTCGGCAACCACTTTTCCTTCAGCCATGACGATGACCCAGTCGGCAATATGGCGCACCATATGCATGTCATGTTCCACGAAGAGAACGGTCATGCCCTCGGCCTTGAGGTTCTTGATGTGGTCCAGCAGAGACTGCGTGAGCGCGGGGTTCACGCCGGCCATGGGCTCGTCGAGCATGACCAGTTTTGGTTTGACCATCAGCGCCCGGGCCATTTCCAGCAGCTTCCGCTGGCCGCCGGAGAGGGAGGCGGCATAGTCGCTGCGCTTGGCGTCCAGCTTGAACTTGGCCAGCAGGACATCGGCCTGCTGGGTGATCTCCCGTTCACGGCCGCGCCACAACGGCGGCAGGAATGCCCGCCACAGCGACTCGCCCGGCTGGGACGCGGCGCCCAGGCGCATGTTCTCAATAACGGTGAGCTTGCCCATGACCTTGGTCAGCTGGAAGGTGCGGACCATCCCCAGCCGTGCCACCTTATAAGCGGAGACTCCGGCCAGGTCCCGGCCCTCGAACTGCCAGTCGCCGGACTGCGGAGTGTCGAACCCGGTGAGCAGGTTGAACAGCGTCGTCTTTCCGGCACCATTGGGACCGATCAGGGCGGTGATCTTGTGCCGCGGAATCTCCACATGCGCCACGTCCACGGCATTGATTCCGCCGTAGGTCCGTGTGACGTTGCGTGCCACCAGGATGGGATCGCGCTTGCGGCACCCCGGTTCCACGGCGCCCTCGGCGATGGGACGGCTGTCCGCCATGTACTCGTTGTCCGCCAGCGGGTCTGCTGGCGCCTCAGGGGCGCCGGCATCACTGACCCCGACGCGGGAAACCTCTGCCGGTTCAGCAGCGTGCGCGCCGCGGGGACGCCCTGCGCGCTGCGGTTCGTTTGCCTGGGAACTCATGCGAACGCCAGCTCCTTCTTATTGCCCAGGATGCCCTGGGGCCTGAAGATCATCAGCAGCATCAGTGCCACACCCACAAGGATGTAGCGAACCTGCCCTGCCTGGGAAGTGTCAATGAACGTGATGTAGCCGGCTTCAATGGCTCCGTAGAGGAGACCCTGGGTCAGGGACAGCAGGACCCAGAAGAGCATGGCGCCGATCACGGGGCCCAGTACTGTGGACATGCCGCCCAGCAACAGAGCGGTATAGAGGTAGAAGGTCAGCTCGGTGCCGTAGTTTGCCGGTTGTACCGCATCGCGGGGGAGGGTGAAGACGATGCCTGCGATGGAGCCCAGCAGGCCGCCGAGGATCAGGGCCTGCATCTTGTAGGCATAGACGTTCTTGCCCAGGGCCCGGACGGCGTTCTCATCCTCGCGGATGCCTTTCACCACCCGGCCCCACGGGCTGCGGATCAGCATCCACACCAGCAGGCAGGCAATGATGACCAGGGTCCAGGCGACGATGCGAACCCACACATCGCGTTCATTCATGCCGAACGGTCCCAGGTTGTAGCTTCCCGGGGGAATGGGGTTCAGGGCATAGAAGTCTCCGGTGAAGGCGGACAGTCCGTTGGCTGACCCGGTGACCGCCGTCATGCTGTTGGTGGTGACGATGTAACGGATGATTTCCGCGGCCGCGATCGTCACGATGGCCAGATAATCGGCCCGCAGGCGCAGGGTGGGTATGCCCAGGATGACGGCAAAGACGGCGGATGCCGCCAGCGCGATCAGCACCGCAACCGGCAGCGGGGCGTTGAAAGACAGGATGGGAACGGCGAAACCGTAGGCCCCGACGGCCATGAAACCGGCCTGCCCGAAGTTCAGCAGCCCCGTGTAACCGAAATGCACCGCGAGACCGAGGGCTGCCAGTGCGTAGGCGGCCGTCGTGGGGCTGATGATCTCGTTGAGAGCCCCCAGAAAAATATTTGCAAAGTCCATCGCTGCTAAGCCCCTAACCTATGCGCTCGCGGCGGCCGAGGATTCCCTGCGGCCGGACGAGGAGGACAAGAATCATGATGACCAGGGCACCCACATATTTGAGGTCCGCGTCCAGCCAGATAGTGGAGATCTCCACGAAGAGCCCAACAATGATGGAGCCGATCAACGCTCCGAAGACCGTGCCGAGTCCGCCGAGCGTCACGCCGGCAAAAATCAGCAGCAAAATCTGCTGGCCCATGTTGAAGGAAACTCCGGGCCGGTAATAGGCCCACAGGATGCCGCCCATGGCTGCAAGGGCGCCGCCGGTTACCCAGACCAGACGGATCACGCGGTCCACGTCGATGCCGGAGGCCGCGGCCAGGGACGGGTTGTCCGCGACCGCCCGGGTGGCCTTGCCGATCCGGGTGCGCAGCAGGAGAACGGCGATGACCAGGATGACCGCGAGCGAGACAAACAGGGAAATCAGGGTGTTCCGGGGTATGGATACGGGCCCGAGCTCGAGGGTGGGGCTCTGCGCTCCGGGCAGCTGCTGCATGGCACCGCCGAAGAAGAAGAGGACGGTGTAGCGGACGGCCACCGCCAAACCAATGCTGACGATCATCATCGGCACCAGGCCGGTGCCGCGCCGCCGCAGCGGTTTCCACAGCACCCCGTCCTGCAGATACCCGAACGCCGCCCCGCCAAGGACGGCGAGCGGCAGTGCCAACCAGGCGGAAAGGCCCAGAGCTGAGAACCCGAAGGCCAGGACTGCGCCCAGGGTGACCATCTCGCCGTGCGAAAAGTTGGTCAGGCCGGTGGTGCCGAAGATCAGGGAGAGACCCACTGCGCTCAGCGCCAGCAGCATTCCGAAGCTCAAACCGGCCACGGCACGCTCAGTCAGAGTGGAAAGGAAGCTGTCCTGCTGCAGGACAATGCCCTCGCCGAGCAGAAACAGCGTGGTGATGTTGGAGGTGCCGGCAAAGGTGACGGTGCGCGGGTTCTGCTGGTTCTCCGCCAGCGCCACATCCTCCGGAAGCGTTGATTCGTCCAGTTCCACTTCAAACGCACCCTGTTCGGGAACGCCGATGGACCAGGAACCGTTCGCTGCGGTCAGTGTTTCGCCTTCATAGCCGTTGCCGGTGGCGGTGATCTTTACTCCCTCGAGGGGAACGCCCGCGTTGCGGAGCACTCCGCTGATTCGGTCGCTGTATTCAGAACCGTCCGTTGGAGCATCAGGATCTTGGCCTTCAGCAGTTGCGGATGTGCTCTCCGACGGCGACGGCGCCGGGGTGGCTGTTGTTGCGTGGACGGCAGGAGCGGAGAACAGCAGGGCGGCGAACATTGCCGCCACCGCCGCCAGCATCCCCAGATACCTGGTCAGCGCCGATGTTCTTAGCAAATTCGAAAACCTCCACGCCAAGGCCGTGCGCACCGAGGAAATCGGCACTTAGGCGGATCTGTTTGTGACGTCTGTCACGGACTGGGGAACATGCTACCCACGAAATGTTTCAGGCAGTGACGTTTGGCCCGGCTCGAATGTCGCGATCGGGTAACGACTTATCGTGAAGCCGCGGAACGCCAGTGCCGGGGCTTCGGAAGTGGCCGGGTATGCGGAACTGTTATCCCGGCTCACTCCGTCGCAGGGAATCTTCAGTGCCCGGCGGCCGTTGACATTGGTAGGCTCTAGGTAAACAGCCCCCCAGATGGAGGACATTTCATGGCACTTGGCGGTAATCCGGTTTTTAACGGAAAGAATTTCAATTCACAGGTTCGCGGCGGCAGGATGAACCAGGGTTCCCTGGCCACCCAGCCCCATGGACAGATGACACCGCAGCAGTTGCAGGAGCTCTACACCGCTCCCTCCGCAGGTCCCGCCCAGACGGGCCGGATGACCTACGACGACGTGATCATGAAGACTCTCGCCTGCCTGGCCGTGGTGCTGGTGGGCGCTGCCATTCCGATGCTGGTGATCCCCGGTGCGGCTGCACCGCTCATGATCGTAGGCGCCCTGGGCGGCTTCGTCCTGGGTCTGGTGAACTCCTTCAAGCGGGAACCCGCTCCGGCGCTGATCCTGGCGTATGCAGCGCTTGAGGGTCTGTTCCTTGGTGGCCTGACCCTGGTGCTGGACAACATGTTCCCGGGCATCGGCCTGCAGGCCGTCCTCGGTACGCTCTCCGTCTTCGCCGTGACCCTGGTGCTGTTCAAGAGCGGCAAGGTCCGCGCCACCCCCAAGGCCATGCGCTTCTTCATGATCGCGATGATCGGTTACGCCGTCTTCTCCCTCGTCAATGTTGGCCTGATGATCTTCGGTGCCGTGGATGACCCGTGGGGCGTGCGCGGTTTCACTATCGCCGGCATCCCGCTGGGCATCATCATCGGCCTGTTCGCCGTTGGCCTGGCCGCGTTCTCCCTCATCATGGACTTCACCTCCATCGAGCAGGGTGTGCAGGCCGGCGCTCCGGTGCGTTATTCCTGGACCGCAGCGTTTGGCCTGACCGTCACTCTGGTCTGGCTGTACGTGGAAATCATCCGTATCCTCGCCATTCTCCGCGGCGACGACTAACGCTGCTCTCCGGCTGGTCCGGAGGCATGCGGGTAGACGACAGAGGCCGGCAGGCATTGACCTGCCGGCCTCTGTCGTTTAATCCCGGGAGTAGTGAATCCGCCGTTCCCGGAGAAAAGTCGGCCATCACCCTGTGCACCACTCTCCCGGGACCGTAGGCTCTGGCACGTCTCGAGATCCAGGTGCTGAGGGGAGGGGCCGCCGTGCCAGAGCCCGCCACAACCGAACTGTCTCCGGTGCGTCTTCAGGAACTGCTGCTGGAGCATCCTGCACTCGACGGTTTCCTGACCGCGCTGGCCTGTGACCTTGCCGGCCATCTGGCGGAATGGGACGTCTCCGACGCCGCCATCACCGTTGTGCGGCCCCGGCGGCAGACGGTCCACGCGGGAAGCGGTCCCGGAGTTTCGGCCCATGGACAGTCCGCTGCAGATCCCGCGTCCGGCGTCCTAACGATAGGATTGCCGGTTCCCCTCGCCGGGGCCGGGGGAGCGGTGCTCACCGTGTATTCGGAGCATCCGGGGGCCTTCGGGCCGGAGGCCGTGCAGGCAGTCGAGCGTGCCGCCGCGGAGACGGCAACCGCAGTGGCGCTGGCTCTGCGCCTGGACGCCCAGACACACCGCGCGGAGAACCTGCAGGCGGCGCTGGAGTCCAGGACGGTGGTGGATCTCGCCGCCGGTATCATCATGGCCCAGAACAACTGCAGCCAGCAGAGCGCCGTGGACATTCTGCGCAGCGTGTCCAACAGCCGCAACGTCAAGGTCCGGGACATCGCGGCCGGTGTCGTCGCGGTGGTTTCAGACCGGGTGAGCACCCACTTCGAAGAGTAAGCGGTTGGTAGGCTGGAACGATGAGCTTCCCAGCCACGGGCGCAGTTCCAAGTCCTGCCACCGGCACCCAGTACCAGATCACACGCCAGACTCCCGGCGGCCGGGCCGAAGCCCGCATTGCGGCGCTTGCGGGAGGGCTGCGCAGCTACAGCGTGGCCGGCACCGGGTACGTCGAGACCTACCCGGACACTTCGCTGCCGCCGTCGGCCTGCGGCATCCTGCTGGCGCCCTGGCCAAACCGCGTGGCCGGCGGCCAATGGACCCTGGACGGCAAGGTCCAGCAGCTGGATATCACCGAACCTTCCCGGGGGAACGCCAGCCACGGGCTCCTTCGCAACACCGGCTACCGGCCTGCCGGCGACACGGCCGGGCAGGACAGCCTGACCCTGCAGGCCGAAATCTTCCCCCAGCACGGCTATCCGTTCCACCTCATCCACCAGGTCACTTACAGCCTGGACGACGACGCCGGCTTGCGGGTGCGCCAAAGCCTCACCAATGTGGGGGAGGACCGGGCGCCGTTTGCCCTCGGCGCACATCCGTTCCTGCGGATCGGTTCGGTACCGGTGGAAGACCTGACGCTTACCGTGGCCGCGGAAACCCGGATAACGGCTGACGAGCGTCTGATCCCCGTAGGGCGGGAGCCGGTTGCCGGGGACTATGACTTCCGGGCCGGCCGCCGGATCGGAGACCAGGCGCTGGACAGCGCCTTCACCGGACTGGAGCTGGCGGAAGGACAGCACCGGCACCGCCTGGCCGCACCGGACGGCAGAAGCGTCACGCTGTGGAGCGCTCCCGAGTTTGGTTACGTCCATGTTTTCCTCACAGACCAGCTTCCCGGACGGAGCCGGGCCGTTGCCCTGGAACCCATGACTGCTCCGGCCAATGCCCTGAATTCCGGTGAGGGACTGCGCTGGCTGGACCCGGGAAACTCCTTCGCAGCAGAGTGGGGGATCCGGCCCGGCCTGGACGGCTGAGAGGCGGACGTAAAGGTGGGAACAACAGCCATCGAGTGTGGAAAGATGACCCCATGAGACCTCACGCACGCAGCATTGCCGCGCCCAAAGCGGTGCAGGCTGCGGCTGTCCGCTCCAGCCGGGGCAACGACGACGTCCCGTACGCTCTGCGCGTCAGCGCAGCCTGGGCCTGGCGCCTGGGTGTGGTGCTGATTGTCGCGGCCGGGCTCATCTGGGTCCTGCGTGATTTCTCCCTGCTGCTCATTCCCCTGATGATCGCCGGACTGCTGGCCGGCCTGCTCTCTCCGGTGACCGAGTGGCTGCGGCGCAACAAGGTGCCCGGCGGTCTGGCCGTGGCCGTCACCATTGTCACCTTCCTGGGCTTGATCGTGGCCGCCCTGACTCTGGTGGGCCGGCAGTTGGCGCTGGGGTTCCGTGACCTCTGGGATGAGACCCTTGCCGGTGTGGACCAGGTTCAGGAATGGCTTGCAGACGGGCCGCTGAAGATCACCACAACCCAGATGGATTCCCTGCTGGGCGGAGCCACCAACGCGATCCAGTCGAACTCTGCAAACATCGTTTCCGGGGCGTTGTCGGTGGGCACCGGAGCCGGGCACTTCGCCGCGGGCGTGCTGCTGACACTTTTCGCCCTGGTTTTCTTCCTGCTGGACGGCCGGCGCATCTGGCGCTTCGTGACAGGGCTCCTGCCGCGGCGCGCCCGCCCGGCTGGTTACGGAGCCGGACTCCACGGCTGGGAATCCATGGTCAACTACGTCCGGGTGCAGCTGCTCGTAGCATTCATCGACGCCGTCGGAATTGGAGCCGGCGCCGCCATCATCGGAGTGCCGCTGGCGCTGCCGCTTTCGGTCCTGGTGTTCCTGGGCTCCTTCGTGCCGCTGCTGGGCGCCTTCGTCACCGGATTCGTAGCTGTGCTGCTTGCCCTCGTCGCCAACGGCTGGGTCAATGCGCTGATCATGCTGGGCATTGTGCTGCTCGTCCAGCAGCTCGAGTCCCACATCCTGCAACCGCTGATCATGGGCCGCGCCGTCGCCCTGCATCCCCTGGCCGTAATCCTTGCCGTCACCGGCGGCACCCTGGCCGCCGGAATCCCCGGAGCCCTGTTCTCCGTACCGCTGCTGGCCATCCTGAATACCGTGGTGCGTTACATCGCCTCCCGGGGATGGGAACAGGACCCGGCGCTGGACGCAGACCCCGTCTTTGGGGCTGCGGGCGGACCGGTGCCGAGGACAAATGAATCCATTGAGGCGTTGGATGACAACGCAGAAGAAGAGAAACAACCGTGACCGATCTGTCCGACCTGCCCGTGACACTGGACGACATCGAGGCAGCCGCGAAACTGCTGGACGGTGTGGTTGCCCGTACCCCCATTGAGGTTTCCCGGGCACTGGGCCGCCAAACCGGTTCCAATGTCTACTTCAAGTGTGAAAACCTGCAGCGGGCCGGGTCATTCAAGGTCCGCGGCGCCTATGTCCGGATGGCCAAGCTTTCACCGTCCGACCGGGACCGGGGCGTGGTGGCGGCCTCCGCCGGCAACCACGCGCAGGGCGTGGCGGTTGCGGCTGCGCGGCTGGGCATCAAAGCCCGGATCTTCATGCCGCTGGGCGTGGCACTGCCGAAACTGGCAGCCACGCAGAGCCACGGCGCCGAGGTAGTGCTGCACGGCTACAACGTGGATGAAGCGCTGGCGGAAGCCAAGCGGTATTCGGACGAGACCGGTGCCGTGTTTGTGCACCCGTTCGACAACGTGGACGTAGTGGCCGGGCAGGGAACCATCGGTCTGGAGCTGCTCGACCAGATCCCTGACCTGGACACCGTCTTGATGGGTGTGGGCGGCGGCGGGCTGCTGGCCGGCGTCGCGGTGGCCATCAAGGCGAGGGCAAAGGAACTGGGCCGGGAGGTGCGCATCATCGGTGTCCAGGCCGAGAACGCTGCTGCTTATCCGCCCTCACTCGCCGCCGATGCCCTCGTCCCGCTGACCAAGGTGTCCACGATCGCCGACGGCATCGCCGTCGGACGCCCGGGCCAGCTGCCCTTCTCCATCATCAGGGAACTGGTGGACGATGTGGTGACCGTCAGCGAGGACTCGCTGGCACGGGCACTGATCTTCCTGCTGGAACGCGCCAAGATGGTGGTGGAACCGGCCGGAGCTGTGGGCGTGGCTGCGCTCATGGACGGCAAGATTGAAAACCCGGGGAACACCGCGGTGATTCTCTCCGGCGGCAACATTGACCCGATGCTGATGCTCAAAGTGATCCAGCGCGGTCTGGCCGCCGCAGGCCGGTACCTGGTGGTGCGGATCCTGCTCGATGACCGTCCCGGTTCGCTGGCCACCATTTCCCGGATCATTGCCGAATCCGATGCCAACGTCACCGGCGTCGACCACACCCGGGTGGGCGGCTCCATCAGCATGGGGGATGTGGCCATCACCATCAACATGGAAACCAAGGGGCACGAGCACTGTGAACTGGTGTTGAACAACCTCCGCGCCTCCGGCTTCCAACCCATAGTGCTGCACGGGTAGGCGATGCTCGCCAAGCGGGCCAGGACGGCCCTGTACATATCCCTCGGCCTGGCCGCACTCATTTGGGCGTGCTATTTCGTTGCCCTGCTCATAGGCCCGTCATCCCTGCGGGAGTTCGGAGTTCTGCCCCGGCGGCTCGAAGGGCTGGACGGGATCCTGTTTGGCCCGCTGCTGCACGCCGGCATCAACCACCTGCTCGGAAACACCCTGCCGCTGGTGGTCTTTTCCTTCCTGACGTTGCTGGAAGGGGTGCGGCGGTATGCCGTGGTGATCGCCTCGTCCTGGCTGGCGTCCGGACTCGGTGTCTGGCTCTTCGGCGGCGGGCTGACCGTGGGGATATCAGGGGTTGTCTTCGGATTGTTTGCGTACCTGATGGTCCGCGGAATCTACAACCGGGACATCCTGCAGCTGCTGCTGGCCGGAGTGCTTTTCCTCATCTACGGGTCACTGCTGTGGGGCGTACTGCCGGTGAACATCGGCGTGTCCTGGCAGGCGCACCTCTTCGGTGCCGCCGGCGGTGTGCTGGCCGCGGTGCTGCTGAGCCGCAACCGGCAGAACAGGCGCACAAGCAAAAGCGGGCCCTCCCGTTGGGAAGACCCGCTCTAGCGCACAAAATCAGGCAGTGCGGAAAACTAGCCGGCGTAAGGCTTGGCCGAGATGATCTCCACCGAGATCTCCTTGCCGTTCGGTGCCTTGTAAGTGACGCTGTCTCCTGCCTTCATGCCCTGGATTGCGGCGCCCAGAGGAGACTTTTCGCTGTACACGTCGATGTCCGAGTCGCCGGCGATTTCACGGCTTCCCAGCAGGAAGGTCTCCACGTCGCCGGCAACCTTGGCTTCCACCAGCATGCCGGGTTCAACGACGCCGTCATCTGCCGGAGCTTCGCCCACGTGGGCGGTTTCCAGGAGCTGCGTCAGCTGGCGGATGCGGGCCTCAGCCTTGCCCTGCTCTTCCTTAGCTGCGTGGTACCCGCCGTTTTCCTTCAAATCGCCCTCGGAACGTGCCTGCTCAATGCGGGCAACGATTTCCGTGCGGCCGGGGCCGGACAGGTGATCCAGTTCCGCCTTCAGGCGGTCATAAGACTCCTGAGTGAGCCAAGCGGCAGGTGCGCTGTTGGTAGACACGGGTCTCTCCTTTTAAGTGACGACCAAACCACTGAATCTGGTTCGGCAGGCTGAAATTGCTTCGGGGCCGGAACGGCCTGACAAGCAAAGACCCCGCCGGGCGGTGACCGTTCACTGGGATGATCACCTGGCGGGGCATAACGTAGGCTCCATACTAGTCAGCCAAAGCGAATTACCCAAGAACCCGCCGGATTTGACGGAACGGGCCAATCCTGCACCCCGGCCGCGGGAAACGCGGCGCAGCGGAACCGGAAGAATGCGCCCGTGAAGTTAAGCCTAGAGCGTGTTTTCAGCGCTAGTCGTCAAGGAGCCAGCAGGCGTTCACTCCGCCGGTAACGCCCAGGGAATCGGTACGGATGTCCAGCCGGTGCCCGGTGGTTGCTTCCTCAGACGGGCCGATGGTGACCTGCTTCCACCCCACCACGGCGTAGCTCGAGCTGAGGACCTGAACGGCGCAGGACGCGCTGTCTTCAGGGTCTTTGGTGACTTGGAAGTCCACGCTGGCATGTGTGGCATCGGCAATGCTGAAGCCCACATCCTTGAAACTCACTTCGCCGCGCGGGGAAGGCATCGCCATGAGAGCGGCCGCTCCGCAGGCCAGCAGGACGGCAGCGCTGCCGGCAATGGTCTTGGCCCGCCGGGACCAGCCCGGCTTGGGTGCGCCGTAACGATTGGCTAATCTTGATGCGGACGGAAAATCATCCGGGGTCTGCTCGGGGGCGGGCTGCTTAACAGGACCTTCCTCAGTGCTCACCGCTTCATTTTATCCGAGTTTCCCGTCCGATTTTCGCCAACCTTCTCAGGAGCTGCTTCGTGCCGACCGCCCCGCTTGATAATTCCAGCCGCCAGGAACCGCTGCGGCTGCTGGCCGTGCATGCTCATCCCGACGACGAAGCCAGCAAAGGCGCGGCCATGATGGCTTTCTACGCCGCCCGGGGCGTGGACGTTATGGTCGCCACCTGCACCGGCGGTGAGCGCGGCAGTGTGCTGAATCCCGCACTCGAGGACAACGCTGCAGCGAAGCGGGACCTTGCCGGTCTTCGCCGAACCGAAATGGCCAATGCGCAGCGTGAGCTGAACGTGCAGCACCGCTGGCTGGGATTCATGGACTCCGGCCTTCCGGAAGGGGATCCGCTGCCTGACCTGCCCTTTGGATGCTTCGCGCTGGAGCCGCTCGAGCGGGCCGCGGCACCTCTGGTCAAGCTGGTGCGGGAGTTCCGCCCGCACATCATCATCAGCTACGACGAGAACGGCGGCTACCCGCACCCGGACCACATCATGGCGCACAAGGTGGCTGTGGAGGCCTTCAACGCTGCCGGGGATCCGAAGCGGTACCCGGGCACCGGCTCGCCCTGGGAGCCGCTGAAGCTGTACTACGACCGCGCCTTCAATCCGGAGCGGTTCACCGCTCTGCATAATGCCCTCGTGGAAGCAGGCGTGGACTCTCCCTACGCCGAGCGCATTGCCGCCTGGCAGGAAGCCGACGCCGAGGGCCACCGGCTGCCGGCCCCAACCCACCCGACCACCACGCAGATCCCGTGCGGAGACTATTTTGAAACCCGGGACCGGGCACTCAAGAGCCACCGCACCCAGGTGGACCCCAACGGATTCTTCTTTGCCGTTGACGCCGAAACCCAGCGCAAGATCTGGCCCTGGGAAGATTATTCGCTGATCATGTCCAGGGTGGACACCAAGCTTCCTGAAACGGATCTGTTCGCTGGCCTACGATAGAGGGCAGGGACGGCGCACAGCCGTCCGCTGCCAAGAGAGAGAATCACCGTGAACTTCCTGTACAGCCTGCCCCTGACCGTTCCCCCCGGCCCCGAGGACGGCGAGCTGAAAACCGGACTGAGCATTGCCGATGTTACCCCGGGCCTGCTCGGCTTCCTGGCGACCCTCTTCCTGGTGCTGGCAGTGGTGTTCCTCATCCGTGACATGGTGAAGCGCATCCGCCGGGTCCGCTACCGCGAGCAGGCCCTTACCGGGGTTGGCACCGACGTTTTCATTCCCAGCACCGAGGATGTGAAGGCTGCCGAAGCCGGCAAGGCTGCCGAAGCCGGCGGGGCGTCCGCTTCAACCACCGCAGCTGACGGGTCAGACACCACTCCGGGTTACTACAAGCGCGGCTAGGAGCAACCCATGGCCGGCAGACTGCAGGGAGAGGCTTCGGCCTATTTGCGCCAGCATGCCGGCAACCCCGTGGATTGGTGGCCGTTCGGGGATGAGGCTTTTTCCGAGGCACGTCGCCGGAACGTGCCTGTCTTCATCTCGGTGGGGTACGCCGCCTGCCACTGGTGCCATGTGATGGCACATGAATCCTTCGAGGACCCCGTTACCGCCGCCTACCTGAATGAGAACTTCGTTTCCATCAAGGTGGACCGCGAGGAGCGACCCGATGTGGACGCCGTCTACATGGCAGCCACCCAGGCCATGACAGGCCAGGGCGGATGGCCCATGAGCGTCTTCACCCTTCCCGACGGCCGGACCTTTTATGCCGGAACCTACTTCCCGCCCCGGCCCGTCCAGGGAATGCCGTCCTTCCGGGACGTCCTGGAAGCCGTAGCCTCCGCGTGGAAGGACCGTCCCGGCGAGGTCCGGGAAAGCGCTGCCCAGCTGGCGGCACACCTGGCCTCGGCCCAGCAGGGGAACCGGCGGCTGCTCGGCCCGGTCCTGGATACCGGCCTGGACACGGATCTGGACCCAGGAGACGCTGCAGCGGACGGGACGGCGGCGCAGCACGTTCTGTCCGCCGCCGTGGAGACGCTGGCAGGTCTTGAGGACCGGCAGCTCGGCGGCTTTGGCGGAGCACCCAAATTTCCGCCCTCCACCGTTTTGCGCTTCCTGCTGGCTCACGCCGCCGCCGGAGGCTCCACGGCAGCCGAAGCCGGTGCACTCGCGGACCGGACTCTGGGAGCGATGGCCCGGAGCGCACTGTATGACCAGCTGGAGGGCGGATTCGCCCGCTACACGGTGGATCGCCGCTGGGCGGTGCCGCACTTCGAAAAAATGCTCTACGACAATGTGCAGCTTCTTTCGCTGTATGCGCAGTGGGCCCGGACGGCCCTCGGTGAAGGGGACCGCCGGCTGGCACTGCGCGTGACACGCGAAACTGCTGACTGGATGATCCGCCGGCTGCGTGTGGAGGAAGGCGGCTTTGCTTCCTCCCTGGACGCGGACACCCTTATCCAGGGACACCGGGTAGAGGGCGGCACCTACGTATGGACGCCGGAGCAGATGAGGGAGGTCCTGGATCCGGAGCATGCGGACGCCGTGTTGGGCCTGCTGGACCTGGAATCCGGGAACATGGCAGCCCATGGCGGCACCGGCAGCACCCTGCATTTCGGCCGGGTGCTGAGCGCTGCCGAAGAGGAGCTGTGGCTTCGGCACCGGCCGTCCCTGGCGGCCGCACGGAACCTCCGCCCGCAGCCGGAACGCGATGACAAAGTGGTGGCCGGGTGGAACGGGCTGGCCGTTGCAGCGCTGGCCTCCGCCGCCGTCGTCCTTTCTGATGCAGGGGAGGCCGGGGAAGCCGGGCGTATCCTCCGTGCTGCCGGGGACGCCGCGTCCTACCTGCTGCGCGTGCACCGAACCGGCCCCACCCTGCGGAGGGTCTCCCACGACGGGCGCGCACGGGGCATTGAGGGGCTGCTGGAGGACTACGCCGGAGTGGCCGAGGGGTTGTTCACGCTCTACGCCGCCACCGGTGATGAGCACTGGTACACCGAGGCGGAGTCCCTGGTGCTGGCCGCGGAAAACCGTTTCCTCACGGCGGGCTGGCTGCAGGACACCGCGGTCCGGCCCAACGAGCTGGTCAATGCCCAGGGAACGCAGGCCGCCGCCGATCCACTGGACGGACCCACCCCCAGCGGTGCTGCGCTCTTCGCGGGGGTCCTGCTCACGTACTCCGCGTATTCGGGATCGCTGCGTCACCGGGCGCTCGCGCAGTCGCTCCTGAAGCACGTTGAAGTGGTGGGTGCCCAGGCGCCGCAGGCAGCCGGCTGGGCCATGTCGGTGCTGCAGTTCCTGCTGGACGGTCCCCGGGAACTGGCGGTCGCCGGTACGGATGCTGCAGCCGTTGCGGAACTGCTGCGGGCAGCGCGCGACGCCGGCGGGCCGGGTTTGGTGATCGCCTCACGGATTGCGGCGCCCGGGTCTGCGGGTGCTGTGTTTGAAACCCGGGTGCCGCTGCTTGAGGAACGGGACCCGGGCGGCGCGCCTGCGGTGGCTTACCTGTGCCGGGGGATGGTCTGCCGCCGGCCGGTCAGCTCAGCCGCCGAACTGCAGGCACTGATCACGGGGGAATAACCGGGGACTAAGGCGGATCAGCCCGAAGCGCCGACTGAGAGCACTGCCATCAGAATGGCGGCGTAGTGGCACGCGAACCCCACCAGTGTGAAGGCATGGAAAATTTCGTGGAAACCGAACCAGTCCAGTGAGGGGTTGGGTTTCTTCAGGGCGTAAATGACGGCGCCGGCAATGTACATGGCCCCGCCCACCAGCACCAGCACGGCCGCTGCGGGATTGATCCTGAAGAAATCCGGAATGTAGATCAGTGCCGCCAGACCCAGGACAATGTAGGCCGGGGTGTAAACCCAGCGCGGCGCGTGCAGCCAGAGCAGCCGGAACAATACCCCCGCCAACGCTCCGCACCAGATGAACCACAGCAGGACCTTGGCCTTTTCCGGCGGCAGCAGGGACCAGGCAAGGGGCGTGTAGGACCCCGCGATGACCAGCATGATGTTGGTGTGGTCCAGCCGCTTGAGAATGATTTTGACCCTGGGCGACCAGTTGCCGCGGTGGTACACGGCGGAAACGCCAAACAGCAGCACCCCGGTCAGCGCGTACACCGCGGAGGCGATCCGGGTTCCGGTGGTGGGTGCCAGGCAGATCAGGATGATGCCGGCGGCCAGGACAAATGGTGTGGCTCCGGCATGAAGCCAGCCCCGGAGCTTTGGTTTGATCTCCAAGATGTCCGCGGCTCGTTCCACGGCGGATTCAACCGGACCGGGAGCCTTTCGCGAGCTGGGATTGTGCTCCGGCGGAGCGGACGACGATGAAGATGTCATGGAGAAAATCCTAGCCTACGATCCGGTAGGTTACGGGTCGGCGGGAGGTTCATCGGGCACCTCCCGGGAGGAGCGCGGACCGCTCGCCGGACCGGTGGGGAGCGGGGAATCCGCCGGTCCGGACGAGCCGCCGAAACTGTTCGCGGTTTTTTAGGAATACACTTTTTAGTGCGCCTCCCACATCCGCGGAGACGTTTTTCTTCCCGCAGGACAGGACAGGCAGGTGCAGCTCCGCATGAGGTTCCCGGGCGTTGTTTATGCCTTCTATGAACGCAAGCTGCGCCGAAGCCTCAGCCCGGACCGCATTCCCGAGCATATTGGCGTCATGGTGGACGGCAACCGGCGCTGGGCGAAACTGGCAGGTGCCCCCACGGCGGACGGCCATCAGGCCGGCGCGGACAAGATCCTGGAGTTCCTGGGCTGGTGCCAGGAACTCGGTGTGCGCCGGGTGACGCTGTATATGCTCTCCACCGATAACCTGAACCGGAACCCGGATGAACTCGATCCGCTCCTGGACATCATTGGCAACACCCTGGACCGGCTGGGGGAGAAGGGCGACCTGCGGGTCAACGCCGTCGGCGCCCTGGACATCCTGCCCGCCAACCTCGCCGAGAAGCTCAACGCACTGGGCGCCAGCACCAGCGGTGCCGACGGGCTGCACGTCAACGTCGCCATTGGCTACGGCGGCCGCCGGGAAATTGTGGACGCGGTCAAAGAACTGCTGCATGACGCCGCCGCCCACGGTAAGTCGATCGAGGAGATCACCGGGGAACTGTGCGATACGCAGATTTCGGAGTATCTCTACACACGCGGCCAGCCAGACCCGGAACTGGTCATCCGCACCTCGGGCGAGCAGCGGCTCTCCGGGTTCCTGATGTGGCAAAGCGCGTACAGCGAGTTCTATTTTTGTGAAGCACTGTGGCCGGACTTCCGCCGGGTGGACTTCCTGCGTGCCCTGCGTGACTACGCCAACCGGCAGCGCCGCTTCGGTTCTTAAGGACCCTTTCCCGGTTGCGGACCCGCCGGACCGCCGCCGTGTGAACAGCAGATTAACTCCGGGCAGGCAGATAAAAACCGGGCCGTGTCCTGCTGCGGCCCGGGACCTAAGCGGCGTACCTTGGTGCTATTGATCAGCGACCCGCTGATGGAACCGGAGGCCGGATGCTCAACAGAGTGTTGCAGAAAGGCCGCAGCCCGGCCTTTCCCGGTCTGCGGACCTCCCCGCCCAGCTATCCGGGGCGCTGCCCCTGACTGGAGTCTCCGTGGCCCTTTCTTCTTCCCCGCGAACCGCTCCCGACGTCGACCAGGCCGGCTATGTGCTGGACACCTCGGTCCTGCTCTCGGACCCCAGGGCCATCCTGCGTTTCGCCGAACATGAAGTGATTGTTCCGCTGGTCGTCATTACTGAATTGGAGAAAAAGCGCCATGATCCCGAACTGGGCTATTTTGCCCGGGCTGCCCTGCGCCTGCTGGATGACCTGCGGATTGAACACGGCGGGCTGAGCGAGCCCATCCCGCTGGGCGATTCCGGGGGCACCCTGCGCGTGGAACTGAACCATGTGTCGGTGGACGTCCTTCCGGCAGGCATCCGCGGAACCGACAATGACAGCCGCATCCTCGCCGTGGCCCGGAACCTGGCCGACGAGGGACGCAACATCACAGTCGTCTCCAAGGACCTGCCCATGCGGGTCAAGGCCTCCGCCGTGGGACTGAAAACCGACGAGTACCGCAGCGAGCTTGTCCGTGACACGGGCTGGACCGGCGTCGTCGAACTGGATGTGGCCGAAGCCGACGTGGACGGCCTGTATGAACACCGCCCCGTGTTCATTCCGGCAGCGGCCGAACTGCCGGTGAACACCGGGGTGGTGCTGCTCTCCGGCCGGGGCTCCGCACTGGGACGGGTGGGCGCTGACAAGCAGGTGCGGCTGGTCCGCGGGGACCGCGATGTGTTTGGCCTGCACGGCCGTTCGGCGGAGCAGCGGCTGGCGATCGACCTGCTGATGGACTCGGAGGTGGGAATTGTGTCCCTCGGCGGCCGCGCAGGCACCGGCAAGTCCGCCCTGGCCCTGTGCGCCGGGCTGGAAGCCGTGCTGGAGCGCCGGGAACACCGCAAGGTGGTGGTCTTCCGCCCGCTGTACGCCGTCGGCGGGCAGGAGCTGGGCTACCTGCCCGGCACGGAGGCCGACAAAATGGGGCCGTGGGGACAGGCTGTGTTCGACACACTCGAGGCGCTGGTGTCCAAGGAGGTGCTGGAGGAGGTCCTGGACCGGGACATGCTGGAGGTCCTTCCACTGACCCATATCCGGGGCCGGTCCCTGCACGATTCCTTTGTCATCGTGGATGAGGCACAGTCACTGGAAAAGAATGTGCTCCTGACCGTGCTGTCCCGGATCGGCCAGAACTCACGCGTGGTCCTCACCCACGACGTCGCGCAGCGTGACAACCTGCGGGTGGGGCGCCACGACGGGGTGGCCGCCGTCGTTGAGACGCTGAAGGGCCATCCGCTGTTTGGGCACATCACTCTGACGCGCTCCGAGCGCTCGCCGATTGCCGCGCTGGTGACGGAACTGCTGGAGGAGGGGCAGATCGGCTGAAGTCTCTGGCCAGGTCCCGCTACATCCGGCCGTAGCGGGACCTGACCACCGCGAAGATTCCGTAGAAGATCAGACCCACAGCTATGACTGCAACAACGGGCGGGCCCGCAGGCGTCTCCAGGAGGCGCTTGAGGCTGCCGTCCAGGCCCGTGGATTCTCCGGGGCTGTTGTGGATTGCCGCCAGGATGAACAGCCCGCCGGCAAGGATCAGGGAGATGCCTTTGGCAATGTGCCCGGTCAGCCCCAGCAGATCGATGACCTGCCCGCGCCTGGTGCCTGCGAAGTGCCGCAGTTCGGCGCGGAACTTGCGCCGGGCGCCCTTGTAGATGAAATAGACTCCGATGCCCAGGATCAGCAGGCCGACGGCTACCAGCGCCGGCATGCCGGCAGGGGAGGCCAGGACGACGGTGCTGAACGATGCCACCGAATCGCCCGAGTCCCTGCCGCGGCCGCGGGCAAAGGAGGCGAACGTCAGGGCCACACTGCCGTAGATGAGGACCAGCGACCCCGAAGAGACCGCTTTGGACCATCGCTGGCCCACGGATTTGCGGCGGACCCTCACCGTTGCCTCACCCAGCTGCCACAGGGCGAGGGAGGCGCACGCCGTGCAGCCTCCCCACATCAGGAACGGCCCGGCAGCTGAAGCAGCCAGCGGGCTCAGGGCGCCGCCGGTGTCAGCATCGCCGTAGCCGCCCAGCACGAGGCGCAGAGCAATGAATCCGATCAGGATGTGGAGCAGTGCCATCACGGCAAAGCCGGCCCGGGCGAGCACGTTGAGGCCTTCGCTGTTGGATGCCCGTTCCAGGGTCTGGGCCGTGCCGTCAGCGGTATCCTCCGCCGCCGGCGGGTCCTGGGGTTCCGGCGGGTCCTGGGGCGCCGGAGCAGCGGCGGGATGGGCGGTTCCACGTTTGGCGTTGCGCCAGCCAGTGCTCATTCCGCCAGTGTATTCCGGCTCGGCCCCGCGGGGCGGCGGTTCGGTTTTCCACAAGCCCGCAGGTCCGGGCCGGGTTGGCGCTGCGATGGCGTACCGTGAGCCCATGGTGGGGATTATGGGGGAATACCGGTCCATGGGTGGAGCTGCCTTCTGGGTGCTGTGCGCAGCGGCCGTGTACTTTGTGGTGCTGGCGGTGCGGCTTGCCGCGGTTGATGCAGCCACCCACCGGCTGCCCAACCGGATCGTGCTGCCGGCCTATCCCGTGTCAGCCGTCCTGCTCGGAGCGGCTGCCCTGGCCGCCGGCGAAGCGTCGCGGATCCCCGGGATGGTGCTTGCCGGCGCCGTGCTGTGGAGCGCCTACTTCCTGCTGCGGTTCGCCAGTCCCTCCGGGCTGGGCTTCGGGGATGTGAAGCTGGCCGGTGTCCTGGGGCTCTGGCTGGGCTTTTTCAGCTGGGGGCACGTGCTGGCGGGCACCTTCGCCGCCTTCCTCCTGGGCGGGCTGTGGGGGATGTGGCTGATCCTGTCCAAGCGGGGAACGGCGAAAACCTCCATCGCTTTCGGGCCGTTCATGCTGGCCGGCGCCGCGCTCGCCATGGCACTGCCTGGCCTACAGTAGGACAATGCCTACGCCAGATTTTGTCCTGTCCCTGCGCGAAAAAATCGGCCACGAACTCCTGTGGCTGCCCGGGATCACCGGTGTTGTCCTGAACGAGGACCGTCAGGTGCTGCTGGTCCGCCGGGCCGACAACGGCCGCTGGACCCTGGTCACCGGAATGCTGGAGCCGGGGGAGGAACCTGCGGCCGGCACCCTGCGGGAAGTCCACGAGGAAACAGGCGTCACAGCGGAAATCGAGCACATGATCCATGTTGGCTCCCACGGACCCATTACGTTTCCCAACGGAGATCAGTGCACCTTCCTGAACGTGGGGTTCCGCTGCCGCTATGTGAGCGGCCAGGCGAGAGTGAACGACGACGAATCCACCGCCGTCGGCTGGTTTGACCTGGATAACCTGCCCGAGCTCAGTGAGCGGCACCTGATGCTGCTGGACCTGGCGTTGGAGGCCGACGGCGTCCCCGCGTTTGAGCGCTGAACGCCGCTTCGACAGGTCAAGACGGGGGCTTAGACGCCGTCGGTGCCGGGATTTTCATACCCACTCTGGCTTCCGCGACCGTTTTGGGAATGTGCTGCCGGCGCGCCGCGGCAGCACATTCCCAAACCGGTTGCTTTTGCCCAAACCGGCCGCTTTTGCCCAAACCGGCCGCTTTAGCCCAAACCGGCCGCTTTTGCCCGGGGCGGACTGCGGCCCTGAAACGGCCGGATGCGGCACTAGTCCGCGTCAGGGCGACCGGAGCCTGAGTTGGAGCCGGAAGTGGGGGTGGAGCCGGAATTGGAGGCGGCGCCGGAATCGGACGGGAATCCCGAACCGGTGTCAGTAGCAGCGGATGCCTTCCCGGTTCCGGGCTTTCCGCCCTGCAGGGCGGCCAATCGCTCGGCTTCGAGGCGGTCTGCGTCGGCACCGCCCACGGCTTCACCGCGGGCCACCATGCCGGCCACGTCGGAGAGCGGAATCTGCTTCAGGAACAGTGCCAGGACCAGGGCGATCACCAGGAACGGAATGAGGTACCAGAACACCGGGGCCAGGGAATCGGCGTAGGCGGTGACAATGCCCTCGCGCAGCGGTTCGGGCAGTGTCTCGAGCACCGCAGGCTGCAGGGTGGCTGTGGCTTCTCCTGCCGCACTTGGGTCCAGTCCGGCAGCGATGAAGACCTCATGCAGGTTCTCCGCCAGCCGGGAGGTGAACATGGCGCCGAAGATTGCCACACCCAGTGAGGCGCCAACCTCGCGGAAGTAGTTGTTGCTGGATGTTGCCGTACCGATCTGGTCCACGGGCACGGAGTTCTGCACCACCAGGACCACCACCTGCATGATGTAGCCCAGGCCGGCGCCGAAAACGAACAACTGGGCGCAGATCATCCAGACCGGGGTTTCGGCGGACAGCGTGGTCATCCACAGCATCGCGACAATCACCAGGGAGGCGCCCATGATCGGGTATTTCTTGTACTTGCCGGTTTTGGTGATGGCCAGCCCCGAGTAGATCGAGGTGCCCATCATGCCCACCATCATCGGCAGCATCAGCAGGCCTGACACGGCTGCCGAGGTGCCGGTAGACATCTGCAGGAACGTCGGCACGAACGCCAGTGCTGCGAACATGCCCATACCGAGGGTGAAACCGATGGCGGTGCTGTTGATGAAGATCGGGTTCTTGAACAGGCTCATCGGAATGATCGGGTCCGCCACCCGGTTTTCGACCATCACGAACAGGACAGCGGCAACCAGCATGCCGGCGCCGAAGGACTGGGTCAGCGGGTCCGTCCAGCCGTGGTCGGCGCGGCCGCCGAAATCGGTGAAGAAGATCAGGCAGGTCGTGGCGATCGATAGGAGCACCACGCCGCCGATGTCAATGCGCTTGGTCGCCTTCTTGGTCGGCAGGGTCAGGGTGAAGAACGCGACCAGGAAAGCAATGATGCCAATCGGAATGTTGATGTAGAACGCCCACTGCCAGGTCATGTGGTCCACGAAGAACCCACCGAGGAGGGGGCCGGCGACGGCGGAGAGGCCAAAGATGCCGCCGAGTGGGCCGAGGTACTTGCCTCGCTCGTTGGCCGGCACAATGTCCGCGATGATGGCCTGGGACAGGATCATCAGACCGCCGCCGCCCAGGCCCTGGATGGCGCGGAAGATGACGAAGCCCCAGAAGTCAGTGGCAAAGGCGCAGCCGACGGACGCCAGCGTAAACAGGGCAATCGCGAAGAGGAAAAGATTGCGCCGGCCCAGCACGTCGCCGAATTTGCCGTAGATCGGCATCACGATGGTGGTGGCCAGCAGATAAGCGGTGGTGATCCAGGTCTGGTGCTCGACGCCGCCCAGCTCGCCCACGATGGTGGGCATGGCGGTGGAGACGATGGTCTGGTCGAGGCTGGAAAGCAGCATGCCTGCGATCAGCGCGGAGAAAATGATCCAGATGCGTTTCTGGGTCAACAGCAGCGGCGCGGAGCTCTGCGTGTCGGTGGCGGTCATGAAGGGTCCTTGGATGAGGGGTGGGGCAGGGGAGAAACGGCGGAAATCACTTCGTGCATGGCGTTGACGGCTTCGGAGAGTATTTCGCGGTAGGGGCGGGTGTTTCCCGGGTCGAAGAACGCAGGCCCGGCACGTTGGGCCAGTGCGGTGAACAGTGCCAGGGCGGCCTGGATCCTCGGGTCGGCGGGTGGAAGCCCTTCCCGCGCCGACAGGAGGGTGGCGAACGCCTCCTCGGCTTCCTGTGACCCGTGAAGTACCTTTTCCAGGAGGCGGGGCTCGGCGGCGACGGCCAGTTTCAACTGCACCATTTGGTCACGGGACATGACCATCCGGTCCATCATGGCAGCGGCAAAATCCACGAAGTCGGACAGGAGGGAGGGCGAGATGGTGTCCCGGCCCGACGAGGCGCCGCGCGCAATGAATTCCTCGGCAAGATCAGCGGGGATTTCATCCGCCGGTGAACCGAGGACGGCGTCTTCCTTGGCGGGAAAGTAGTTGAAGAACGTCCGCCGGGAGATGCCGACCTTCTCGCAGAGTTCCTCCACGGTGTAACCCGAAAAGCCGCGTTCGGCGGTCAGTATGCGGGCAGCGGTAATGATGGCGAGCTTGGTGGCGGTGCGCTTGCGCTCACGCAGGCCGACGCCGTCTGTTGATGCACTATCGGTCACAAAGTAAAGTTTTGCACCGTGTGAACCAGAGTGCAATTCCGTTGGTTCTGTGTCACATCATGCAACAGGGCACCCGGCCCCTCGGCCGGATGCCCTGCTGCCGCGCGGTTGCCGCCTTAGGGCGGCGGACCCGCGGTGTTACTGGGGAAAGCTGTGGGACTAAGCCTGCGGCGGCTTCGTCATGGAGAGGACGTCAAGGGCGGCGTCAAGCTGTTCCTCGGTGACCTCGCCGCGCTCGACGAAACCGAGTTCGACGACGGCCTGGCGGATGGTCTTGCCTTCCTTGACCGCGAACTTGGCGATCTTGGCAGCGTTCTCGTAGCCGATGTACTTGTTCAGCGGCGTCACGATGGACGGGGAAGCCTCGGCCAGGTAGCGGGCGCGCTCCACGTTGGCTTCGATGCCGTCGATCATCTTGTCCGCCATGATGACAGAGGAGTTGGCCAGCAGACGGATGGATTCCAGCAGGTTCGAGGCGATGACGGGGATGCCGACGTTGAGCTCGAAGTAGCCGAAGGTGCCTGCCCAGGCGATGGCGGCGTCGTTGCCCACCACCTGTGCGGCCACCTGCATGACGGCCTCGGAAATGACGGGGTTGACCTTGCCCGGCATGATCGAGGAGCCCGGCTGCAGGTCGGGGATGGCGATTTCGCCCAGGCCGGTGTTGGGGCCGGAGCCCATCCAGCGCAGGTCGTTGGCGATCTTGGAGAAGGACACTGCGATGGTGCGCAGCATGCCGGAGACCTCAACGAGGGCGTCGCGGTTGGCCTGGGACTCAAAGTGGTCCCGGGCTTCGGTCAGCGGCAGGCCGGTGTCGGCGGCCAGCAGTTCGATCACGCGCTGCGGGAAACCGGCCGGGGTGTTGATGCCGGTGCCGACGGCGGTGCCGCCCAGCGGAACTTCGGCAACGCGGGGGAGGGAGGCCTGGACGCGCTCGATGCCGTAGCGGACCTGAGCGGCGTAACCGCCGAATTCCTGGCCCAGGGTCACCGGGGTGGCGTCCATGAGGTGGGTGCGGCCGGACTTTACGACGTCCTTGAACTCTTCAGCCTTGCGCTCCAGGGAAGCGGCCAGGTGTTCCAGGGCCGGGATCAGGTTGTTGATCAGGGCCGAGGTGGCGGCCACGTGTACGGAGGTGGGGAAGACGTCGTTGGAGGACTGCGAGGCGTTGACGTGGTCGTTCGGGTGAACCGTGGTCTCGCTGCCGGCGGCCTTGAGCGCGCGGCTGGCGAGTTCGGCGAGGACCTCGTTGGTGTTCATGTTCGAGGACGTGCCGGAACCGGTCTGGAACACGTCGATCGGGAACTGGGCATAGTGCTGGCCCGCGGCAACCTCATCGGCAGCAGCAGCAATTGCCTTGGCGCGCTCGTCGTCGAGCACTCCCAGTTCGGCGTTGGCGGTGGCGGCCGCCTTCTTGATGCGGGCCAGTGCCTCGATGTGTGCGTCGTCCAGCGGCTTGCCCGAGATGGGGAAGTTCTCGACGGCGCGCTGGGTCTGTGCGCGGTACAGGGCGTTGACCGGGACCCGGACCTCGCCCATGGTGTCATGTTCGATGCGGTATTCAGGAGTGTCAGAAGTCATGGTCCCAAGCCTAGTATCCGAGGGCACCGGGGCAGAAACGCGCGGTCGTCCGGTGACGCCGCTCTCGTTCCGTCCCCGGCGCCACGGTCGGGGGTTGCTCGGGTCAGGAAGCGGGGGAACGCACGACGGCGGGGTGGGTGAGGGCGCCGTACCCGGAGACCAGGTCTGCTGCGCCTTCGGCCAGCCGGTAGGAGACGCCGATGACTGCGGTGCGGCCTTCCTCGACGGCTGCGGAAATGATGGAGGAACTTTCGACCAGACGGGCGGCGGTCTGCTTGGTGTGCTCCACCACCATATCGTTGACCTCGGTGAGTCCGTTGCGCTGGGCAGCGAGGACGGAGGGTGTAATCCGTTCCACGAGGTTGCGCAGGTGCCCGCCGGGCATCTCGCCCGTGTCCACCGTGCGCTTGGCTTCGGTCACCGCGCCGCAGCTGTCATGACCCAGCACCAGAATGAGCGGCACGCCGAGCTTGGCGACGCTGTACTCCAGGGAGCCGAGGACGGCGTCGTCGATCACCTGGCCGGCGGTGCGGATCACGAAGGCGTCTCCGAGGCCAAGGTCGAAGATGATCTCGGCGGCGAGCCGGGAATCGGAACAGCCGAAGATGACGGCAAAGGGGTTTTGTTCGTGGACGAGGGAGCTGCGCCTGCTGGCGTCCTGGTTCGGATGTGAGGACTGACCGGCGACAAAGCGGGCATTGCCTTCCCGCAGCGTCTGCCAGGCCTGGGCGGGTGTTATTGCTGAAGCGGTGGGTTCATTCACAGGTCTTAGCGTAACCCCGGCACCGCACCGGGCAGTTATTCGTTACTAAGGTCGCTGACTACCGCTTCTGCGAGGACATCAAACTCGGCAAGATCCGCTTCGCCCGTGAGGACCACGGTCAAGCCGTTCAGCTCCAGCACCATGCTGGCCTTGCCGTCCGCCGAGTCCCGCAGCTCCCAGGTCTGTCCGCCGGCAGTGCGCTCTCCGGCAACCTTCGCATCGCCGGAGGTCTGGGCAATCCAGGTGGGGTTGCCGGCACCGGTCTCGGACAGGCGGATAAATTCCATGCCCGGGGTGACGTAACCCACTTCCCAAACGGGGACGCCGGCACTGCCGGTGGCTTCCCAGCGTGCGTAGTTGGCGCTCCAGCCCTCGGGCAGATCCGGCGCAAGGGGGGCGTACCCGGCATCTCCGGCCGCCTGCGCCGCGGTTGCCTTTACGTCGACACTGCGGACCTGCATCTTGGGGGCGGGGTTCAGCAGCACCGGAATCAGGACCAGCAGCACCGTAATGCCGGTCGCGATCAACATGCCGATCACCGTGGCATTGGCACGCTTGGCCTGCTTCTGGGTCAGTACCGGGGTTACGGGCGTCTCTTGGTCCTGCTGCTGCTCACTCACCTTTCCATGATCGCTTATCCGGGCCTGCAACTCCTAGTCGGGCCGGTCAACGCAACAGGCCAAATGTGGCGCGGTTGGCGGTGGTGCAGGCCACACCGACTATGATCGGAGCAAGGATCATCCGTTTTTGGTTAATCGCCAAGCGGTTCGCATCGAAATTTCGAAGATGAGGTTAGACGTGTCCAAAGGCGCTCAGTACTCCACACTTTCCCCCGCCCTGGCAGTAGGCGACGACGAGCCGGACCGGAACCTGGCCCTGGAACTGGTCCGGGTCACCGAGGCAGCCGCCATTGCCGGCGGCCACTGGGTGGGCTTCGGCGACAAGAACGCAGCGGACGGCGCTGCCGTCGACGCCATGCGTTCCCTGATCTCCACCGTGCACTTCAACGGTGTTGTGGTGATTGGTGAAGGCGAAAAAGACGAAGCCCCCATGCTGTACAACGGCGAACACGTGGGTGACGGCACCGGCGCCCTGTGCGATGTCGCAGTGGACCCGATCGACGGCACCCGCCTGACGGCGCTGGGCCTCAACAACGCCGTGGCCGTGCTGGCCGTGGCCGAGCGCGGCACCATGTTTGACCCCTCCGCCGTGTTCTACATGGAAAAACTGATCACCGGCCCCGAAGCCGCCGACATGGTGGACCTGCGCCTGCCGGTCAAGCAGAACCTGCACTTGATCGCCAAGGCCAAGGGCAAGAAGATCAACCAGTTGAACGTGATGATCCTGGACCGGGACCGGCACAAGCCCCTGGTGCAGGAAATCCGCGACGCCGGTGCCCGCACCCGGATGCTGATGGACGGCGACGTTGCCGGCGGCATCGCAGCGGCCCGCGAGGGCACCGACGTCGACGCCCTGATGGGTATCGGCGGCACCCCCGAAGGCATCATCACGGCCTGCGCCATCAAGACCCTCGGCGGCGTCATCCAGGGCCGGCTGTGGCCCACCTCGGATGAGGAGAAGCAGAAGGCGATCGACGCCGGCCACGACCTGGACCGCGTCATGACCACCAATGACCTGGTCACCAGCGACAACTGCTACTTCGCGGCCACCGGCATCACCGACGGCGATCTGGTCCGCGGCGTGCGCTACAGCAAGGACCGTGTGCTTACGCAGTCCATCGTGATGCGTTCCAAGTCCGGAACCATCCGTGTGGTGGACGGCGAGCACCAGTCACACAAGTGGGAGTCCTACGCCCGCCTGAAGTAGGCAGCAGCCCGCCAGCGAGAAGCCCCGGAATCTATTCCGGGGCTTTTTGCTGCCCGGCGGCTGGTTACCGGTATGCGCCGGATGCCGCCGCTGCTCCGGGGATCCGGTTGCGGCCAATGACCCGGTACACAATAGCGGCAAGGGCGACGACGACTGCCGCGGCAATCGCGGCAATGGCTGTTCCGGTGGAGAGCAGTTCGCCGTTGAGGCGGGACACGGCAATCCACGACAGGCCCCAGGACAGCGCGGCTGCAGGGGCCAGCCGTCCGCGGCCGAAGGCTGCCAGGGCCACGCCAATGGCCGCGACGACGGCCAGGATACCGACGGACCAGACTTCCGGGGCGAGACCAAAGCCGTCGAAACCGGCGTCGGTCAGGGCTGCGGCAGTGTTGGCGCAGGTGGCCACCGCCACCCAGCCCAGATACAGGCCCAGGGTTCCGTCCACGGCAACGGCCTCAATCCAGTTGGCCGCCGGCGTCCGGGAGTAGCGGGCGAAGCAGACCGCGAGGACCACGAGCAGGGCCACGATGACCAGCACGCTCACGGCCACCCAGCCGGCCTGGACCGTCAGGATCCACGCGGCGTTCAGGACCAGCGACGCGGCGACCAGCCAGCCCAGGGAACGCTGGCGTTCGGAGGACCGCTGGGACGGCAGCCACTGCCAGATGGTGTACACGCCCAGGCCGGTGTAAATCACGGACCAGATGGAGAAGGCACCGCTGGCCGGGGCCAGATAGGTGGCGTCAGCGTTCAGTGCGCCGCCGGCCGCCTCGGCGATGGGGGTGCCGCCAAACACGCCCACGCCGATGACGGAACCGACAATGCAGATGACGTAGCAAACCGTGACCGTTAGCTGCCGGGCAAGATCATTTCCTCGCGAGGCCGGGGAACGGGTGCCTGGGGTTGAAGTAGTCATAGTCGAGCGTAACAAGTGGCCGGGACCACAGGGGAGGCGCGCCGGGAGCTTCGGCAACCCCCGGTAGGCTGGAAAGCATGACACTGCGCGTTACACCCTGTTCCGATTCCGCCCGCTGGAACGAAGCCGTCAACAGCTTCAACGGACATCCGCAGCAGTTGTGGGGCTGGGGCAAGACCAAGGCTGAACACAACTGGAGCGTGGACCGGCTGCTGATCGAAGACGACGGCGGCAAGGTGGTGGGCGCCGCACAGGTGCTGCTGCGCCGGCTGCCGTTCCCGTTCAAGGCACTCGCCTACATCCCGCGCGGCCCGCAGTCAGTTCGCGGCCGTGAGCTCGAGGTCCTCGGTTCGGTCAGCGACTATGTCAAGAAAGCCCACGGTCCGGTGGCGCTGAGCATTGAGCCGGACTGGGACGCCGACGGCGAGATCGCCGCCGGTCTGCCCGGCGCCGGGTTCAAGGCTTCCCCCAATACCATCCTGATTGGCCGCACCCTGATCCTGGATCTTTCCCGGACCGAGGATGAACTGCTTGCGGACATGTCCAAGAAACACCGCCAGTACATCCGCAAGTCCGGGCGCGAGGCGCTGGAGTACCGCCGCGTGACGCGGGACGAGATTCCCCAGTGCCTGGCGGTGTACAAGCAGACGGCCGAGCGCGCCGGGTTCGGCATCCACGAAGACGGCTACTACCTGGACATCTTCGACAACCTGGGCGAGGACTCGCCCGTGTACGCAGCCTTCAGCGGGAACGACGTCGTTGCCTTCCTGTGGCTGTCCACCAGCGCATACACCTCCTTTGAGCTCTACGGCGGCATGACCGAACAGGGCGAGCACCTGCGCGCCAACTATGCGCTGAAGTGGCACGCCATTCAGGAGATGAAGGAACGCGGAATCACCCGCTACGACTTCAACGGACTGCTCAATGATGGCGTGTCCAAGTTCAAGATGGGCTGGGCCAAGCACGAGAACCAGCTGGCCGGGACCTGGGACAAGCCGCTCTCTCCGCTGTACCCGGTCTTCACCACGGCCCTGCCGCTGGCCAAGAACGGCCTGCGGAAGCTGCGCGGACTGGCCGGAGCAGCCAAGGCCAGGATCCGCCGCTAGGGTTTCCTCGCCCGTCGGGTGTCCAGCATGTGCTCTTTGCGCGGGACGGAGCCGAGCTAGATGTCCAGGCGCGGGGCCGCAGGGTCGGGCAGGTCCGCGTCCGTGGAGCCCACCGTCACGGCAAAGGCGAGGGCGCCGTCGTCATGCTGGGCCGAATGTGCTGACAGCTTGGCGATGACCGGCGTTTCGGCGGCCGGGATGAACGCGCTTTGGCCGGTCTCCAGCACGAGGTCGCCCTTGGGCGAATCCAGGACCACGGTGCCCCGCACCACGATCACCACGGTTGGCCCGTTTTGCAGCACCGACACATCGGAGCCGGACATGGACGCCGCGGAGGAGTAGCCCCCGCCTGTGTCCTGTGCCCGCTGTTCCAGTTCGATCCGCTGCAGCATGAACTCCGCGAACGGGGGACGGTAGAGCTCCTGTCCCATCTGGGTGAACACCGGTTTCAGCGCGGGGATGCCCAGAGGCCGGAAATCGACCGTCTTGAGCAGTTCCGGGACGTCCACGTGCTTGGGGGTCAGTCCGCCGCGCAGCACATTGTCCGAGGATGCCATCACCTCAATGCCCAGGCCGCTGAGGTAGGCGTGGACGTTGCCCGCTGGCAGATAGACCGCCTCGCCGGGCTGCAGGGACGCGCGGTTCAGCAGCAGGGACAGCAGCACCCCGGGGTCGCCGGGGTAGTAGGCGTTCAGCTCCACGGCTGTGGCCAGTTCCTTCGCATACGGCGCGGGCTCTCCGTCGGCGGAGGCGGCGCTGTCACCGGTGCCGGCGGCATCGAGGGCGGCGGCGGCCAAACGGACAGCTTCGCGCACCTCTTCGCCGCCTTCGATCAGGGCACGGAAGACACGCTGCAGACGGTCCGGTGCGGGATGGCCGCTGGAAAGCTCATTTACCGCCCAGGTCAGCAACTCCGGAACCCCGCTGTTCTGCGTGGAAACTGCGCGGACCACGGTCCGGAAGATCTCCGCCGCCTCATCCGGTTCGCGGAAGCCGCAGAGTGCTTCGAACGGCGTCAGCGCGAAGATCATTTCCGGCTTGTGGTTCTCGTCCTTATAGTTGCGGTCCGAGGCACCGCGGTCCAGACCTGCGGCCTCCTCGGCGGCAAAACCGGCCTGCGCCTGCTCCCGGGTGGGGTGAACCTGCAGGGACAGCGGGGATCCCGCGGCCAGGACCTTGGCAAGGAAGGGCAGGACCCCGCCGAAGGCGGCCGCCGTCTCCCGGCCGAGCATCTGCTGCGGATCCGCCGCGATCAGCTCGTCCAGGGTCTGTGCGTCCGGCACCGGCGGCACCAGGGCCGACGGCGCACCCGGGTGGGCGCCGATCCACAGTTCAGCTTCCGGCTCGCCGGAGGGCTCCCGGCCAAAAAGTTCCGCCATGGCGGTTACCGATCCCCAGGCGTAGGGCCGGAGGGTGTTGTTCAGCAGATACATGGCTCTCTTTTCGGCGGTCATCAGGTGTGGCAGTGCTATCCCGGGCTGCAGTTCCCATTGTTGCTGAGCAGGGTTCCCAGAGTGGCGTCGTCCTGGATTTCAGCCAGGTACTGCAGATACTCCTGGGTAATTTCGGGCTGCTCGGCTGCACCGGCCCCCGGATCCGCCAGCTCACCGGTTTCCGTGCCAATATCGGCACCGGTGTCCGTGCCGGTCTCCGGTGCGGGCGCACCGCTGTCATCGGCGGGTGCTTCCTCAGCGGGTGCTTCCTCCGCAGGAGCCTCGGCGGGTGCAGCCGGTTCCGGTTCCGCAGCCTGGCCGGAGATCATCCCGGCCACACGGGCATGGATCTGGTCAAAGTCCGGGTAGGTGACAAAGTTGTCCGCAGCGGTGCCGAAGTCGGGCGGGCCGATGGTGAGACGCTCCATCGGCTGGCCCTTGGCTTTGAGGGCCAGGTCAAGGAAACTGCCTAGCTGATCCTGCGGAAGGTCCGTCTTGACGATCTGCTCTCCGGCGGAGGCGATGGCCTGGAAGCGGGTCAGAAGCGTGGCGGGGTCCAGTTGGGCCACCATGGCCTGCTGTACGCACTGCTGCCGGGCAATCCGGTGGTAGTCGGTGACAAATTCCCGCGACCGGGCGTACCAAAGCGCCGTGTAGCCGTCCATTTTCTGGGTGCCCGGGGCTATCCAGCCGTCGGGGGGATAGTGGCGGTTGGTGCCGGGGATTTCCCCGGCGGTGATCGGAACCCAGCCTCCGACGTCGATGGTGATGCCGCCCATGGCGTCAATGAGCTTGGAGAAGCCTTCCATATCCACGATGACGTAGGCCTGGACCTCCAGGTCCAGGATGCCGGAAGCTGCATCCATCATGGCTTCGGCGCCCGGGTCGGCAGAGCCCGGATAGAGGTCCGGATAGTTTTCCATGACCGTCTGGTAGAGGCTGTTGAGGATGCACTCGTCACCGCAGTTGTAACCGTCCGGATACACCTCGGCCAGCGGCGAATCAGCCGGGAACGGCGCGTTCTGGAAGTTGCGGGGAAGACTGAAAGTGATGGACTTGCCGGTCTTGGCATCCACGCTGATCACGGACATGCTGTCCGGGCGCAGGCCTGTCCGGTCCTCACCGGCGTCGCCGCCCATCAGCATGAAGTTGTAGCGGCCGTCCACCGGATCCAGCGAGGGGCCGGAGGCGAAGATGCTGCCAACAGCGTGGCGGCCGACGTTGAGCATGTAGGCACTGTAAGCCAGCCCGCCGCTGGTGCCGACCACCAGGAGGGCCAGCAGCCCGGCAATCACAGGACGCATCCGCCTCTCCAGCAGGGGCGGGCGGATGATGCGCAGCGTGTTCAGGAACAGCAGGGCCCAGCCCACGGCCAGCAGGCCCAGGAGCACCATCAGGGCAAAAGACGTCCAGCCGTTGGTGACAAGGTTCACCAGCATGATCCGGTTGGTCATGGCCAGCACCAGTGCGGCGATGACCAGGGCCCAGACCGTGAACGTCACCTGCAGGGCCCGCCTGCCCAGCCGGCGGTTTCCGGCCACAACCTGGGCGGATCCGGGCAGCACCAGCGTGAGCAGCAGCAGGATGAACGCCCGTTTGGTGCGGGTGTGCGGCGGTGCCGACTGCGGATTCCGCACGGGATCCGTCAGCAGGCCGGCGCCGTCATTCTCTCTGTTCCTCGGATCCATGCGCGGGTCCTAGTCGCTGCCGGTGACTGAGGTGCGCAGATTGGCGCCCTTGGCCAGGGCGGTCTGGCGCAGTCCGGACGCGAACTCCAGCAGCTGCTGCTGCAGCTTGGCTGCCAGGGGATCCGTGCCGGCCGCCAGCATCCGCACAGCCAGCAGTCCGGCGTTCCGGGCTCCGCCGATGGACACGGTTGCCACCGGCACACCGGCGGGCATCTGCACGATGGACAGCAGGGAATCCATGCCGTCGAGGTATTTCAGCGGAACCGGAACACCGATGACCGGAAGGGGGGTAACGGCAGCGAGCATGCCCGGCAGGTGGGCTGCACCGCCGGCTCCGGCGATAATGACCCGCAGCCCGCGGCGGTGTGCCTGCTGGCCGTACTCGATCATTTCCGTGGGCATCCGGTGGGCGGATACGACGTCGGCCTCATACGGAATTCCGAACTCGGCGAGGGCTGCCGCTGCTGCGTCCATGACGGGCCAGTCGGAGTCAGAGCCCATGACGAGTCCTACCAGGGGGGTGTCGCGGCTGCTCATTTAGTTCTCCTTCAAGGAATCGGTGCCGTCACGGAGGATGGCCGCAGCATGTTCAGCGCTGCGGCGCACCTGGGGCAGGTCCGCAGCGCTGCGGCCCACTACGTTGACATGCCCGATCTTGCGGCCCGGCCGGACCGACTTGCCGTAGTTGTGGATTTTGGCCGCCGGTTCGGCAGCCAGTGCCTGAGCATAGCTGCTGAACAGATCCAGGTTGGCACCGCCAAGGTAGTTCTTCATGACGACGACGCCGCCCAGGACATCCGTGGCGCCCAGCGGGAGGTCCAGGACGGCCCGCAAGTGCTGCTCGAACTGTCCGGTGACGGAGCCGTCCATGGTCCAGTGCCCGGAATTGTGGGGGCGCATTGCCAGTTCGTTGATGAGGAAGCCGGCACCGTGTCCGGGTGTTTCGAACAGCTCCACGGCCATCACTCCGGTGACGCCCAGTTCATCGGCGATCCGCAGCGCGGCCTCCTGTGCGGCCGCTGCGACCCGGGGGTCCAGGTCCTGGGCCGGGGCAATGACTTCGTCGCAGACGCCGTCCACCTGGATGGAGTGCACCACGGGCCAGGGCAGGGAGCTGCCCTGCGGGGTCCGGGCCACCAGGGCGGAAAGTTCGCGGCTGAAGGGGACCTTTTCCTCGGCCAGCAGCGGTTCGCCGGTGAACCAGTCTGCAGCTGCGGCCGCCTCTTCGGCATCATTGATGATCCGTACGCCCTTGCCGTCATAACCTCCGCGCGGGGTCTTCAGGACCACGGGCCAGCCTGCGGCCTTTCCGAAATCCACCAGATCCGCGACGCCGGACACGGGCGCCCAGCGCGGGTTGGGCAGGCCCAGCCGGTCAATGGCCGCCCGCATCACCAGCTTGTCCTGGGCATGGATGAGGGCTTCGGGGGAGGGCTGCACGTTGACGCCCGCGGCGGCAAGGGCGTGCAGGTGCTCTCCGGGGACGTGTTCATGGTCAAAGGTCAGTACGTCCACCCCGGAGGCGAACACGCTCAGCGTTTCCAGATCGGTGTAGTCCCCGACCGTTGAACGGACAACGGCGGGTACGGCGGAAACATCGGGCCCTTCAGCCAGAACGCGGAGTTCGAAACCAAGGGCCACTGCTGCGGGGGCCATCATCCGGGCCAGCTGGCCACCGCCGACAACGCCAATTATAGGAAAGCTCACGACATTAGGTTACCGAAAAGAGACCACAAATCCTTTTCGCAGGACGGTCCAGCGGCTCCACCCTCAGGGAACTCCCACACTACGGGGGTAATATTGTGTCTTACCGTCTGCCTTTCCACGTGCGGCGGGTTACTGTGTCCAGCTTCGGCAATCCCGGCCGGCGGCGCACCAACGGCCTCGGAGGAACATGTTTTCATCACTGTCTGCGCGCATCAGAGGCCTAGCCTCGTTGTTCTGGCGGGAAGTAGCGAAGTTCGGCACTGTGGGCGCATTCGCCTTTGTTGTGGACAACGGCCTGTGGTGGTTGCTCTACCACGGTGTCCTGGAGGGAAGCGCCACCAAGGCAAGGCTCATCAGTGCCTCTGCGGCAACCCTGTTCTCCTGGGTGGCCAACCGGTTCTGGACCTTTCGGCGCCGCCGCCAGAACAATGTGACCCGCGAGCTGGTTCTGTTCCTCATCATCAACGGCGTGGGCATTGTCATCTCCAGCGGTTTCACCTGGGTTGCCCAGTATCCGATGGGCATCACGGATGCCAAGTGGCTTGGCTTTGCCGGAATCGTGGGCATTGGCGTAGCCACCATTCTCCGGTTCTTCGCCTACCGGTTCTGGGTCTTCAACGCGGCCCTGGACGAAGAGCCCGGGTTCCAAGACGACCATGAACTGCTCGACGACGGCACCAGGAAGCCCGCCCCCGCATCCGGTGTGCCCGCCAACAAGCCCGGCAACGAGGCAGGCAACCCGCGCCTGGCTGCGGAGCCTACGCCTCCAGCCGCCCCGTAATTTTCTCGGCAGCGAGCAGCCGCTCGGTGATCTCCACTTCCGCAGCAGCAAGGACCACGCTGCCGCCGGCGGCCCACGTACGGAGTGAGGCCGCCAGGACGGCCGGAAGATCCGCCGACGCCGGAATCAGCAGTGTCTGCGCGGAGCCGCCGTCGGCTGCTTCCGCGAGCTGCCCGTAAGTCAGCGTCAGCCCGGCTCCCAGTGAACTGTGCAGCGCCGTGAAATCCTCGCCGGCTTCATCGCCCGCCATGTACGTGTCCGCGTAGCTGCGGACTTCCGCCGCGTAGTCCACCGCGGCAGCGGGGAGGGTACCCGAGAAACGCAGCGCCAACGCTCCCAGGTCCACCGCCACGACTGTTCCTTCCACCGTGTCCAGCGACTCCTGCGACGCGGTGACCGTAATATCCGGCGCAGCCGCGGAATTGGACGGGTTATTGCCCAAAATCACCGTGCATCCGGTCTGCCACGCTGCCAGTGCCCACACCAGGGTTTTCCAGTGCACCGGAAGGTCCAGCAGAAGGCGGATCCCGGGTTCGGCGTCGAGTTCGTCCACCAGCAGGTTGGACGTTTTAGCGACCCAGTTGTCCAGCACTTTGCCGGAAAGTTCAATCCGTTCCGAGTCCGGGCCGTACCAGGTCAGTGCGGGGGAGGTCGCCTGACGCGTGCGCAGCGTGGACAGTATGGCGGGAACGGAGATCTGGTCGGGCATGGGGAGCTCTTTTCTGTGGAGTACGGGGACAGCGTGCGCCTGCCCCGGGCAGTTCTCCGCCCGAAGGCGGATGGAAGATGATTCCAGGCGGGACAGCGCAACTGCGACGCGCCGACGATGAGGCCGAAAATCCGGGCGTGGCGTGCACGGGTTCTGAGGAGTTGACTCTATAGGATGCCCAAACAGCTTGACGTCTTCGTATTACACGCGTGTAATTAGGTATCGGATTTGTTCCAGCAATCCACCACCAAGATGCATTCCAAGCAGGCTGATTGTGCCACGCAGGGCTCAAAGATCCGTTGCAGGGACAATAACACCGGGAGGACCTCCATGGGGCAGGCAGAATACACGCACGACCAGTCCATTGCCGCGCAGGCATCAGCTAGCTACGGCGCTCGGGGCGTACCCGTGGACTGGTACGTGGACCCTGCGGACCCGGGAGCAGCTGAGCGCTACCGCCAGGACACCGCAGGCCTGGAGGACCAGGCAACGGCCTTCCTGGCCGCCCACGAAGCCCTCGCCCCGGACACTGAGGAAACAGAGCTCCTGGACCCGCCCGTCGCGTTGTTTTCTCCCCCCGCGGAGAAAGACACCCGGCCGGTCTGGATTGGCCTGCCCGGCCTTGGCGACTACGACGACAGCGAACTCGGCTGGCAGTCCGACGCCCTCTGCGCACAGACGGACCCGGAAGCCTTCTTTCCGGAAAAAGGCGGTTCCACGCGGGACGCCAAGAAAGTCTGCGCTGCCTGCAACGTAAGGTCCCAGTGCCTGGAATACGCACTGGCCAACGATGAGAGGTTCGGCATCTGGGGCGGCCTGTCCGAGCGCGAACGCCGCCGGCTCCGGAAGCAGGCAGTCTAATTCCTTCGCACGTTCGCGTTTGTGCCGTTGTTGTTTCCCACAACGGCGCACAGTACCTCCCCGAAACACTTACCGCGCTGGCCGGACAAACCCGGCCGGCTGACCAATTCGTCGGCGTTGACACCGGATCCGCCGATAATTCCCTTTCTCTTTTGCGCAGCGGCCTCCCGGCCGGAGCCACCATTGCCGAGGCTCCGGCCAAATCCGGTTTCGGTGCTGCCGTGCAGGCGGGGTTGAGCGCACTCTCAGCCCCTGTTTCTCCCGACGATAGCGTGGACTGGCTGTGGCTGCTCCATGATGATTCGGCGCCCGCCCCGGAAGCCCTTGAAGAACTTCTTCTGGCCGTTGAACGGGCGCCCTCGGTCACTATTGCCGGCGCCAAACAGGTCGACTGGTACAACCAGCGGCTGCTGGTGGATGTTGGCGTCTCGATCAGTCGGTGGGCGGAACGCCTCACGCTGATCGACGCCGATGAGCTGGACCAGGGCCAGTACAACGCGCGAAGCGACTTTTTTGCCGTGAACTCCGCCGGCATGCTCGTGCGGCGAGATGTCTGGGAAGCCCTGGGCGGCTTCGACCCGGCACTGCCCGGCACCGGTGACGACGTTGACCTGTGCTGGCGCAACCGCCTGGCCGGCCACCGCGTCGTCGTTGTCCCCGCAGCCAAGATGCGCCACGCGGGACGCCGGCCCAACACCGCAGCCACCGCCGCGGCCTCCCGCCGGGCCGAAATCTTCCTGCGGCTCAAACACGCGCCGCTGTGGCAGGTTCCGTTCCTGGCCGTTGGTGCAGTCCTGGGCGGTTTCGGCCGGCTGATCCTGGGGATGCTTGCGAAAGACCCCGCCTATGCTTTTAGCTCGCTCGCGGCCAGCATCGGCGCTGTCCTGCGTCCGGTGGACCTGTACCGGTCCCGCCGCGCCGCCGCAGCCACCCGCACCCGGCCGCGCAGCGCGGTCCGTGCCCTGCGCACCCGACGGCGGGAAGTACGCGAACACCGCAGGTCACTCTTTGAGGCGGAACCGGCGCTCTTCGCCGACGACGCGCCTATTCACGGAACCCAGACACACGGAACCCAGACACACGGGACGGCGGCACTGGCCGGAACGGCGCAGGAAGCCGGCTCCCTGGAACCCAGCGGTGATTCCAACCACGACTTCGCCGCCCTCGCTGCCCCGTCCCGTGCCTGGGTGGGGGCGGGAGCCGTCGCGGCAGCGCTGCTGCTGCTCGTCGCTTCACTGGCCGGGCTTCACCGCTTCATCGGAGCGTCCGCGCTGGCCGGCGGGTCCCTGCTGCCGCTCTCCGGAAGCCTGGGTGAGATTTGGTCCAATGCTTCGTCCTGGTGGATCGATCTGGGCTCCGGTTACCCGGGCCACGGCGATCCCTTCGACTATGTCCTCTGGCTGCTCGGTGCCGCCGGACTCGGAAACACCAACATCGCCGTCGTCACCCTGGTGCTGACGGCCATGCCGCTCGCCGGGCTCAGCGCCTGGTTCGCCGCCGGTGCACTGACCCGTCACCGGGGCCTGCGTTTTTGGGCCGCACTATTCTGGGGCAGCACACCCGCGCTCCAGGTGGCGCTGGGTGAAGGCCGGCTCGGAGCGCTGATTGCGCACATCCTGCTGCCGCTGCTGGTGCTGGCCATGCTGCGGGCCGTGGGAACGGCGCCGCGCAACGTCAACGACCGGCTGATTCTTCAGGGCACGCCGGTGCAATGGACCGGCAAGGAATCCAGCTGGGCCGCTGCCGGTGCCGCCGGGCTGCTGCTGGCCGTTGTCACGGCGTCCGCGCCCACGCTGTTTGTGCTGGCCGCGTTTGCGGTGCTGCTGGTCTCCCTGCGGGTGGGCCGCCGTGCCCGCACGCTGTGGTGGTCCCTGATCCCGGCGGCTGCGCTGCTCCTGCCGGTGGTGGTCTCCACCCTGGACCGTCCGCGTGCGCTTGCCGCGGACCCCGGGGTTCCGCTGGGCTTCGATCCGGCCGCACTGTGGCAGCAGCTGCTCGGCTTCCCCCTCACTTTTGACGTCAACGGGGGACTTCCCCTGCTGGACTTCCTGCCGGCCGGTCCTTGGCCGCTGGTGCTGGCCCTGGTCATTGGCGGCCCGGTGCTGCTGCTGTCCGTTGCCGCTCTTTTCGCCGGTCCCCGCACTGCGCTGGCCCGCCTGGCCTGGATCCTGAGCCTCGCCGCGCTTGTCCTTAGCTGGCTCTCGGCATTCGTCGCCACGGGTGCAGCTCCGGACGGACTCGTGACGCCGTTCCCCGGTCCGCTGGTTTCAGCCGCAGTCTTCCTGCAGCTGTGTGCGGCGCTGCTGGCGGGAAACACCCTGCTTAACCGCCGGGCAGCCCCGGACCATGCCGCGGGCGGACGTCCCCGGCAGGCCGGCCGTCCGGTAGCCGTCCTGCTGGGAATCCTCCTTGCCCTGGGGCCTGCGGCGGGCCTGGCCCTGTGGAGCATTCCCCTGGCCACGGGCTCCACCACCGCCGAAGGCACCAACGGCGTGCACGGAGCGCAGCCCCTGGTAGCCCCGGCAGCAGAACGCACGCTGCCCGCCACCGCAGCGGACAAGGGCAGCAGCGACGAGCGCACCCGCACCCTGGTGCTGCGCACAGACGCCAACGACGACGTCACCGCGGCGCTGATGCGCCACGGCGGCACCACCATGGACGGCATGTCCGCCATTTACGCAGCCCGCACGATCACGGGTGCGGTCAATGCCGAGGAACTCGCGGCCGACGACGACGCCGCGGCAGACGTGCGCCGTGCCGTGGCCATTATTACCGTCGGGACCGGAGTGGATCCGCGTGCGGAGCTGGCCCGGCTTGGTGTTGGCTACGTGGTCCTTCAACAATCCGACACGTCCGCGGAACTGCTGGCGGGGAAGATGGATTCCGTTCCGGGCCTCGCGGCGGTGGGGCAAACCGGTTCGGGCTGGCTGTGGCGGGTTGTCGGCCAGCTTGATGAGCAGGGGACCGAGGAGCTTTCCGAGGACACCGCCCGGGTCCGCATCCTGGCCGGCGACGGCTCCGTGGAATCCGTGGTTCAGTCCGGGGCCACAGACGTTCGTACCGCCATCCCCGCAGGAGCGCAAGGCCGCACTCTTGTCCTGGCTGAACGCTCGGACCCGGGCTGGCAGGCAACCCTGAACGGTGTGCCGCTTGCAGCAACGGCGGACAGCTGGGCACAGGCCTGGACGCTTCCTGCCGACGGCGGGGACCTGGAAATCCGGTATGACACGGTGTGGGAACCCTGGCTTGGGGCAGCTCAAGTCCTGGTTATTGCGCTGACGGTGCTGCTGGCCCTGCCCACACGCTCCCGCAGGGGTGCGGTCCGGCTGCCCGGCCGGCAGCTTCCGCGGCGTAGCGGACCGGTTGATCCGGCGGACGGGGGCAGTACTGCAGGAGGCAGCGCAACTGCAGATTCCGGTGCCGCTGCGGTGCCGGCGGAACCGTCCAGGACCGCAACGGTCGGCGCCGGTGCGCCGGTGCGGACAGAGGAACTCAATGCCTCGGGGAAATCCGGCGCAACGGAAGGGCAGCGCTGATGAGCGGCAAGAAGGAATCCCCGGACCGCCGGGCGCGGAAGCGGGCAGCCGGGGATGCTGCCGCCGAGGCTGGTTCTCCGGTTGCCGCTGGTGCGGAGCCGTCAAAGTCCGGCCCGCTTCCGGCTGGCCGGGCCGAGGTCCGGGTGCGGCGGCAGCGGCGCCGCCGCCAGGCTGTCACGGCGGGGTCTGCCGTGCTGATCCTTGCTGCGGCAACGGCCGTGGTGGCAGGTTCCGAAGCCGTTGAATCCGGCAATGCGGGAAGATCCGTGGAGATTGCCGCGGCTGACGTACCGGCAGGACCGCTTACCGCTGTCTGCCCGGAGCCGCTGCGGCTGCTGTCCGGTGCCGTTGCGGGAACCGATCCCCAGTTCAGCCCGGTATCCGAATCCGCCACGACCAGCCTCAGCGCGGTGGTGCTGAGTGGCGCGGGGAATCCCGTTCCGGCGTCGTCGCTGCTGAAAGCTGACGGGATGAGCGTGCTGAAAGCCATTGCAGACGGTGCTCCGAAAGAGCAGCCACTGGCCGGCGTGAGGAGCGCGGGCGTGCTGGCTAATGAGAACGTCACTGAGGCCACGGTCCTCAGCGCCGAGCCCTCGGGCACCCTGCAGGCCACGGCCAATGCCGTGGTGGGCTTCTCCGCCGAGGACGGTGACCTTGCGGGTCTCGCCGCGGCAAACTGCCAGGCTCCGGGCAACGACATGTGGATTCTGGGGGCACGAACCACGGTGGGTGCCACCGCGGTGCTGCGCCTCACCAATCCGTCGGAAAGCGCAGCCACGGTGGACCTGGAGCTTTACGGTTCCAAGGGGCGGGTGGAAGGGACCGGCACGCGCGGGATCCTGGTGCCGCCCGGCGCAACCAAAGCAATTGTCCTGGCCGGCCTGGCGGCGAATGACCCCGGATTGGCGGTCCGGGTGCGCAGTTCCGGCGGACCGGTCACGGCAATGGTGCAGCAGAGCCTCCTGCGGGGACTGACACCCGGAGGCGTGGAACTGATCCAGCCGTCAGCCGCGGCGTCGCCGCAGCAGGTCATCAGCGGTGTCCGCATCCAGAGCCCCGCAGCCACCAAGGCGCTGACCGCCAAGCGCGGGTATGAATCAGCGGCCCCGGTGCTCCAGGTGGCCGTTCCCGGCAGCACCAACGGTGTGGTGTCGGTGCGGATCCTGGGCAAGGACGGAGACGTTTCCCTGCCGGGCGGGGGAGTCTTCACCGTTCCTGCCGGCAGCGTGGGGCAGCTTCCCCTGGACTCGCTGCCCGAAGGCACATACTCGGTGGAGGTTACAGCCGATGTGTCGGTGGTTGCCGGCACCGTGTCCAGCCGGGGCAGCAAGCCTGACGCGCCGGTGGACCTGGCCGTCGCGCCGTCGGGAGAGCGCCTGGGCAATGAACATTTGGCGGTGCTGCCCGCGGACATCACATCCGTGCTGAGTTTTGCTGCCCCGGCCGGTGCGGCTGAAGTGCGGCTGACCGGCGTCGCGAGGGACGGCAGCCTCACCGAGGAGCAGATTGTCTCGGTGCCGGAGGGGTCCACGGTCACCATCCCGGCGCAGAGCGTCGGGTCAGGTCTTGCGGCAGTGCTGATCAGCACCACCGGCGAGCCGGTGTACGGTGCCCAGGTCCTCACGGGTAAGGACGACGGCGTTTCGGTGCTGCCGCTGCCCAAGGGGAACATCGGCGGCACCTCGGTTCCGGTGAGCCTGGGCTACTAAGCCTGGCTGGTGCCCTGCCGGTGCCCTGCGGGCGCCCGGTGCCGGCTACAGCGGGCGGAAACGGCCGTAGGTGGGGTCCACGGTTTCGGGATCCATGCCAATGAGTGTGGCCAGCTGTTCCACCACGACGTCGTGGATCAGTTCGCTGACCGGCACCAGGCCCCGGGCTGCGGATTCGATCGGATGCCGGTAGACCGTGATGACGGCCGGCTTTGGTCCCGCTGCGGGCGTGCCTGCACCGAACGGAATGTTCCCGCGGGTAGCTGCCAGTTCTTCGAGTCCCGGGGGGATGTCCTGCACCACAAACTGATAGGACTGGATGCTCTCGCCCCACAGCCGTTCCAGGCGCTGCGCGGACTCCAGCACCCAGGTGTCGAAGCGCTCCGAACGGGAGCGGAAACCGGCCAAATGCGCCGGAATAAGCTCACCGCGCAAGCCGCGTCCATGCCGGTTTCGGCGTCGGCTCCGAAATGGGCGCGGGTTAGCCGCCCCGGAGGAAACGGCATCAGCCGGCCCGTTTCCGGACGGCTCTTCGCCGGGGCCGAGATACACCCTGAGAGTTGGTCCGGTGGACATACAAGTACTGTAACGGCTGTACCCGCCGGGAGGCACTGTTAATGGGACCTCGTCTTCCCGGCGAGCCTGCCCGCTGCGGGTGCCTCCGGCAGGTAAAGTGATCCTCCGTGGAATCCTTACGACTGTGCTCAAGATCAGCGTGCCGAGAGGCAGCTGTTGCCACCCTGACGTATGTGTACGCCGATTCCACCGCGGTGCTGGGACCGCTGGCAACGTACGCCGAACCCCATTGTTACGATTTGTGCAACGCTCACGCCGCCCGGCTGACGGTGCCGCTGGGATGGGAAGTGGTCCGCCTGGATCTCGCCGGACAGCCGCGCACTCCCAGCCGCGACGATCTGTCCGCACTCGTGGATGCCGTGCGGGAAGCCGCCGAAAAGCCTGCAGCGGAGGCACCCAAGCGCGCCGGCAAGCACGCCCTGGAACCCCCGGCAGAGACCCCCGGCGCCCGGCGCTCCCACCTGCGGGTCCTGCGCGAAGAGGTCTGACACCTGCACTGCCGCATCCTAAAGGGATAGTCTGGGGGCCAGCGCCGCGTTCTTACTCTCAGGCACGGCATCGACGTATCCCAAGGAAGTGCTGCAATCCATGGTTAAACTCACTGCCGATCTGATGGCGGTTTTGCGCTGTCCCGTGACCGGCTCCGCGCTGGAGCAGGATGAAACGGGACTGGTCTCGACTGCCCCCGATGCCAGCGGTAATCTCGTCCATTACGTCCTGGAGGAAGGCATCCCCGTATTACTGGCCCCCTCGGCAGTGCGGGACGGCTAAGCTTCCGACACTTCAGAGTGAGGATTCCACCGCGTGAGCATCGAGTTTAAAGTCGCCGACCTGTCCCTCGCTGAAGCCGGCCGCCACCAGATTCGCCTGGCCGAACACGAAATGCCCGGACTGATGGCCCTGCGCCGTGAATACGGCCCCAGCCAGCCGCTGGCAGGCGCCCGCATTGCCGGTTCCCTGCACATGACGGTGCAGACAGCAGTACTGATCGAAACGCTCACCGCGCTGGGCGCCGAAGTCCGCTGGGCTTCCTGCAACATTTTCTCCACCCAGGATGAAGCGGCCGCGGCAGTCGTGGTGGGAAACGGCACCCCCCAGGACCCGGCAGGTGTCCCCGTTTTCGCCTGGAAGAACGAGTCCTTGGAAGAGTACTGGTGGACCGCGCAGCAGATCCTCACCTGGCCGGAGGGTTCCGGCGGACCCAACATGATCTTGGACGACGGCGGCGATGCCACGCTGCTGCTGCATAAGGGCGTGGAGTTCGAGGCCGCAGGTGCGGTGCCGGAGAACCCCCGGGAGGGCGACGCCGACTACTCCTACGAGTACACGGTCATCCTTGACATGCTCCGCCGCTCCCTGGCCGAAAACCCGGGCAAATGGACCGAAACCGCCAAAGGCATCCGCGGCGTGACGGAGGAAACCACCACCGGCGTCCTGCGCCTGTACCAGCTGGCCGCTGAAGACAAGCTGCTGTTCCCGGCCATCAACGTCAATGACTCGGTCACCAAATCCAAGTTCGACAACAAGTACGGCATCCGCCACTCGCTGCCGGACGGACTGAACCGCGCCACCGACACCCTGATCGGCGGGAAGGTGGCTGTGATCTGCGGCTACGGCGACGTCGGCAAGGGTGCCGCCGAGGCCCTGCGCGGGCAGGGCGCGCGCGTGATCGTGACGGAGATCGACCCGATCTGCGCGCTGCAGGCCGCGATGGACGGCTACCAGGTGGCGAAGCTGGAATCCGTCCTGGACCAGGGCGATATCTTCATCACCGCCACTGGCAACAAGGACATCATCATGGCCTCCCACATGGCCAAGATGAAGCACCAGGCGATCGTGGGCAACGTGGGCCACTTCGACAATGAGATTGACATGGCCGGCCTGGCCAGGACCCCCGGGATCCGCAAGGTGGAAATCAAGCCGCAGGTGCACGAATGGGTGTTTGACGGGGGCACCGGCGAGCAGCGCAGCATCATTGTGCTTTCCGAGGGCCGCCTGCTGAATCTGGGCAATGCCACCGGCCACCCCTCCTTTGTTATGAGCAATTCCTTCGCCAACCAGACCATCGCGCAGATCGAGTTGTTCACCAAGCACGGCAAGTCACCTCGGGACGGCGGCTACGCCAACCAGGTGTACGTGCTGCCCAAGGTGCTGGACGAAAAGGTTGCGCGCCTGCATCTGGATGCTCTCGGCGTCGAACTCACTGAATTGAGCAAGAGCCAGGCGGAATACCTGGGCGTGGACGTGGCGGGACCGTTTAAGTCCGACCATTACCGCTACTAAGCTCCGGTGCCGCGCCGGGTCAGGACAGGCAACGATGTGGCACCGTTAACGCCGCCCTTACCGTAAAATGACGCAGGGGGAGCTATGGTCGCTCCAACATCTGTCAAGAGCACCGGGAAGCATTGGTTAGCAGTTATGGCACAGGGCACAACAAAGCGCAGGAGCTGGATCATCGGTCCCTTGCTCGCAGGGACGCTTCTTCTGGGCGGAGGCGGTGCGCTCACGTCGTGTTCGTTCGTCGCTGAAGACGTCCAAAGCAGCGGGTCGGGAGCATCCGGGCAGGCCTCAAAGGCCGCGGAATCCAAGCCTGCCGTTCCCGAGCCGGTGGCCGTTGTCACTCCGGAGGCGGACGCGGTGGAAGTGAACCCGATCTCCGTGCCGGCCATTACCGTGGAGCAGGGGACCGTGGAATCAGCAAAGCTGGCTCCGGTTTCCGGCGGCGAACCGGTCCCCGGCGAACTCAGCGCCGACGGAACCACGTGGACTGCCACGGGGACCCTGGCCTTCAACACGCCCTATGCCCTGACCTTCACCCTCGCCGATGCCAACGGCGACACCAGTACCCAAACCCGGAAGTTCACCACCGTCTCCACCGCCAATGAGGCCAACGCGGTCATGTACCCGCAGTCCGGATCAGTGGTGGGCACCGGCCAGCCGCTGGAGCTCAGCTTCAGCGAACCGGTCCTGAACAAGCAGGCCGTGGAAAAGGCCATCACGGTCACCTCCACCTCCGGCCAGGTAGGGGCCTTCTACTGGATCAGCGACACCAAAGTCCGTTACCGGGCCGAAGAATTTTGGGCTCCGCAGAGCACCATCACCGTGGACATGAAGCTGCTCGGCGTGGACTTCGGCAACGGCATGATCGGCAACTTCAATGAGACCGCCAGCTTCAGCACCCACAACAACCGGCTGGCCGTGGTGGACAACGCGGACAAGATGATGCGTGTGTACATCGACGGGCAGCTCACCAGGACCTTCCCGGTTACGCTGGGCACCGAGGACTGGCCGTCCACTATCGGCTACCACGTGATCATGGACCAGCATGAGTCCATCCCGTTCCGCGCGGAATCCATTGGTTTGAAGCCCGGCGACGAACACTATTACGAGCCGGTCACCGCCCACAACGCCTCCCGCATCTCCAACGGCGGCGCTTTCATCCACGAAGCCCTGCCGTCCGCCCAGCCGGTGCTGGGCGTGTCCAATGTTTCGCACGGCTGCATCGGCATGAGTCCCGAGGGCGCCAAATACATCTACGACAATTTCGACGCCGGTGACGTGGTCCAGGTGCTGAACACCGGCTACGGACCCATGTTCGTGTGGGACGGGTTTGGGGACTGGAACCTGCCGTGGGCCGAGTGGGTCAGCCAGCCCAAGCAGTAACCCAACCTGCCCGGTGGAGCACTCTGCCGGCAGGATGCCGGAAGAATCCTACTGCTCGAACGGCAGCCGGTGCAGCCGCCGGGCCACCCGTTCGGTCTGTTCGCGCTGCCTGGACATCCGGGCATAATCGCGGTCCCGGCGCTCAGCCGTCACGGCGCTGAGGAAGTCCTCGGCCCGGGTGCCGGGCGGGGGCTGGGGGGAAACGAAGGCCGAGACCTCGTCGGCCAGTTCTGCGGCGCGGGCGGCGCGTGCCGGGGCTGAGAGCCGGGAGGCCTGGGACAGGAAGCGGGACACCCTGCGGGACAGGGCGTCGGGAAAGCGTCCCATGTCCGCCAGATGCGCCCAGCCGCGCAGCCACGGCGGCATCTGAACCTGAGCTGGCGGGGGAGCGGTGACCCGTTCCCTCATCGCGTACGTTCCGGCCATCATGTCCCCGAGCCGTTTGGACCTCTCGTTGAACATGGCCGCGATGAACGCCACCGATCCCGCGGACATGTAGATTTCCAGGACCGCAGCCATGCCGCGGATGAAGCAGTGGCGGAAGCGCACCGCCCCGCCGTCGTCGCGCACTATCCGCAGTCCCATGGCCAGGCGTCCCAGCGACTTGCCGCGGGTCAGCGTTTCCACCGTCACGGGCACGCCGATCAGGACCAGGACCACGATCGCCAGGATCAGTGCCTGTCCCAGAGCGGGATCAACGGACTCGCCCAGGGTTTGGCCGAAGAGCAGCAGCAGCCCGAGAAGGACAACGAACTGGGCCGTCACATCGATGATGGAGCTCAGGGCTCGTGCCGCGAAGGATGCCGGACGCAGTTCCAGGACAACGGCCTCTCCGGTGACGATGGAGCTCACGGGCGGTCCTCTCGTCCGAATACTGGTGCTGGGTACTCCACTGTACCCAGCGCTAGGGTGTAACCGTGGATATGGAAGCGTTCAGCGCAGTGCATGCCCCTGACTGGTTGCGGCTGGATGAGCTTGCCGCCCGGCGCCGGCTCAGCGGGGAGGAAGCCGATGAGCTGCTGCGCCTCTACCAGCGGGCCTCGGCACACCTGTCCATGGTCCGCTCGGTGGCTCCGGAAGGCGCGCTCTCAGCTGCGCTGTCCACGCGCCTGTCCCGGGCACGAACCCGATTCACCGGCGCACGGTCCAACGTTGCCGAGGACCTGGCGTACTTTTTCGTGGTTGCACTGCCTGCCGGCTTTTACCGTGTCCGCTGGCTGACCGTTGCCGTGGGAGCGGCGTTCATTGCAGTGTCCTGGCTTTTTGGAATCTGGGCAGCGAACACCCCCGGAGTCATTGCCGCGGCCCTGGGCTCTGATGCGGAAGTCCGGCGGTATGTTGAAGAGGACTTCGCCGGTTACTACTCGGAGAACCCGGCTGCCTCCTTCGCGGGACAGGTCTGGACCAACAACGCCTGGATTGCCCTGCAGGCTGTCGCGTTCGGCATCACCGGCATTTGGGGACCGTTCATCCTGTACCAAAATGCCCTGAACGTTGGCATAGCCGCAGGGACTATGGCCGCGTACGGGAAACTGGACGTCTTTTTCAGCTACATCCTGCCCCACGGACTCATGGAGCTGACGGCCGTTTTCATCGCGGTGGCCGCGGGACTGAGGATTTTCTGGGCCTGGGTTGCTCCGGGACGGCGCACCCGCGCGGTGTCCGTGGCGGCGGAAGGGCGCTCGCTGTTCACCGTGGCCCTGGGCCTGGTCATCGTGTTGTTCCTTTCCGGTTTGGTCGAGGGCTTCGTGACGGCGTCGCCGCTGCCCGCCTGGCTGCGGATCGGTATCGGAGCTGTCCTGTTCTGCGCCTACTGGGCGTACACGCTGGTCTTGGGCGGCCGGGCCTACCGGATGGGTCACCGCGGCGATTTGTCCCGGCGCGACAGCGGTGACGTACTGCGGACCGCCTGACCGGGTCCTGCGCTCCGGCGGTCCGAAGGTAACAGTCGGATTGAGTCTCCCTGAACCCGGGGTGGCGGCGCCGTTCCTTACGTGCCTGCCCGGTAGGGTCGAAGAAGAATGGAACCGCAAAAGTCCATCGGTATCCGCAAACAGGCCAGAACCAACAGGCCAGGGAAGTGAAAGAGGAAGTAGTGGCAAGCCAGGACGATACCCCCCAGCAACACCCCACGCCCGGAGGCTCCGCCGAACCCGAGAAGCACCGCACTGATCAGGCCGCCGAGGAGAGCAGCCGGCTCAGTGACGCCAGCGAGACCATCGTGAGCGGCGACCACGCGGCCGGTACGGATGCAGACGCTGCGCCCGACGGCGGTGCAACGGGTGCCGCTGACGCCGCAGGTTCTCCCGCATCCCGGGATTCCGAACCGGACCAGCACGATGCCGGACTCGATCATGATGACTGGGAAGCTGCCTTTGCCGAGGCGGCAGGAACTCCCAGCGCCAACGTTGTCCCTGGCGGCCATCCTTCCCTCGCCCAGCGCAGCACCCTGCCGATGCGGCGGGCAAGCACCATGCCCAACGTCAGCGGTTACGGGGACCTCAGCGATGAGGAGCGGGAACAGGCGGGCCGCATCGACGCCGAGGTGCCCTCCGCCGGGAACAACACGGCACAGGACAGCTCCCCCGCTCCGGCCAGTGACACAGACCCGGACGAGTCGCCGGAGACCACCCCCGTCAGCGCCGGTGCTTCGGCCCCGCACCTCGATGACAGCGCCGCAGCAAAGGAATCGGCGACAGAACCGGTTTCGGATACGGTGCCGGACCAGGAGACGGTGCCGGACCAGGATCCCGCCTTGACCCAGGAGACTGCGTCGGTTCAGGAGACTGTGCCGGACCAGGAGACTGCGCCGGTTCAGGAGACTGCGTCCGGAAGCACCGCCTTTACCACTGCCACAGCCGCCATTCCTGTTGCGGGAGCCGCCGCTGCCGGGACCGGCAGCGGGGAAAGCAACAGTGCTGACAGCAACAACACGGCCGCACAGGCGGACCGTCCGGCCGAAGACGAGATCTCCGAAGAGGAAATCCGGCGCCGGGCCGAGGAACGCGAACGTGCCGGAGCGGCCAAGCCCGTGCTGGCCCGCATCCTGCAGGTCATGATTGCGGTGTTCTTCCCGGTGATGCTGCTGGCGGCAGCCATCCGGGCGGTGGCCACCCCGCTGTTCCTCTGGGTCGAGTACCACCGGCCGGGGTTCCCTGCCGACAGCTACGGTTTCTCCACGGATGACCGCATGACATACGGCTCCTATGCCGTGGACTATCTGCTGAACTTCTCCGGTGCCCGCTACCTCGGTGACCTGGTGATGGCCAGCGGTGAACCGCTGTATCTGGAAAGCGAAGTCAGCCATATGGCGGACGTCAAAACCGTGTTGACCGTTGCCTTCGTGACGGCCCTCGCCATGGCGGTGCTGAGTCTTTTGGCCTGCATCTACCTGGCGAAGCGCAGCCCCGGCGGAATCCGGCGTGCACTGTTCTCCGGTTCAGTGGTGACGCTGGTCCTGGTCGGTGCGCTGATTGTGACGGCCGTGCTGGGCTGGGAAAGCTTCTTCACCCAGGTGCACACCATCTTCTTTGCCAACGGCAACTGGACGTTCCGCATGGATGACACCCTGATCCGCCTCTTCCCCGCCCAGTTCTGGATGGACGCCGGCATCGCCATTGCCGGACTGGTGCTGCTGACCTGCATCGTGGTGCTGATCGCAGCCTGGCCCACCAAGGCCCGCCGGGAACGCTCCCGCCGCAAGCAGGAAGAGGCCCGCCGCCGCTACCTCGAGTCGCTGGAAGCGGTTTAGCAGACCGGCGGTACTTCGGACACCGAATAAAAAAGCTGCACGTCTCCTTCCGGAGGCGTGCAGCTTTTTTGGTGAGCGGCGTGCAGGCTTACTTCTGGTAAAGCTTCTCCACCTCGGCAGAGTAATCCGCAATCACGGCATTGCGCCGCAGTTTCAGGGTTGCCGTCAGGTGACCGGACTCGAGCGAGAAGTCCTGCGGCAAAACGGTGAACTTACGGATCTGCTCGGCCTGGGAAACCGTTGCGTTGGCCGCATCCACGGCTTCCTGCAGCGAGGCGCGGACCCGGGGGTCATCGGCAGCCGTAGCGGCAACCGCCGACACGCCGTTCTCGCGGCCCCAGGCCGCCAGCGCCTCGTCGTCCAGGGTCAGCAGCGCTGACACAAACGGCCGGCCTTCGCCCACCACGATTGCCTGTGACACCAAACGGTGCTCACGGATTTTCTCCTCCATCGGTCCGGGGGCAATGTTCTTGCCGCCGGCGGTTACGAGGATGTCCTTTTTCCGGCCGGTGATGGTCAGGAAACCGTCGTCGTCCAGGGAACCCGTGTCCCCGGAATGGAACCATTCGCCGCTGAAGGCGGCAGCGTTGGCCTCGGGGTTGTTGTGGTAGCCCTTGAAGACGCCGGCCCCGGCGATCAGGACCTCGCCGTCGTCCGCAATCCGGATCCTGCTGCCCGGCAGCGCCAGGCCCACCGAACCGACCCGGGCCAGCGGGACGGTGTTCACGGTGGCCGGAGCCGTTGTTTCCGTCAGGCCGTAGCCCTCGAGGACCATGACCCCGGCACCGCGGAAGAAGTGAGCCAGTTGCGGGCTCAGCGCGGACGCACCGCTGATGGCGTGGGTCAGCTTGCCGCCAAAGACGTTGCGGACCTTCGGGTAGAGGGTCTTGTCGAAGAACTTGTGGCGTGCCTTCAGCGCAAGGGAGGGTCCCTTGCCGCCGCGGGCTGCGGCATCCAGTGCGGTGGAATAGGCGACGGCGGTGTCCGCTGCGGCGGTGAACAGCTTGCCCTTGCCGGCGGCCTCCGCGGACTGCTGCGCTCCTGCATAGATCTTTTCGAAGATCCGGGGCACGGCGAGCAGGAAGGTCGGCTGGAAGGACTTCAGGTCGCCCATGAGGTCCGCGGCGCTGCCGGAGTGGCCTACGCGCACCCCGGCGGCAAGGCAGCCCACCTGCACGGCGCGTGCCAGTACATGGGCCAGCGGCAGGAACATCAGCGTGCTGACGTCCTTGTGCTTGAGCATTTCCGGCAGGAACTCCACAATGTTGACGCCGAACAGCGCAAAGTTGCCGTGCGTGATTTCGCAGCCCTTGGGACGGCCGGTGGTGCCGGAGGTGTAAACCATGGAGGCCACGGATTCCAGGTTTGCGGTGGTCCGGGCGGTTTCCAGCCGGTCATCGTCCACCGAAGCGCCCGCGGCGATGAGCTCCTCAAACGTTCCCTCGCCGCCGTCGGCCTTCATCTGCCACAGCGCAATGTCGAGGTCTCCCGAGGCCACTGCGGCGGATACCACCGCCGCTTTCCGCGCATCTTCGACGAAGACGTGTGCGGCGCCGGAATCCTGGATGATCCACTCCACCTGGGAGGGGGAGGACGTTTCGTAAATGGGCACCGTGACCGCGCCGGCAAACCACACAGCGAGGTCAACCAGGGTCCACTCGTAGCAGGTCTTGGACATGACGGCCACGCTGTCGCCGGGGCGCACACCGAGGCCGATCAGCCCCTTGGCCAGTTCGCTGACCTGCGTCAGGAATTCGTCGGCAGTGACGTTCTTCCAGCCGGTGCCGTTCTTCAGCGAAAACAGGGGGTGGTTGGGGGTCTTCGCATGGAGTCCCACCAGGATGTCGGTGATGTTCGACTTCTCGGGGAGATGGACCAGTAAATCAGTGGCGGATTCGCGCACCGTTGGCCTCTCTTTCTGTGCTGCGCACATGGGTAAATGAGACTAAATCCAGCTGGGCATCCACATACGCAGCCGCCAGTCAGAATACGGGATAGTTTCGGCCGTCCAGACCGGCAGGAAGAACGCGGAGACCAGAACCGCGGCGAGAAGGAACACGGCCACCGCCAAACCGGCTGTCCTCCTGCGCGCCGGCGGATCAGTACTCCGGCCCAGGGCCAGGCCCAGCACGTAGGTCAGCGCCAGGATCAGGAACGGTTCAAAGGACACCGAATAGAAGAAGAACGTGGTGCGCTCCGGATAGGCGAACCAGGGCAGATAGCCCGCGGCAACTCCGGCCAGGATGGCGCCGGCGCGCCAATCCCGGCGGCCGAGCCAGCAAAAGAGCAGGACCAGCAGGGACAGTGCAGCGGACCACCAGATCACCGGGTTGCCGACGGAGGAGATGGCCGTGGAGCAGCTGTCCGCGGTGCAGCCGCCGGCTCCCATGGTTGATGATTCGTAGAAAAAGGACGTGGGCCGGCCCATGAACAGCCAGGTCCAGGCACTGGATTCGTACGCATGTTCCGAGCTGAGATTGTTATGGAAGGCGTATGCGCTGCGGTGGTATTCCGCCAGCGACCGCAGCCAGTCCGGCAGCCAGCCCCACGTTTCGGAGGGGTTGTCCTGCGCCCAGTTGCGGTCGTAGGCATTCGCCGAGCGCAGCCAGCCCGTCCATGAGGCCAGATAGGTGAGGGCTGCCGCCGGGATGACGGTGAAGAATGCCGGCACGCCGTCCTTGAGCAGTCCTGCCGCTGGCCAGGCACGGATGCCGGCGACGCGGCGCGCGTTGACATCCCACAGCACGGTCATCAGGCCAAAAACGGCGACAAAGGCCAGCGCAGACCACTTGGTGCCCACCGCCAACCCGAGGCAGACGCCGGCGGCCAGTCGCCAGGGCCGCCACAGCAGCCACGGACCGTACAGCAGGGCGGCTGCCGGGGGTGCACTGCCGCCGGCCGCCGCCGACAGCCGGCGGGCCAGGCGCCGCCGCCCGTCGTCGCGGTCCAGCAGCAGGGCGCCGAAAGCCGCCACCACCCAGAACGTCAGGAAAACATCCAGCAGCGAGGTGCGGGACATCACCAAGTGGTGGCCGTCAACGGCCAGCAGCAGCCCCGCGATGCCGCCCAGCAGCGGGGAGCGGAACAGCCGGACGGCAATGAGTCCCACCAGCAGCACGGTGAGCGTGCCGGTCAGCGCGGCGCCGAAACGCCAGCCAAAACTGTTGTCCGCACCGAAAAGCGCCATCCCGGCAGCGATCATCCATTTCCCCACGGGCGGATGCACCACGTATTCCGGGTCGGCGAGCAGCACGCCCGGGATGCCCGCGTTGAAGGACGCGTTCGCGTCTTCGGGCCACTGCCGTTCATAACCCGAGATCAGGTACGAATAAGCGTCTTTGACGTAATAGGTCTCGTCGAATACCAGCGAATGCGGTTCGTCCAGCCGGACAAAACGCAGCACCGCCCCGATCACCGTGGACACCAGGGGCAGGATCCAGCCCCAGACGCCCAGGGTGAACGAGGTGCCCGGCGCCCAGCCCAGCAGCCGGTTCCGCAGCTGGGTACCGCTGTACGCGCGGCGGGGATCCTGCACCAGCGGTGCTGCTCCGGGGGCTGGGGTCTCGGTCACGGTCGGGCTCACCCGCACCACTCTATAGGTGCCGGGGGGCGTCCAATGTTCCCAACTCGCGTAGGGTTAGATGGTGAATTCCAGCAAGCAGACCACCGGCCCCGGCACCTCCCAAAACACGCAGAACGACGGCGGTTCGGCCGCCGCTGCCGCCCGCACCGGCGGCGGGCAGATCGTTTTGGCCGCCACTCCCATCGGCAATATGGGAGACGCCACGAACCGGCTCATCGGGCTGCTGGAGACCGCCGATGTCATCGCCGCGGAAGACACCCGCCGCCTGCACCGGCTGGTGTCCGCCCTGAAGATCACCACCAGCGGCCGGATCATCAGCTACCACGAGCACAACGAGGCCACCCGCACGGCGGACCTGCTGGAGATGGTGCGAGGCGGCGCCACCCTGCTGATGGTGACCGACGCCGGCATGCCCGCGGTCTCCGATCCGGGTTTCCGGCTGGTGGAGGCCGCAGCCCGCGAGGGCCTCACCGTCACCGCAGCTCCCGGTCCGTCCGCGGTCCTGACCGCCCTGGCGCTTTCCGGCCTGCCGACCGACCGGTTCTGTTTCGAAGGGTTCCTGCCCCGCAAGGCCGGCGAACGCAGTGCACGGCTGGCCGAGCTGGCAGGAGAACGGCGCACCATGGTGTTCTTTGAGGCGCCGCACCGTCTGGAACCGATGCTCCGCGCGCTGGACGCAGCGTTCGGCGGAGACCGGCGGGCCGCCGTCGCCCGCGAGCTGACCAAGCTGCACGAGCAGGTGCTCCGTGCCCCGCTGCGTGAACTGCTGGAATGGGCTGAGGCCTCCGAGGTGCGCGGGGAGATCGCCGTCGTCGTCGCCGGAGCCGGCGAGGCTGCCCCCGAGCTGCCCGAAGACCACGTTGCGGCGGTCAACGGCCTGGTGGCCCAGGGCGCACGCCTGAAGGACGCCGTGGCCACCGTCGCGGAGGACGCCCGGATCAGCAAGCGGGAGCTGTACTCGGCGGTGCTGGCCGCCCGCGGCTAGGACTGCAGCCGTCCGGTCTTTGGCCAAGTGCACAGCGTCACGGTAACTCCATGGTGCACTTCCGCATTTACAGCCGCAACGGCACCCGCATACGGTGAACACAGATGACGGGTCTTCCGGCCCGGGCAACGACGTCGAATCTTGGAGGCATTCCATGGGTATTACTGCTGACCGCGAAGCCGAACTGCTGGCTCAGGTCCCCACCGGCCTGTTGATCAACGGCGAGTGGAGGGATGCCGAGGGCGGCAGGACCTTCGACGTCGAGGATCCGGCCACCGGGAAGGTGCTGCTGAGCATCGCCGACGCCAGTGCCGGGGACGGCGCCCTCGCCATGGACGCCGCCGCTGCCGCGCAGGACTCCTGGGCCAAAACCGCACCGCGGGAACGCGGGGAAATCCTGCGCCGCGCCTTTGAACTGGTAACCGAGCGGGCTGAGGACTTTGCCCTGCTGATGACCCTGGAAATGGGCAAGCCTCTGGCCGAAGCCCGAGGCGAGGTCACCTACGGCGCCGAGTTCCTGCGCTGGTTCTCCGAGGAAGCCGTCCGCATCTCGGGACGCTACGGCACCTCCCCGGACGGCAAGTCCCGCCTGATGGTGAACAAGAAACCCGTGGGACCGTGCCTGCTGATCACCCCGTGGAATTTCCCGCTGGCCATGGCCACCCGCAAGATCGCCCCCGCCGTTGCCGCAGGCTGCACCATGGTGCTCAAGCCCGCCAAGCTCACCCCGCTGACCTCCCAGCTCTTTGCAGCGGTGATGATGGAGGCAGGGCTGCCGGCCGGCGTCCTCAACGTGGTCTCCACTACGTCCGCAGGCGACGTCACCGGCCCGATCATGAAGGACGAGCGGCTGCGCAAGGTCTCCTTCACCGGCTCCACCCCCGTGGGCCAGGGCCTGATCCGCGACGCCGCGGACCGGGTGCTGCGCACCTCCATGGAACTCGGCGGCAACGCCCCGTTCGTGGTCTTCGAGGATGCTGACATGGACAAGGCCGTGGCCGGCGCCATGGCCGCCAAGCTGCGCAACATGGGCGAGGCCTGCACGGCGGCGAACCGCTTCATTGTGCACGAGTCCGTTGCCGACGAGTTCGCGGAGAAGTTCGCGGCGAAGGTGGGCGCCATGACCACTGCCCGCGGTACCGAGGACGAGTCCAAGATCGGCCCGCTGATTGATGCCAAGTCCCGCGACAAGGTCCACGCCCTGGTGTCGGACGCGGTCGACGGCGGCGCCTCCGCCGTAGTGGGCGGCGCACCGGTGGACGGCCCGGGTTACTTCTACCAGCCGACCGTGCTGAAGAACGTGGCTCCTGATGCGCGCATCCTGCGGGAAGAAATCTTCGGTCCGGTGGCCCCGATCGTCACCTTCTCCACTGAGGATGAAGCAGTGGCACTCGCCAACAACACGGAGTACGGCCTGGTGGCCTACGTCTTCACCGAGGATCTGAACCGCGGGCTGCGGATCGGGGAGAAGCTGGAAACCGGGATGCTCGGACTCAACGCGGGCGTGGTCTCCAACGCCGCCGCTCCCTTTGGCGGGGTAAAGCAGTCCGGGCTCGGCCGTGAAGGCGGCGCCGAGGGCATCGAGGAGTACCTGTACACGCAGTACATCGGCATCGCTGACCCCACCGCGGTCTAGCCCGGACTGTCCGGGCTCCCGGTCTCCCGTACCGTACTGCCGGTCAGTGCAGCCTGTCCGTCAGCGCTGGAACCGGGAGGCCAGGGAGGCCGGGAAGAAGCGGGCCCGCAGTTTTGCGCCCCAAGTGGCGGATTCCTGAAGCCCCTGCCGGACAGCGGTGACATCGGACCAGAGCCCTGCTCCGGGGTCCGGCGGCAGGTCTCGGGCTGCTCCGGACGCGCCCTGCGGCCGTGCAGCCGGTGCGGCATACACTTCGTGTTCATAAGCGGCCCGAAGCCGCTCCAGCGCTGCCGCGGAGTTGTCCGCCAGTCCGGCCTCGTGCGCCAGCCGCAGGGCGTAGGCGCGGGGAGATTCGGCCTTCTGCGGGACATGGCCGTAGTCCACTCCGGTGTCCGCCGCTTCTTCCCAGGCCAGGGTTGCGGGCCCGGTGAGGCTGTGCCCGTGCCCCGCCCCGCCGGCTCCGGAAGCACCCGCGCGGCCGCGTGCCGGTTGTCCGGGTCCGAGGAGGCGCCGGCGGATGCTGCGCCTGCGCCGGCGCAGCAGCCAGGGGCTCAGCAGTGCACCGGCGGCTGCCGCCAGGCCAAATCCAACTCCGGCGAACCTCCCGGCATGGGTCTCTTCCGGCTGCGGCGGGGCGGCAGCCTCAGGGGCGGCCGCGCTGGTTGAGGTTTCGGGAAGGGGCTCGGGAAGTACCGGGTTTCCCGCTTCCAGGTCCCGCTCGTCGTCGCGGACCTGGGTGGGGTTCGAGCGGGGCTCCACCGCGTAGGCAGGCACTGATCCCCGGGACGGGGTCGGCTCAAACCGCACCCAGCCCAGCCCTTCGAAATACAGTTCCGGCCACGCGTGCGCATCGCGGGAATCCACTTCGAACTCCCGAAGCTCCTGGCCGTCGTTGCCCGGGAAGGAATTACCGGTGGACCGCCCCGGAGCGAAGCCCAGCGCCATGCGGCTGGGAATGCCGGCCTCTCTGGCCATGACGGCCATGGCAGCGGCGAAATGAGTGCAGTAGCCGGATTTTTCCTGCAGGAACCGGTCAAGGACATCAATACCGTTCCCGTCGTATCCGCCCTCAACCGGAGCATCGAGCGAGTAGCTGAACGCCGGCCCGCGGAGGTAGGCCTGGATGGCCATGGCCTGTTCATAGGGTCCGGAGGTTCCCTCCGTGGCAGCCGCCGCGGCGTCCCGGATACTTGCGGGCAGGTCCTCGGGCAGCGAGGTGAAAACGGGGTCCACGGCGTCTTTGGATGCCGGAGCCAGGCCCTGCAGGTCAGCCTGGGACAAGTTGGGCGCCAAGCTTTGGACCTCGTAGTCCAACTTCCCGCGCTCCGTGTTGTCCCCGGAGATGACGGTCATGGTTTTGGGATCCCAGCTGAACGGTCCGAGGGCTCCGGACACGCGCTGGGGAGCGTAGGGGGCGAGCAGCCAGGGACTGACATAGGTCTCGGAGCTGACCCGTGTGGTTACCACTGACATGGCGGGCGCCCGATCGTTCACCTCGGCCGGTGACATGTCCTGCAGGCCCCGCCGTCGGGTGTCCTCCCGAAGATCCGGTGCCCAGCGCCGGCCCGAGAAGTCCTCCAAAGTGGTAGATCGCAGATAGAGCGAAGTAGGAGAATCCGTGGCATACCGGATCCGGCCGGAGGCTGAGGGCTGTCGCAGGTCATTGCCCAGCGCCACCACCGGGTTGAGGCCGGATTGGCCGGTCCAGATGTTCAGTCGTGAGCCCTGCGGAAACGTGCCCTGGTTAAAGCCCGGAAGCGCTGCGGGCAGGCACAGGGCGAGGATCATGGCACCGGCGCCGATGCCGGCCGCCGTGCCCACCTGGCTGCGCGGCGGGCGCCGCATGGCGTCCCCCGGCCGGTGCGGCCGCTCCTGCCAGGCCCCGGTGGCCAGGATGAGCAGGTATCCGGCTGCGGCAAGGATGAAGGGGAGCGCGCCGATGCTCTCCGGCTTCAGGACGGCCGGCACGATCAGCAGGGACAGCAGCCCCAGGCCGCTGGCTGCAGGCATGCGCAGGGTAGTGGCCAGTGTGTCCACCAGCAGTGCAATCAGTCCGGTGCCCAAACAGGCAATGAAAACGATCCCGGAGTCGGCGAGCACCGGCGGAACCTGGTTCATGATGGTCGCTTGGGCTTCGGTGAGCAGCTGTCTGCCCCGCCCCAGCGTCGCCCCGGTGGGCAGCAGCCCGAGCAGCGCCGTCGAGGCGGCAAACAACCAGGTCAGGACGACGGCGAGCGCTGCCAGACCTGCCGCCGGCACCAGTGCGGTGGGAAACCGGAACCTGCGTGCCGCAGCCATGGCGGCGATCACCGCGGCCGTGGTGAGGGTCAGCGGCGGCAACCAGCTCCAGCCGTCCAGGACTCCGTGCAGACTGAGGCTGCAGAGCAGGACGGCTGCGGCACTTGCTCCGGCGGCGGTCCACTCCCACGGCGGCCGGATCTTGGCCCGCGGCGGCGGGGGAGGCCCGGCCGGGGCGTTGGCCGCGGGGCGGGACAGCACATCAGTCATGGGCGGTCCTCCCGACCGGGGGATGAAGTTACCGGCTGGGCGGCGGAAGCGAAGGCCGCCCAGCAGCGCGCGAGATCGGATTCGGGGGTAGCAGCAACGGCTTGCCAGCCGGCGGCGTGCAGGACGGCCAGCGCCGGCCCCGCCTCCTGGAGCCGGTCCGTGACCAGGACGGCGCAGGCCAGGGTGGCATAGTCTGCCGCCGGAGCCAGCCGGGCGGCGTCGTCGGCCGTGAGCCTGCCCAGAACCGCAACGAGGGGGCCGCGTCGGCGCTGGGCCAAAGTGTCCGCCAGCCCGGAACCGAAGGCGCGGCGGTTTTCGGCCGGTGACGGGTCCGCTCCCTTTGGGCTGGCCGTGCCGGCGCTGTGGGCGCCGCGGACCGCGCGAATTCCCCGGAACCGGGCTGCGGGCACGGACCCGGGGACCGCCGCCTTGCCCGTGTCCGCCTGCCGTTCAAACGGCCGCGCCTCAAGTTCCAGCGCTGCCAGGCCCTCTGCGATGTCCTGCAGCCCTGCGGCGCCGCTGAAATCGCACTGCAGGGGATCGGGGGTGGAAGGGGAACGGCCGAGACCGGGCCGTGCGTACGCATCCAGCAGATGTAGCGAGTAGCCGTTGTCGAGCAGGAAGGCGGCAGCTGAAACGGATGCTGTGACCGCCCATTCAAAGGACTCGGAGGTGGACAGCCCGTTTCCGGCGGCGGGGTCCGTCCACAGCGGCGTTCCAAGGCCGCCCGCAAAGCAGGACTGCCGCGAATCGAGAAGCAGCGTGGCGCTGGGGGAGGTGACGGGTTCCTCCTGCCGGACCATCAGTTCGCCGTGACGGGCAGTCGCCGCCCAGTGGACCCGCCGCATGGGATCGCCCGCGCGGTATTCGCGGGTGGAGACGTCATCTTCGCTGGGGCTGCCGCGGCGGGGATTGGAAACGGATCCCTCCGTCCCCCGGGGGCCGCCCAGCGACGCGGCCGGCAGCTCCTGGGGTGCCGGGGACACCACCAGCGGATCTGTGGCACCGAGGGTGTGCAGCCTCCGGGAGAGGCCAAATAGGTCGGTGAACTCCGCCGTCACCGGTCCGATCGGAAACATGCCGCGCCGGGCGGAGCGCAGCTGGTACTCGTAGGTGCTGGCGCCGTCGGCATCCGGAAAACGGGCCGGAAAACGGAACACCGGACTCTGTCCGAAGCGCAGCGGGAGGCCTTCGCGCATGGAGGCGCTCTGCCGGACCGGGCGGGGAGTGCGCAGCGAGAGCATCACCCGGGCGGGGACACCGGTCTCCACGGTGGCCGGACTGAAGGTGCGTTCAACCAGGAACACCGGCTTGACCAGCCGCAGCGCCAGCGCCGAAAGCAGCGGCAGGGCGAGCAGGAACAGGCCCAGGATGAGTGCGTCCCGGCGGCCCATAATGTGGGCGGTCAGGAGGGCGGCGGCCCCGGCCGCGACAAGACCCCAGCCGCGCGCCGTCAGCAGCCGTGCTGCGCTTGCAAAGTCCATGGAGCCTTCCCGCTGGTGGTGTACCGGTGGTGCTGCCTCAGCCGTCCCGCCGCGCCCCTACCGCCTCAGGCGCTCGCCGGCGGGACTGCGCGGAACGGGAACGCGTGCGAGCAGGTGTGAGAGCAGGCCCGACGGCGTATCGCCGGAACTGGTGGCTTTGCGGTCCAGGATGATGCGGTGGGCCAGCACGGGATCAGCGAGGCGGGAAATGTCATCGGGCAGGACAAAGTCACGCCCCGCCAGCGCGGCGTGGGCCTTGGCGGCGCGCAGCAGTTGCAGCAGGGCGCGGGGACTGGCACCGAGGCGCAGATGGGGATGCTCCCGGGTCGCCTGGCCAATGGCAACCGTGTACTCCTTTACGGCGGAGGAGACAAAGATATCCCGCACCCGGGCCGTCATGGCCGCAATTTCACCGACGTCGACCACTGCCGAGACCGCGTCCAGCGGCGACGTGGACTGGTGGCTTTCGAGCATCTCAATTTCGGACCGCGTGTCCGGATAACCCATGGAAATGCGGGCCATGAACCGGTCCCGCTGGGCTTCGGGCAGGGGATAGGTCCCTTCCATTTCGATCGGGTTCTGGGTGGCCACCACCATGAAGGGCTCGGCCAGCCGGTAGGTCCCGCCGTCGACGGTCACCTGCCGCTCCTCCATGCACTCCAGCAGCGCGGACTGGGTCTTCGCGGAAGCGCGGTTGATCTCGTCTCCGATCACGATGTTGGCGAAGATGGGGCCCTGGCGGAACTCGAACCGGTGGGCGTCCTGGTTGTAGATGGACACGCCGGTGACGTCGGACGGCAGCAGGTCCGGGGTGAACTGGATCCGCGTCACCGAACAGTCAATGGTCCGGGCGAGCGTCTTGGCCAGGAGCGTTTTTCCGACGCCGGGCACGTCCTCCAGCAGGACATGGCCCTGGGCCAGCAGCACGGTCAGGACCAGTGAGGCTGCTTCCTTCTTGCCGTCAATGACAGTATTGACTGCGGCGAGGATGCTGGACGCCGCGGTGTGAAATGCGTCGGCACTGTATCCCGCTCCTGCGGCCCGGTTCCATCCAGCCGTAGGCCCGGGAACCTCCGTTCCCGGTGAATCACCGGCAAAGGGAGCGGCGGCTGCAGCTGGAGTTCGAGCGTCCATGGATACCTTCCAAGCCTCGGGAAATCGCACTCCGGTGCCCTGACCAGGGGGATCCGGTGTGCGACGCTACAGGCCCTCCGCCGGTTCGGCAGCGGCCTCATGTGAATACAGGTTACAAGCTCACTTAGGGTTAAAGACATGTGCAATGACAGTGGTTATGTTCCGGGCGAAATCCCTGCGGCCTATCTGGACTTTGCGTCCGGCACCGGGAAACCTTATCCTCCCGGGCCGGAGCCCCTGCCGGTGCCCGTGATTGACAACCATACCCATTTGGACTTTGCCCCCGGCGGGGCCGGCACCGCGGAAGTGGGGGCGGCCATGGACGCCGCCGCCGCGGCGGGAGTCCGGGGTGCTGTTCAGGTAGGCACGGATCTGGAATCTTCGCGGTTCACTGTCCGGATCCTGGATGAGGAACCGCGGCTGCTGGGAGCGGTGGCCATTCACCCCAACGATGCCCCCGTACTGGCGGGGGAGGGGACCCTGGACGCGGCGCTCGAGGAAATTGAAGCACTGGCCGGCCATCCCCGGGTCCGGGGCATCGGCGAAACCGGACTGGATTACTTCCGCACCGGCCCGGACGGCGTTGAGCGGCAGCAGTATTCCTTCCGCCGGCACATCGACATTGCCAAGCGGTTGGGGCTGGCCCTGCAGATCCATGACCGCGACGCACACGCGGACGTTGTCCGTGTGCTGTTGGAAGAGGGGGCCCCGGAGAAAGTGGTCTTCCACTGCTTTTCCGGTGATGCGGATCTGGCCAGAACCTGCAATGAGCATGGCTGGAGCATGTCCTTTGCCGGCACCGTCACCTTTAAGAACGCGGGGAATCTCCGGGAGGCGCTCGCCGTGGCCGACCGGAGGCTGCTGCTCGTGGAAACCGATTCCCCCTTCCTGACGCCGCACCCCTTCCGCGGCCGGCCCAATGCCAGCTACATGGTGCCCTACACCGTCCGGTTCATGGCCGCAGAACTCGGAGCGGACCTGGCTGAACTGGGAACGCAGTTGGTGGAAAACACGGTCCGTACCTACGGTTCATGGGCCTAGCCCCGGTAGGGAAGTTTCCACGTACGGCACAGGTATCACTTGGACCGGCCAAAACTTCGGTTTGCCCTCAGGTCACGGTTCGGTTACGGTGGGGACCTATTAGCCGGGGTCGGGGAAGGCGCCGGAACTGATATCGAACCACACACCGTCCTGTGAACAGGTGTGCGCACGCTTCAGCCGAAGCGCCGCGCCACATCTGTGCCTGGTTGCGGCAGAGGTTCCTTGCCTGCGCACAGAGTCGCCCCGTGAGACCCGGGGACATCGGCTGCCACGCGCCCTGATCCCCGTGCCCGGAAACTATGAACGTTTGGGATTCCGTGGCACATGCACTCGTGAGGCGTGGGGTAAAACTAACCGGGCAGGCCGTTGTTATGGTCGCCCTCATTCTGGGGCTGGTGGCCTTTGTAGGCACCAACAAGTCAGTGGTACTAAGCGTCGACGGCCAGACCAGCGACGTCAAGACGTTCGGCGGCACAGTCGCTGAAGTTCTCCAAAAAGCAGATGTCCAGGTCACCGAGGCAGACCGGGTGAGCCCCGACCTGGCCAGCGAGGTCAGCGACGGAACCCGGATTGAAGTCTCCAAGGCCAAGTCCGTGGACGTAACCCTGGACGGCCAGGGCCACACAGTAAGCACCACCGGCCAGACCGTTGCGGATCTGGTGTCGGAACTTCGGGTAGCTTCCAACTCTGCAGTGTCCGCCTCCCTGGACACGGCCCTCTCCGGACTTCAGGATCCGCTGTCGATCTCCACTCCGAAGACAGTCACCATGGTGATGGACGGCAAGTCCTACAACCGCCCCACCACAGCGGAGACGGTGGAGGAGCTGCTGGACGAAGCGGGCATTGAACTCGCGGCAACGGACCGCCTCTCGGCTCCTGAGTCCGCCGCACTGGTGGACGGCATGGCGTTGAAGATTACCCGCGTCACGGCCGGCGAAAAGGTCACAGTCACCGAAGCCCTGCCGTTTGAAACCGCTGAAGTGCCGGACCCCAACCTTTACGAGGGCGAAGAAAAGGTGACGGTCAAGGGAACGCCGGGCGAGAAGGCCGCAGTTTTCGCGATCAAACTCGTTGACGGCCGTGAGGTCAGCCGGACCCTGGTGAGTGAAACCGTCTCCGTGCAGCCGGTTGACGCGAAGATCGCAGTCGGTACCAAGAAGAAGGAAACCCCGCCCGCACCGGCACCCGCGGCCGCGGCACCGGCCCCGGCTGCCTCTCCGGGCGGCGCCGCTCCCTCCGGCGGAACCTGGGCGGCTCTGGCCCAGTGTGAATCCGGCGGAGACTGGCACATCAACACCGGCAATGGTTATTCCGGCGGCCTGCAGTTCAGTGTCTCCAGCTGGCTTGGTGCCGGTGGCGGCCAGTACGCGCCCATCGCGGCCGGGGCCACCCCGGATCAGCAGATTGCCGTAGCAGAAAAGCTTCGCGCCAACGGCGGCTGGGGCCACTGGCCGTCCTGCGCCGCCAAGCTGGGCCTGCTCTAACCGGGCGGGAGTTCCCCCGCCTGTTGTGCCCGCCCGGGCTAAGGGCTAAGGGCACAGAGCGCTGCCAGTTCCCCGAGGACCGGAACCTGTTATCAGGTTCCGGTCCTCGCGGTTAACCCGACAGGGGCTCCGGCCCGCGCCTGGCTCGCCAACCGGGCTGCGTGGTCTGCCCGGTCCAGGGCTCCGGCGTTGAAAAAGGCCTTCGCGCTGTCCTCCAGCATTTGCACCGCAGTGCTCATTTCTCCGAGGGCAGCCCGGCTCAAGCCCAGGTGCAGGGCCACCTCGGCGGCACCCTGGGGGGAGAGCGCCGCCCGCCGGGCGTACACATCGGTAAGGATCTGCACGGCTGATTGATGGTTGCCGGAGAGCTGATGCCACCGGCCCCTGCTGTGCAGGTTCTCCAGAAGGTCTTCCTCGGTGCCGCCCAGCACTGAGAGGGCAGTCTCGGCATGGTCCATGAGCCGGCTGGTAGCGGTGTCGTGCAGTCCCTCGGCAAGACGCATGGCTGCCGAAGAGCGGTTAAACGCAGCCCAGGCTTCCAGATCCGTGTCGGGATTGAGGAGGAAACCGGCTCTGGCATGGTACCGGAGGCCGGCGGCTGTATCGCCCCGGCGGAACGCGACGTTGCCCACCGCCCAAAACCCCTTTCCCGCCGTCTGGGCATCCGACGCTGCCTCCAGCAGCGGAAGCAGCAATGCCTGGCAGTGGCCCCACGCTTCCTCCTGCAGACCGCTTTCGGAAAGGGCAGCGATGAGTGCCTGATATACCTCGATGAGCTGATCAGCGTTCAGCCGCAGCAGCACGCCAATGTCCAGTGCGCGTCTGGCATGGCTGACAGCCTCGGGCAGCCGTCCGGCTCCCTGGCAGGCGGTTGCCAGCAAGGCCTCAGCCTGCGGGCGCAGCGGTTGCCCCTCCGCTGCCAGGGGGTGCTGTGCCAGCCGTTCCGCCTCTGCGATGCAGGCCGGATAGTCGTGCAGCCGGCGCAGGCACGCAGCCGCCATAAAGGACAGTTCCCACCATCCGGTAGGGTCCTGCTCCACCAGCGCCGCATCCGCCGCCAGCTGGGACAACCTTCGTGCGGCCTGGTAATTCCGCTCATCCCACGCCTGTGCTGCAGAGAACTCCAGGAAGAGGCGGCTGTCCCCGCCTGCCCTCGGGTGCGGATAGCCCGGCACCGCGGTCAACCGTTCCGCCAGAAACCGGATGGCCCCGCCGGACGGCTCCCGCCGGCCCTTTTCAAGCATCGACACATCGCGAGCCAGGAACACGTCGCCGCTCAACTCTTCCTGGGTCAGCAGGCGTTCCGTGCGCGCCAATTGAAGTCGGTTTCCGAAGGTTTTGCCCATATGTCATTACCGCCGTTCCGGGGCTGGGGGACACTGGAAGAGTGCCTCGGCTGGAATGCTACCGACCGATTTTTGGCGGGGGCAGGGTGGTGCCCCATTCTGGAAGGAAACACGATGAAGAGGAATGAATTCCGCCTGCGGGCAGGCGCCGCGGTGGGTAACTGGCCTGACTAGCGCCCCATCGGTAGGAACACGGTGCTCGGCTAGTATTGCTAGGTGACTGAATCCGCCTCCGCTTCCCGTCCTCCGGTCAAACCGCTGCTGGGTGCCACTGACATCCGCGCCCTGGCCGACGAGCTGGGCGTGCGCCCCACCAAGACCCTGGGCCAGAACTTCGTCATTGACGGCAACACCATCCGGCGCATCGTCGCCGCCGCCGGCGTCGGACCGGAAGAAACCGTGCTGGAGGTGGGGCCCGGCCTGGGATCCCTCACGCTGGGACTGCTGGATGCAGCGAAGGCCGTGGTCGCCGTCGAAATTGATCCTGTGCTTGCCGGACGGCTGCCCGCAACGGTGAAGGCATGGCGGCCCGAGAAGGCGGACCAGCTGCACGTGGTCCTCGGCGATGCCATGCGGATCACCGAGCTTCCCGTTGAGCCCACGGCACTGGTGGCCAATCTTCCGTACAACGTGGCCGTTCCCGTGGTGCTGCATCTGCTGGAGCGCTTCCCGTCCCTGCAGCACGGTCTGGTCATGGTTCAGGACGAAGTTGCGGACCGGCTGGCTGCGGTCCCCGGATCCAAGGTTTACGGCGTGCCGTCAGTGAAGGCCGCCTGGTACACCACCATGCGCAAGGCCGGCGTGATCGGCATGAACGTGTTCTGGCCCGCGCCCAAGATCGCTTCCGGGCTGGTGGGCTTCACCCGGCACGATCCGCTGCCCACCACTGCCACCCGCGAAGAGGTCTTCGCCGTAATCGACGCCGCCTTTGCCCAGCGCCGCAAGACGCTGCGCGCTGCTCTGTCCGGTTGGGCAGGGAGCCCGGCCCAGGCCGAAAACGCGCTTGTTGCGGCCGGGGTGGACCCGCGTGCCCGGGGCGAAGTCATCGACATCCATGCCTTTGCCCGGATTGCGGAGGCCAAGGGGGCGCAGGCGCCGGCGAACGCCGGGGATCCGTCCGGACCGGAGACCGAAGCACTGCCCGACGGCGAAGCGTCCTAACGCTGGCTCCGGCGGGCGCATTAACGGCGCGGCCCGCCCTTCCTCTAAGTTGGAAGATATGAGCGCAGCGAAGTTTTCACCCGCACAGCCCCCCACGGCAGCCCCGGCGTCCGTGTGCGTCCGCGCCCCCGGGAAGATCAACGTATCCCTGCGCGTCGGCCCGCTCCGGCCCGACGGCTACCACAGCGTCGCCAGCGTGTATCTGGCCGTTTCGCTGTTCGAAGAGGTCCGGGCCACGGTGACCGAGGGACCCGGAATCACCGTCACCGTGGACAGCGACGGTGCCCTGCAGGTCCCCGTGAAGGACATTCCCCTCGGGCCGGATAACCTCGCGGTCCGCGCGGCCCAGGCACTGGCGGCCTTCGCGGAGAACCCCACCGGGGTGCACCTGCACATCACCAAGCGGGTGCCGGTTGCCGGCGGCATGGGCGGAGGCTCGGCCGATGCCGCGGCGGCGCTGGTCGCCTGTGACGCCCTGTGGAACACGCATCTTTCCCGCGAAGAGCTGGCCGGCATCGCCGCCGGGCTCGGCGCTGACGTTCCCTTTTCGCTGCTCGGCGGCACCGCCGTCGGCCTGGGTGTGGGGGACCGGCTGACCCCGGCCATATCCAAGACGCCCCTGCACTGGGTGCTCGTCGCCTCCGACTTCGGGCTGTCCACCCCGGGTGTCTACGGCGCCCTGGATTCCCTCCGCGAGGAGGGCCAGCTGCAGGCAGAGGAACCGGAGGAAGTTGACCCGGCAATCCTTGCCGCCATGCGCTCCGGGAATGCTCAGGACCTGGCATCCGTTATGTCCAATGACCTGCAGGCGGCCGCGCTGCATCTGGCGCCGGGCCTGGCGGACGTCCTGAGCGCCGGCGAGCGGCTGGGCGCACTGGCCGGCATGGTTTCCGGCTCCGGGCCCACCGTGGCCTTTTTGGCCCAGAACGCGCCCGCGGCTGCGGAGCTTGCGGCGGCCCTGCGCGCAGCCGGCCACCGCGCCCTCGCCGTCGAGGGGCCGGTTTCCGGCGCCCGGCTGGCCTCCGCCGTCGCCGGCTAGGTTTTTTATCTTTTCCAACATTTCCAACCCCGGAAGAAAGTAGTACCGATTGGCACACCTGCTTGGTGCTGAGAACCTCAGCATTTCCTTTGGCACCCGCACCATCCTGGACGGGGTTTCCCTGGGCCTGGAGGAGGGGGACCGGATTGGCGTCGTCGGGCGCAACGGTGACGGCAAGTCCACCCTGATGCGCCTGCTGGCCGAGCGGCAGACGCCCGACGACGGCCGCGTCACCCGCCGCCGCGACGTCACCGTGGGTTACCTGGACCAGTCCGATGTGCTCGACGGGGACCTGACCGTAGGCCAGGCCATCGTTGGCGATGCGGCGGACTACGAATGGGCCTCCAACGCCCGCATCCGCGATGTCATGAGCGGACTGATCCAGGAAGTGGACTGGAACGCCTCCGTCTCCTCCCTCTCCGGCGGACAGAAACGCCGCGTGGCGCTGGCCAAGCTCCTGACCGGGGACGACGACGTCGTCATGCTGGATGAGCCCACCAACCACCTGGATGTGGAAGGCGTGGCGTGGCTGGCCCAGCACCTGAAGAACCGCTGGCGCACCGACGCCGGCGGCCTGCTGGTGGTCACCCACGACCGGTGGTTCCTGGACGAAATCTGCACCCGTACGTGGGAAGTCCACGATGCCGTCATTGATCCGTTCGACGGCGGTTACGCAGCCTATGTGCTGGCCCGCGCCGAGCGTGACCGCATGGCCAACGTGGTGGAGGGCAAGCGCCAGCAGCTGGTCAAGAAGGAACTGGCCTGGCTGCGCCGCGGCGCTCCGGCCCGCACCGCCAAGCCCAAGTTCCGCATCGAGGCGGCCAACAACCTCATTGCGGATGTGCCCGAGCCCCGCGACACCCTCTCACTGAACAAGATGGCCACCGCCCGCCTGGGCAAGGACGTACTGGATCTTGAGGAAGTGTCCCTGACCCTGGGCGACACCGAACTGTTCAAGAACGTCACCCTGCGCCTGGCGCCGGGGGAGCGGCTCGGCCTGGTGGGCATCAACGGCGCCGGCAAGACCACGCTGCTGCGTCTGCTCAACGGCGAAATCGAGCCGACGAAGGGCCGGCTGAAGCGCGGCACCACCGTGCAGACCGCCGTGCTGACCCAGGAAGTCAAGGAACTCGACGAGGTGGCGGACATGCGCGTCATCGAGGTCATTGAGAACGAGAAGCGGGTCTTCAGCGTGGGCGGCCGCGAACTCTCCGCCGGCCAGCTGGTGGAGCAGCTGGGCTTCAACGCCCAGCGCCAGTGGACCCCGGTGAAGGAACTGTCGGGTGGTGAGCGCCGCCGGCTGCAGCTGCTGCGCCTGCTCGTGGGCGAACCCAACGTGCTGATGCTCGATGAGCCCACCAATGACCTGGACACGGACACCCTGGCTGCCGTGGAGGACGTCCTGGACGGCTGGCCCGGCACGCTCGTGGTGGTCTCGCACGACCGGTACCTGCTTGAGCGCGTCACCGACCACCAGATGGCACTGCTGGGCGACGGCAAGCTGCGCGGACTGCCCGGCGGCGTGGACCAGTACCTTGAGCTGCGCAACGCGGCTCTGGTGGCGAACTCTTCGGCATCGACGGCGGCCCGCGGATCCTCGCAGGCGGCGCGTGCCGCAGCGGCTGGATCCTCACGGCCCGGCTCAGGCGGCGGGGTGGCGACGGCGGTGGCCTCCGGCTCTTCCGAAGCCGAGAAGCGGATCGCCAAGAAGGACCTGACCCGGATCGATCGGCAGATGACCAAGCTGAAGCAGCAGGTGGAAAAGGTCAACGCGCAGATGACGGCCGCCACGGAGAAATCCGGCGGAGCGGACTTTGAACAGCTGGCCGAGCTGAACAAGAAGCTGCAGTCACTGGCAGCGGACCAGGAGGACCTGGAAATGCAGTGGCTCGAGGCGTCGGAGAAGCTCGACTAGCCTTCGGGGCGAAAAAGGGCTAAAAAGGCAACCGTTTTGGGAATTTACTGCCGGGGCGTACCGGCAGTAAGTTCCCAAAACGGAGGGGAATGCCCAAAACGGCGGTCAGGCGCCGGCAAGCATGTGCGGCAGGATGTGCTCGCGCAGCAGCGGGGAAATGTCCTCGCGTTCCAGCGCCTGCGCCGGATCCATCCAGAGCAGTTCCTCGATTTCGGCAGCGGCTGCGGGTTCCCGGGAGGGATCACCGTTGGACGCCGGCAGCGTGTACGCGAACAACCCGGCATCAATGAAGGTGTTTTCCTCGTTCGCGGCGGGGCCGTACCAGTCGCCCAGGACTTCCAGCTCGGATTCCGCGACAGAGAGGCCCAGTTCCTCCTGCATTTCCCGGGCCGCCGCAGCGCTGAATGATTCGCCGGGCTCCAGCTTGCCGCCCGGTTGCATGAACTTGCTGGTTCCGCGCTTGCGGACCAGCAGGATCCGTCCGCCGGCGTCGCGGACCAGGACGGCGGAGAGGGTGAGGACCACCGGGTCATCCGTGCGCATGTGGCGGAGTTCGGGATCCTTTTGCAGCCCGGTCAGGCCGTTCCAGGACAGGTTGACCAGATGCGCCGCAACCGTTGCCTTGTCCGGGGTGCGGGCATCCAGCCACCACTGGCCGGTCATAGCCACCATGCCCACCAGCATCTGCGCGTACATGCCGCCCACCTCGGCGCTGAGGCCGCGGTTGCTGAACTCCTTGGAGAGGATGTGCTCCACATGGCTGGTGACCCGGGAGAGCAGGGTGGCAAAGGTGCCTTCGGGCTGCGACGGCGGGGCGTCCCGGACCAGGATGCGGAAACCGTCAGTGTGATTTTCGATATAGTCCAGCAATGCATAGGCAACACGTTCAATCAGGATCCGCGGACCGGCGTCGGCGCCCAGCGCTTCGGTAATGACGGCGAGCAGCCGGTTGAACTCGGCCTCAACCACCTCGGTGTAGAGCGCCTCTTTGGACCCGAAGTGTTCATACACCACCGGTTTGGAGACACCGGCCGCAGCGGCAATGTCCTCGATGGTTGCTCCGTCGAGCCCCCGCAGGGCAAACAGCCCCCGGGCCACCTCAATAAGCTGTGCGCGCCGCTGCACGCCGGTCATGCGCAGGCGGGCGCCGCCAGCCGGATTTCTTGCCACCTCCACAGTCTAAGCCTTGTCTCCGGGCCGCGTTCGGATGTGTCCGGAAGCGGCGCTGCGTGACACTCCGCCGCCCCAAGTCGCGCCGACATCGGCAGACATGGCAAACTAAACTCTTGTGTGCGGGGCAACCTGTACATTTTCCGCCCTGGTGTAATGGCAGCACCCCGGCCTTTGGAGCCGTGGAGTATAGGTTCGAATCCTATGGGCGGAACGGTAGGAGCACCGGCCAGGTCCGGTGGCCCGCCCCTCCAAACCCCGAGGCCGTACCACCCCCAGGAGCGCTACTTCGTGACCATGCAGGATGCAAAATCCACCGAAAGCGCCGAGACCGGCGGACCCGCGGCTGTCATAGTTCTCGCTGCCGGAGCCGGCACCCGGATGAAGTCCCGGACACCCAAAATCCTGCATCCCGTTGGCGGAACGTCCATGGTGGGCCATGCCCTGGCGGCCGCGCAGGCACTGGCGCCCCGCGCCCTGGCAGTGGTGGTCCGGCATGAGCGGGACCGGGTGGCAGAGCACGTTGCCGCCGCCGCCCCGCAGGCCGTGATCGTGGATCAGGATGACATTCCCGGCACCGGACGCGCCGTGCAGGTGGCGCTGGACGCACTGGACACCTTCGCGCCGCTGGAGGGCACCGTCGTCGTGACCTACGGAGACGTGCCGCTGCTGGAAGCGGATACGCTGCGGCAGCTGGTGGCCGTGCACCAAATCGACGCCAACGCCGTCACCGTGCTCACCGCCCGGCTCGATGATCCCACCGGCTACGGCCGGATCCTGCGCGCTGAAGACGGCACCGTCACCGCCATCGTGGAGCACAAGGACGCCGACGACGCCCAGCGCGCCATCACCGAAATCAACTCCGGCATCTACGCGTTCGACGCTGCCGTGCTGCGCAGCGCCCTGGCCGAGGTCACGTCGGACAACTCCCAGGGTGAGATGTACCTCACCGACGTGCTCGGCCTGGCCCGGGCGAAAGGCGGCCGCGTTGCCGCCGTCGTCACCGATGACTTCTGGCAGGTGGAGGGCGCCAATGACCGCGTCCAGCTGGCAGCTCTGAACGCCGAGCACAACCGCCGCAACCTCGTTCGCTGGATGCGGGCCGGCGTCACCGTCGTTGACCCCGCCACCACGTGGATCGACGCCGGCGTCACGCTCGCCGAGGACGTCACCATCCTGCCCGGCACCCAGCTGCACGGCTCCACCGTGGTGGAGTGCGACGCCGTCGTCGGCCCGGACACCACCCTCACCAACGTGGTGGTGGGGGAGGGCGCCAAGGTGGTCCGCACCCACGGTTCCGAGGCCCGCCTGGGAGCTGGTGCCGACGTCGGACCCTTCGCCTACCTGCGACCGGGCACCGTCCTGGGCGCCAAGGGTAAGATCGGCACCTTCGTGGAAACCAAGAACGCGGACATCGGTGCCGGGTCCAAGGTTCCCCACCTTTCCTATGTGGGGGACGCCACCATCGGCGAGCAGTCCAACATCGGCGCCGCCTCGGTTTTCGTGAACTACGACGGCGTCAACAAGCACCACACGACCATCGGTTCACACGTGCGGATGGGCAGCGACAATATGTATGTGGCCCCCGTCACGGTGGGCGACGGCGCGTACAGTGGAGCTGGAACCGTGGTCCGCAAGGACGTTCCGGCCGGCTCCCTGGCCATCAACGTGGCGCCTCAGCGCAACCTCGACGGCTGGGTGCTGACCAACCGTCCGGGCACCGCCGCAGCCAATGCGGCAGCCGCCGCTGCAGACACCGCTTCCACAGCCTCTTCCTCAACAACTGATTCCCCCACGCGAGAAAGCGATCATTAATGAGCAGCGAGATCACCGCCCAAGGTGAAAAGAAGCTTGTCCTTGCCACCGGCCGTGCACACCCGGAACTGGCCGAGGAAATCGCACGCTGTCTCGACACGGACCTGCTGCCGCTGGCTTCCTATGACTTCGCCAACGGCGAGATCTATGTCCGTCCCGGCGAAAGCGTCCGCGGCACTGATGCCTTCGTCATCCAGGCCCACCCGGCGCCCATGAACAACTGGCTGATGGAACAGCTGATCACGGTTGACGCCCTGAAGCGCGCCTCCGCCAAGCGCATCACCGTTGTGTCCCCGTTCTACCCGTACGCACGCCAGGACAAGAAGGGCCGCGGCCGCGAACCGATTTCGGCACGCCTGGTGGCTGACCTGTACAAGACCGCCGGCGCGGACCGCATCATGAGCGTTGATCTGCACACCTCGCAGATCCAGGGCTTCTTTGACGGCCCCGTGGACCACCTGATGGCCATTCCGCTGCTGGCCGATTACATCCGCACCCGAGTGGATGTTTCCAACGTCACCGTGGTGTCTCCGGACACAGGCCGCGTCCGCGTCGCCGAACAGTGGGCCGAACGTCTGGGCGGATCCCCGCTGGCGTTCGTGCACAAGAGCCGTGACCTCACAGTGCCCAACCAGGCTGTGTCCAAGCAGGTTGTGGGCCAGGTTGAAGGCCGCACCTGCGTGCTCATCGATGACATGATCGACACCGGCGGAACCATCGCAGGCGCCGTGCGTGTGCTGAAGGAAGCCGGTGCAAAGGACGTCATCATCGCTGCGACGCACGCCGTGTTCTCCGACCCGGCGGCCCGCACGCTGGCCGAGTCCGGTGCCCGCGAAGTGGTGGTCACCAACACGCTTCCGATTCCGGCCGCCAAGCGCTTCGACCAGCTGACCGTCCTCTCGATCGCTCCGCTGATTGCCCGGGCGATCAAGGAAGTTTTCGAAGACGGCTCCGTCACCAGCCTCTTCGACGGCAAGGCCTAGGTCCTTCCGCGACAGCGGCTTCATAAATTAATCACTGCAACATCCGCGCTGCCCGTTCAACCTCCGGCTCCCTTGGGGCCGCGGTTCGGACGGGCAGCGTGCTGCTGGTAGGATGGACTGCGATGCCTAGGCGAGGGAGAGGCCCGGATACATTCGGGCAATACTCCGTTATCGACGGTGGCTGGCAACTTCTGACTGCATCCGCGGACGTTTGATCCGCGGGATGCAGCGCTGTTCCCATACCGGCGCCTTCGTCCCGGCAACCACGGAACATCCATTATCAGGAGTTTGAAATGTCTGAGCAGAAGCTCGCAGGAACCGTCCGCACCGAATTCGGCAAGGGCGCGGCCCGCAAGGCACGCGTTGCCAACCAGATCCCCGCCGTCATCTACGGCCACGGCGAAGATGTCATGCACATCCTGCTGCCCGCCAAGGCAACCACCCTGGCAGTCCGCACGGCCAACGCCCTGCTGGAAATCGACGTCGACGGCGAATCCCACCTGGCCCTGGCCAAGGACATCCAGCGCGACCCGATCAAGCAGATCATCGAGCACATCGACCTGCTGACCGTCCGCAAGGGCGAAAAGGTTGAGGTTGAGGTCAGCGTCCACGTTGACGGCGAACTGGCTCCGGGCACCGACGTCTACAACCAGGAAGCCAACACGGTTCTGGTTTCGGCCGACGCCACCAACCTGCCGGAAACCATCGTGGTCAGCATCGAAGGCCGCGTCGCCGGCGAGCACATCTACGCCAAGGATCTGGAACTGCCGGCCGGCGTTGAGCTGCTGCTGGATCCCGAAACCATGATCATCAACATCTCCGAAGCCGTCGTTCAGGACCTGGGCGCGCCGTCGGATGAGCAGATCGCCGTTGCAGCTGCCGAAGTTGACGCAGAGGTCTAATTCATCTCCGGGGTCCGCTCCCCGCAACGGAGCCGTCCGGTTCTTGTCGAAGGAGCAGTACCCGCAGTGAACAGCAACACCTGGCTTGTAGTCGGGCTCGGTAACCCCGGGCCCGGCTACAGCCGCAACCGGCACAATATTGGCCAGATGGTCCTGGATGACCTGGCCTCCCGCGTGGGCGGGAACTTCAAGTCCCACAAATCCCGGGCGCAGATCCTGGAGGGCCGGCTGGGCATTGGGGGACCGCGCGTCATCCTGGCAAAACCCCAGACCTACATGAACCTCTCCGGCGGCCCCGTATCGGCGCTGGCCAAGTTCTTCGATATTCCGGCAGACCACGTAGTGGCCGTGCACGACGAGATCGACATCCCCTTCAACACCATCAAACTGAAGTCCGGCGGCGGCGAAGGCGGCCACAACGGGCTCCGCGACATGAGCCGCGCCCTGGGCACAAAGGACTACTACCGGGTCCGCGTAGGGGTGGGGCGGCCGCTCGGACGCATGGACACCGCGGATTACGTCCTCAAGGATTTTCCCTCAGTCGAAGCCAAGGAACTGCCGTTCCTCATTGGCGACGCGGCGGATGCCGTGGAGCTGCTGCTGACGGAGGGCCTTACGGCGGCGCAGCAGAAATTCCACTCAGCGGCCTAATCCCGGCGGGCGTTCGGTCTTCTTTGCACGTGTTCGCACGTGCGGGGCGGCCAAGCAGGTAGTTGGCCAGCAAAAACGGGTACTGATCCCGTCAGGGCAAACAGGCCGGCACCCATTGTTGGGGGCATACCCCGGGCCTAGAATCGAATCATGCCTTCGGGCACTATTAGCTGGGGCCGGCGTCGGGAGGCCTCCGAGACTGGGCCACCCCCATCCCGGCGCCGGTCCCTTTGACAGAATATCCGGGTGTTCGGCAGTTTTTCTGCCGGGCGCCCGGGTTTTTGCGTTTACCGCCCGGGTTTTTGCGTTTAAGGGATGTCCACCGTTTTGCTGATTGTCTCGATCCAATAAAACCGCCACGCCCAAAACTCATGCCTTTGTATGTAGACGAAACCAGGGCATGTCGCGTACTGTCGCTCCAGTAACCGCCGCTTTTTCCGCAGCGATCTGAAAATTCAGGCGCCGGCAGTCTAGTTGCCGCCGGACTCGGTGTGTGCGGTTGCAATAGTCGTGGGGGGCCGCGGGGGCGTGGACAATAATATGTTGCTTGAGGATACTGGTGTAGCGCACTGCGCGCTAATTGGCAGGGCAAAAGAGCTTGAAGTGCTGGCTGAGGCGCTGCAGGCCGGCCACGGCGGTGCCGTTGTGGTGGGACCGGTGGGCATTGGCAAGACTGTCCTGGTTCATGCCGCGGCGGCCGATCCGGCTTTTTATTCGGTAACCATCCGCGGCAGCCGCGAATCCGGCAAGACGCCTTTCGGCGCTCTGGCCTGGCTGATCTCGGACCTTCCCGACGGGCTGGGATCCCGTCCCGCCCACCTGCTGCAGGAACTTGAACAGCTGTTGCTGAAACGGGCTGCAGGAAAACGCATTCTGCTGCTGCTGGACGGCGTGGAGCACCTGGACGAACTGACCGCCATGGTGGTCTCCCAACTGGTACGGCGCTCCGTTGTCACTGTGCTGGCCACGGCCGAAAGCCTGTTTCGGTCAGCTGCCGAGTTTCAGGCACTCTGGACTGAAGGGCTGCTTCTCCGAGTGGACCTGGCTCCCTTTGACCTGGATGACACCCGTGAACTCATGCAGGCTATCCTGCGGGGGCCGGTGTCCTCGGCCGCGGCCCGTGCCTTGCAGCGGCATACCGGCGGGAACCCCCACCTGATCACGCTCCTCACCAGGGAACAGACGGACGAAGGAGTCCTGAAGGAGCAGAACGATGTGTGGGTGCTGGCCGAACCGCTGGTGTCTTCAGGTCAGGTTGCCGAAGTGATGACCGTTCGGCTGAAACGGCGTCCCCCGGCGGAGCGCTCCGTCATTCAACTGCTTGCCCTCTCCGGTGAGCTGCCGTTGTCCGTTGTCCTGCAGCTGGTTCCCGCGGAAACCGTGGATACGCTGGAAGAGGAGCGGCTGCTGGAAGTGACCGCCTCCGGGACCATCCGTCTTGGACCGGAGACCTCCGCCGAGGCAATCGCCGCAAGCATACCCCCGGGAAGAAGCCGCGAGCTCTGGGAGGAAGTGTCCGCCATCCTTGATCCGGCGCTGCTGCCGTCTTCGGCGCTTCCGGGTTTTTGCCGCTGGACCCTGGCATGCGACGGCACCTTGGACCCGCAAAGCGCACAGCGTGCAGCCAGCCTGGCCACGGCGTCGGGGAATTTTGGCCAGGCCCTGCAATTTGTCCAGTCCGTTGAGGCCGGGCAGCGTACCCAGGCCATGGTGGTGGAGGAGGTGCGCGCGCTCACGGCGCAGGGCGAGTACAGCGATGCACTGGAGTCGCTTCAGAGGTTGGTTGGGGCGGAAGGCCCCGCAGACGTGGACTCGTGGGCGGATCTTCTCCGCCATCAGGTCCTCCTGCTGAGACTCCTCGGACGAGGAAACCCGGTGGAAGTGCTGGAGAAGGCCCGGGCAGCGGTCCTGCCGGATGAACCGGAACCTGTTCGCCGGAAGAGAGAGGCCCTGCTGCTGATGGTGCGCGGCGCCCTGGCCATTGACTCCGGGTGCCTGGCCGATGTGCCGCCGGAGCTCGCGGACATCAGGTCGGATCCGGCGCTCCCGCCCGTAGTCCGTGCCGGTGCGGGTGCCCTGCAGGCACAGTTCCTGGCGCTCTCCGGCCGGGCCGGCCAGGCGATGACACTGCTCGATGCCGTGATGGAGGATGTCCGCGGCGTGTCCATTCCAAGCATCCTGGACACTGTGCATGTCCGGGTTTTTCAGGCCCTCACCGCGGCCGGCGAGTATGCGCGTGCCGCGGCGCTGACAAATGAACTGGTGGACGGCAGGAGCCCGCGTGCTTTCTGCTGCAACTCGGGTGAAATTGCTTCCGGGATGGTGCATGCCCTCTCGGGAAGAGCTGACAAGGCGCTCAGGTCGCTGGCTTCGGCCATGAGCCAACTGCAGCTGCGTGATTCCATCGATCTGCTGCCGACGGCGCAGTCACTGGCTGCCTACGCACACCTTCTGCTGGAAAACACGGATGAGGCCGCGCGTCTGTCCGAAAACAGTGCCGGATATCGGTGGCGGCCTACTGCCCAGCTGGAATCAGTGGCACAGCTGCTGCGTGTACAGGTGGTGCTGGCCGGTGAACCGCAGCGGCTTTGCGTCGAACTGCGTTCCATGGCGCGCCGTTGCCTGGACCAGTCAATGGTGGCGCCGGCCCTGGAATGCCTGGCCGCGGCAACGCGGTACGGAGATGCAAAAGCAGCAATCGAGCTGGCCGAGGCTGCTGCCCAAGCTAGCGGCCGCTGGGCCCGGGCGTTGTACTGCTTTGGCGCCGGCATGGACGGCAATGACCCCGCCCTGCTGGTGGAAGCGGCGGAGACCGCCCTTGAACTGGGCAACGTCCTTCTGGCCAACACAGCGGCGCGTTCTGCACTCCGGCTTCTGGACGGCCGTTCGGACTCCGCAGACCGGGTCCATGCCCGGGACGCGCTCAGGCTCGAACATCTGAGCTTCCGCGAACTCCGCGCATCCAACACCATCACGGAACGGATGAAGACCCTGACGCCGTTTGAAGCTGAAATTGCCCTTCGTGCGGCAGGAGAGGCCACGCGGGCGGAGATTAGCGGCGCGTTGAAACTGTCACCGCGCACCATTGACTGGCACCTGGGTAAGATCTTCGACAAGCTGCACGTTTCGGGGCGCTCGGAACTTGGCGAGGTTCTGGGGCAGCGCTGAACAGGTACGGAAGTCAGGGGGTGACTGGTGCGACAGGGCTTTAACGTGCGGCCGCCGGTGGGCCGGGATACGGTCCTTGAGGCTGTGATGGAGAGTCTCCGCCGGCCGGGCGGGCACGGAGCGGTGGTGGTGGCTGACGCGGGCACAGGCAAGAGTTCGCTGGCAACGGCCGTTGCCGGAAAACTGAAGGGCCGGGTGGAGGTGCATCGCATCCACACGAGTTCTTCCCTTTCAACCGTTCCCTACGGTGCACTGGCACCGCTCATTTCCGATTTGGATCCACGCGAGACCGATTCTCCGCTCGCTGTGATGCGGTCGCTGATGGGCCGGTTGTTCCCGGATGCCCGCTACGAATCTGCCACCGCACCCCTGCTGATCGTGGATGATGCCGACTCGCTGGATGAGGCGTCCGGGGACCTCGTGATGCAGCTGGTGGCCTCCGGCCGCATACGTGTCCTGCTGCTCACCCGGCGGATCGCCGGTCTTCCCGCCGGGCTGTCCAACTTGGTGTGGGAGGGTGTACTGTCCCGGCACGACCTGCCCCCGCTGACCGAGGCCCAGGTTCATGAGCTCTGCGTCCAGGTCCTTGACGGACCGGTTCTGACCAGCACCAGCACCGACCTCGCCCGGGTCAGCGGCGGTAATCCCATGCTGGTCCTGGCGCTTCTCGCCGAGACTGTGAGGGCCGAAAGCCTGGTGTTCCGGCACGGCGTCTGGCTGCTGCATGAACAGATGCTTCCGCCGGAGGGGCGGCTGGGTGACCTGCTCCGGGCACAGATGTCAGGATTGTCCACCGAGGAACGGGACGCGCTGGAGATCATCGCGCTGGCGGAGCCGCTGCCGGCCGCCGCAGCGTTCAGCCTGGGCCTGCACCGCGCGGTGGACTCGCTGACCGAAGCCAAGCTTGTGGTCCTTTCCGGGGATCCGGTTCGGCTTCTGCAGCTGAAACATCCGCTGTACGGTGACGTTGTTCGCCGGCTCGTCCCCGCCGCCCGCAGTGCGCGCCTGCGCCGGCGGCTGCTCACTGTCTCCGATCCCGGGGCTGACGCGGGAGAGAACCTGCTGCGGTGGGTGTCATGGTCCCTTGACTGTGGAGCGGATGTGCCGGATTCGAGTCTGGTTGCAGCCGCGTACCGTGCCAACAACCTCTTCGACAGTTCGTCAGCGTTTCGGCTGGCTTCCGCCGTCAAGGATCCGGCGTATGCCATGGCCGCGCGGGTTCAGGCCGCCCGCGCCCGTTTCCAGGACGGTAAACCGGAGGCGGCCCGTGAACTGATTGACGGAGTGAGTGCCGCCGCTGCGGACCTCACCACGCTCAAGATGGCAATACTGATCCGGGTGGAACTTTTTCGGTTGCAGCAGACGGATGACGGCGGGCTGTCCGCCATAGCTGCGGATTGGCTTGCCGGCGTGGATCGGATCGAAGAGTCCGCGGGAGAAAACGCGGACAGCGAGCTGGCGGCGGACATCCTGTCATCACGCCGCGGCGGACGGCTGCTGGATCTGACGGGAAGGATACTCGAGGGCAGGTTCGGATCCGCCGAGGAGGAGCTCCGCACCATCCTCGCTGCAGGGCTGCGGGCGCACGACGACGAAGCGGTCCTCATCGCAAAGACCCTCCTTGCCGAGATCCTGACCGAAACCGGCCGGCTCCAGGCCGCCTACAGTCTTTCGCAGGATGCGGTCACGATGCTGGACCTGGGCGGGCACCGCTTCATGGCCTACTACCAGTTTGTTCTGTACCGCCATTTGACGGTGCTCCTCTGGCTGGGGAAGTGGGATGAAATCCACTCCACCATCCAAATCGGCGTCTCAGGGGTCTTCGGCGCGCTGGTCCACGTTGCCGGTGTCGTGGATTTGACCAAAGCCGTCACGCACCTGCGGACAAACGACACTAAGGAGGCGATGGTTCGTCTCTCCGCCGCCGTCGAGGGGCTGCGCACCAGCGATTCGGAAGGACTGCTGACTCTCGCCCTGGGGCTTGGCGCCTTCGTCGCAGCCTCGAGCGGGCAGCCGATCCTCGCTGAAGAACTGCTTGCCGACGCTGATTCCCGTAAACCCCGGGGAGCCGCAACGTACCGTTTACTGGCGAAGGGCTACGAGACGGCAGCCCGCTCGATCCTGTCCCCGGAGCGGCAGGCGGCGAAGACGCTCAGCGAGCTCGCCGATGAGGCGGAGAACGCCGGGTTTGTTTCCGTTGAGCTGGAACTGCGGTTCCTGTCCCTGTCCCTCGGCGACATGGAGGGGCTCAACCGTTTGCAGAAAATCGCAGAGGATTTTGAGGGACCGCAGGCATCGGTCCTGGGCCGTTTCGCCCGGGCAATCCTGGACGACGACGCCGATGAGCTGCTCCTGATGGGATCCGATCCCGTGGAACCGGGCTGGGAGCGTCTGGCCGGTCAATGCACCGCCGCAGCGCACCGGATTGCCAAGGCCAGAGGCGACCACGCTCTGCTCCAGCGCGTCCAGCGGGTCCTCAGCAAGCAGCGTGGGGGGACGGGGTCAAGGACCAAGGCCGGGATTCCACTGCTGACCCGCCGGGAACGCGACGTCGCAGCGCTGGTGATGCAGGGCTACCGTAACGCGGAAATAGCCGAGCGGCTTTTCCTTTCCGTGCGAACAGTTGAAGGACATATCTACCGGACCTTCGAAAAACTTGGAATCAGCAAGCGGGAAGAGCTGAAACAGGAGCTTCTGGCCCGGGACGGCTCGGCCTGACCCAGTACTCCGTATGTGGCCTGGCAGTAAATCCAAGCGGTCAGGGACCGCTATTCGGGTATGCCTTACCCGTGCAGGGTTCAGCCCCGTGACTTAATCTGGCCGTGATCCTTGGTGAGCAATTGTTGTCCGGGGCCAATGAGGCCCCCGGAAAATTCGGCGGTCCCCCACCAGCCGCACTCCGCACTTGTTTAGAGGTCCCTGATGAGCACGCTCCTGCAGTCCGGTCCGCCCGGCGACCCCGCGACCCCGGACGGCCGGGTGCCTGGATCCCTGTCCCCGGCCGGTACCCCGTACCACCGGTCACCCGTCCCGTCTCGATCCGCCGACGCCCGGGGGAGCGCCCGCATGGCTGTGCGGGACGCCTTGGATGGATCCGGTGCAGTTATCCTGGGCCCCCCGGGCATCGGAAAAACCACGCTGGCACGGGAGGCGGTGGACCTCTGCGAGGACGGGTTTCGGGTGCACCTTCGCGGCAGCCCCCTGTCAGCACAGACCCCCTACGGAGCCATGGCCTGGCTGCTCAGCGATTTGCCCCCGCAGGATCTCGTCAATCCGGTTCAGGTCCTGCGGGCGTTGGAATCACTGCTGATCCGGCTGGCCGGCGGCCGGAGAATTATCCTGGTGATCGACAACGCCGAGGGAATTGATGATCTGGGCGTCCTCGTGACGTCGGAACTGTGCCGCCGGGGGACCGTGGCACTGCTGCTCATCTGCGGTGACCTGCTCGGCTGCCACCAGGACTACGTGCGGCTGTGGACCGACGGAACCCTGAAACGGATTGACCTGGCACCGATGGACCTGCCGGAAACCGCGGAGCTGCTCGCCGCCGCCGCCGGAGGCCCGCTGACCACGCTGGCGCAGGAGAAGCTGTGGCAGCAAAGCAGGGGGAATCCGCTTCTGGCGGCCCTGTTGTGCAGGGACCACAAAGCGGCCAAGGCGCTGGTGCTTCGACGCGGCTACTGGACGTGGACCGGTCCGCTGGTTCATTCCGGTGAGCTTCCGGACCGCGTGGAAACAGTACTGCGCCGCTTCACCCCCGGTGAACGGCACGCCGTGGAAATTCTTGCGCTCTGCGGCGGGCTGCCGCTGGAGACTCTCCTGCAGCTGCTGCCGGCCCACACCGTGGATGCACTGGAGGAGGGATCGCTGGTGACCATTGGCGGCGGACCGGGCCAGCCGGTGCGCCTTGCCTGGAACCTGCAGCCGGCAACCATTGCAGCGAGAATCCCCTTCGGCCGCAGCCGGGATCTCTGGACCGAAGTAACCCGGGTCGTGAATCCGCAACTGCTGAGCGGAGACGCTGCTGCCGGCATGGCCGCCTGGTCCCTCTCGGTGGGCGTTTCCCTCGACCCGGATGAAGCTCTGGCAGCCGCACGCTGGTCCAACGAAACCGGGGACGTTGACGCCGCCCTGCGGTATTCCCGTGCGGTTCCGTCCCCGCGGCCGCTGCCTCTGGTGCTGGAAGAAGCGGCCGCACTGCGGTCCATCGGAAACCATGCACAGGCGCACCGGTGTCTTGCAGCGGCACAAACCGGCAGCGAGGCATCGCATGACCGGCACATCAGCCTCCTGACCCAGCGTGCGCTGGCAGCGGCCCGGATCCTGGACTCAACCGATGATCCGCCGGCCCTGCTGCAGCAGGCCGAACGGCTGCTCCCCGAAGACGAAGGCGCCAATCCCGGGCCCGGCCTGAGGCTAACACTGGCACGGGCGGAGATCCTTTCGCTGGACGGCAGGCTCGGGGACTTGCCGGCGTCCCTGGGGGACGACTTTGCCGACCCCGCTGCTCCGTCCGACCTCAGGCTGATGGCCGGTATCCGCCGGGGACAGCAGGATGCAGCTGCCGGCCGTTTTGACGAAGCACTGGAACTTGTGGCGCTGATTCGGTCCCGTCTGGCAGGAGGCATCTCGGCAGACGTGCGCACCCGGGAACAGCTCTTCCACCATCTGTTCTTCCTATTGATCCGCTGCGGCGAGCTGGGCCAGGCGCTGGCAATGACCGAACTGGTTGCCCGCCCGGGAAATGGAACAGGGCTGCGGGCCGCCGCAGGGACCGAATTGCCCGCCGGCCTGGTGCACGCGTATGCCGGCCGCGGCGACATCGCCATGGATTTCCTGAATCCGGCCCTGGCACAGCTGGAATCGCGCGACCCGGACAACATGCTGCCGCTGGCATCCGCGGCAGCTGCCTACTCGGACTTCCTCGGTCCGGAACCCGGACGGCAGCCGGACCGGGAAGCATACGCCGAATCCGGGTACCGCACGGATCCATATCTTGAAACAGCGGTGCGGTACTTTCGGATCCTGAGTACCCCTGCCGGCACCGGCCGTACGGCGGAGCAGCTTCATACCCGTGCCGGACATGCCCGAGCTGAGGGAAACCTCCCGGATGCCCTCCTCTGCTACGGTGCGGCAGCGCTGCGGGGCAGCCGGGCGGCGGCAGCGGACCTTTCCGCTGCGGCGTCATCGGCCAACGGCATCCCCGGGCTCCTTTACCGCAATCTGGCTGACGGACTCCTGGAGAAGGACGCGGCAACGCTGATCCGGGCCGGGGAAACGGCTCTGGAGCAGTCAAACACCCTGCTGGCCTATGAAGCTGCCGGTGCTGCCCGCAGTTTCGCGGCCGACGGCGGCGGCCGCGCCTTGTCGCGGCGGGCCCGGCAGCTGGAGCACGTGACCTTCCGTGAACTGTCGCCGGCCAACAGTATTGAGCACGGCCTGTCCCGGCTGGGACACTTTGAGCGGGAGCTTGCCCTGCTTGCCGCCGCAGGGGAGACCAGCGCCCGGCTTGGGGAACGGTTCCATCTGTCAGCCCGGACTGTTGACTGGCATCTGGGCCGCATTTTCGCCCGGTTGAGTGTCTCGGGCAGAAGCGACCTTCGAGCGGCTCTCAGCGGGAAAACTACGTAGACACACGCCGCAACTTACCCTCAAACCAAGTGGTGTCCGGGCCGGATGCGGGACGAACCTGAGTAGTTGGCGCGCGTGACTGGTGAACGGTACTCGTGTTTGTACTTTCTCCGGCTTCTACTCTGGCCGCAGGTATAGAACGCAGCCTGTGTCCCTCGAACGCCGTCGGGTGCAGGCAATCGGAAGAATCGGGTCTCACCGTGCAAAACAGTCTCTCCCAGTCCTATGTGCGTCCCCAGTCAGCTGCCGGGCCGAACTCCCTGAGTCCTGTCGCATCCCTCGCCAGCGCTCCCAGGCCGGATACGGCTGGCCCTGAAGAGCGGACGCCATCCTACTTTGTGGGCCGCAGCAACGTCACCCGCACCATTCTCGGCCGCCTGGCATCCGGCGGAGGAGCAGGATGCATCTTGGTGGGGGAAGCAGGAAGCGGCAAGACCGCACTGATCCACCACGTACTGCGCCAGTGCAGCCCCGACACGTATGTGGTCCATGTCCGCGGATCGGCCTTCTCCGGCCGGACCCCCTTCGGCGCCCTCACCTTCCTCCTCTCGGACCTGGAACCGGAGATTGCCACGCACCCGGTACTGATCCTTCGCGGACTCACCCGGTTGATCCAGGAACGTGCTCAGGGACGTGCCGTCCTGCTGGCCGTGGACAACGGGGAAGACCTGGATGAGTTCTCCGCCATGGCACTTAGCCAAATGGTCCTTAGCCGCACGGCAGGACTCCTGGCCTGTTTCCGCGACTTCAGCCGGGCACCGGCCGAATTCGCCGGGCTCTGGCGCGAGGGCATCCTGTCACGGGTCGATCTGGACCCCCTGAATCTGGCGGAGACGGCGGAACTGATGTCGGCTGCACTGGACGGCCCCGTCTCGGGTTCCGCCGTCGCCCACCTGCACCGTTCCACCGGCGGCAACCCCCATCTGCTCCAGCTGGGCTGCGAGGACTACCGTGACTCGGGCAAGCTCCGCCTCAGCGGAAGCGTCTGGGTTCTTGACCGCGCCAAGGCGGCACCCGCGGGCCGTGTGGCTGAAACAGTGCTCAACCAGCTGGGCACGCTGACGGACAGCCAGCTGGCACTGGTGCAAACGGTCGCGCTGGCAGGGTCCCTGCCCCTGGCAGCAGCACTGCACAGCGTCGCGTCCGATGAAGTGGACACCCTGCAGGAACGGGGAATTCTTGCCCTCGAACAGGGGAGCATCCCGCGGATCATGATCTCCGACAAGGTACTGGTCTCCGCCCTGCGCTCTTCAGCGGACACAGCCACACGGGCGAAACTGCTGCATCAGTTGCGGGACGTTGCCGCGGCTGCGGTGCCGGCCGGCGAAACCCCGGCCGCCGGTACGGACCCGCTGGCGGCGGTTCTGGACCCTGCACGGCTGGCATTGTGGCGGCTCGACGCCGGAGAGTCCCCCGACCTGGAGTCCGCTGTGGAGGCGGCACAAAGTGCCAACGCTGCGGGGGACTTCCGGGGCGCCATCCGCATCATCACCGCCTGTGAGAATTACGCCAACAGCCCGGGAGCCGTCCTTGAGCTGATGTCTGCCCACATGGCACTGGAAGACTACGCTGCGGCGGTCGCAGTATTGGGTGCCTGCCGGGCCCGCAGCGGCGGCGCGGCACCGCGGGAAGAGGTGCTGCTGCTGATTGCGGAGAACAGGGTACTCTGCATGGCTGCCACCGGCGCGTTGTCCGCCACGGTGTCCGCAGCAGTGCTTCCTTCCGGGGCTGCCAAGAAACACGAAGAGCTGCTGGCCAAAGCCGAACAGCGGGTGGCCGCGATCAGCAGTGCCGGAACCGTCAGCCGCAGCGAGGCCGCAGAGCTGAAGCGCAGGCTGGTCCTGGCACGGGCCGAGTGCAACTCCACACACGGGCGGTTCCTCGAAAACGCCGCCTTCCTCGCACCGCTGCAAGCTGAGGCAGCTTCCCAGGACAAGACCTACCGCGTCCTCACAGGCTCCTGGCTCTGCGAGGCGCTGGGGATGACAAACCGGCAGGATGAGGCAGCCGAAGTCTCCCGGGAGGTGGAGCGGCTGCTGGGCGATTCCGGAATCAGCATGGCCCACCGTACCCGTGCCTTCGCCCGGATTGTCCACGTCCACCTGGCCATTGGAGCGTTGGACAGCGCCCGCCGCCTGCTGCAGCAGCCGTCCGCGAACGGCCAGGCAGAGTTGTTTCCGGGGCTGCTCGGCGAAATTTCCGAGGGCATACTGCACGCCTATGCCGGAGAGCCGGCGCCCGCGCTGCGCTGTCTGGTCCCCGCCGTCGCGCAGCTGCGGCTGAGCGGACCGGCATCCCTGCTGCCGCTGGCCACGTCCGCAGCCGCCTATTGCCTTGCCCTGCAAAAGGACCGCGAGAATGCCGAGGCCTACCTGCAGCTCCGAGCCAAGGCGGGCGACGGCGGTCCCTGGAGCTTGCGCCGCGCCGCACGTCATTTCGCTGCCCTCGCCAACGGTGCGCTTGGCTCCCCGCAGGCTGCCGGCCGGTTCCTTGAGCTGGCCGGCCACGACCATCGAAGGGGAGCGTACTCATACGAGCTGCTGTCGCTGCTCAACGCCGCCCGGCTGGGGGATCTGGAGAACCTTGACCGGATTCTGACCGTTGCCGCACATCAGCAGGGTTCGTTTCCCCGGATGTGCGAGGTCTATGCCAAAGGCGTGGGTTGTTTCGACGCTCAGCTGCTGATCCAGGCCAGTGAGCTGGGGAAGGCCGCCGGGCATGTGCTCTTCGCCTCCGAGGCGTCGGAACGTGCGCTCGCCGTGGCGTCGGGAGCGGGAGACCGTGCAACGGTGAGGCTGATTCACCGCAGCCGCCGCGGGCCCGACGTCGCCGCCTTTGAAGGTTCCGACTCCGCCGACGAGTACCTCAGCGCCCTGACCTTCCGGGAACGGTCGATCGCCCGGATGGCCGCCGCGGGAACGAGCAATAAAGCCATTGCCGCTGATTTGAACATCTCGGTGCGAACCGTGGAGGGTCACTTGTACCAGGTCTATTCCAAGCTCCACGTCGGCAGCAGGCGTGAACTGGCCAAAGTCATCGCTGAAAAATCGGCGGTACGGCCATGATCCCCGGAGCGATTCCCGGACCAGGGCGGGCACCGGCGCTGTTCGGCAGGGACCGCGAGCTTGCGGAAATCACTTCCCGGCTGCTCGAGCCGGGGCTGCGCGGCGCCGTGGTTATTGGAGAAGGGGGAATGGGAAAGTCTGCACTGGCAGATCAGGTCCTGGAACGGTTGAACGGAATCGTCACGCCGTCCTTCATCCACGGCAGCCCCGTTTTGTCCCGGTTGCCCTACGGGGTGCTCTCCGCGTATCTCGAAACCGCCGGACCGGAGGATATGGAGTCACCGCTTGCAGTGCTTCGGACCATCCGCCGCCATTTCCGCAAGCTCAGCGAGGTGGGAAGCGGGCAGCCGCTGCTGGTCATCGACGACGCCCAGTTCCTCGATGAAGCCAGCGCCCACGTGGTGACGCAGCTGGCCATGTCCGGGGAGCTGAGGCTCCTGATCCTTGCGCAGCCGCGTGCCCGACACATCCATGAACTGCTGTCCCTGGCCCGGGACGGGCTGCTGGCGCGCATTGACCTGGGGGCACTGTCCCGGGACGCGGTTCACGAAGTCTGTGAAGGTGTCCTTGACGGACCCGTGCTCCGGGCCTCCAGTGCCGTGCTGGCAACGTTATCCGGCGGTAATCCCCTCTATCTCAAGGCGTTGCTCGCCCAGTCACGCCGGCTCGGCCACCTCGCCGAAGGCAACGGCGCATGGTTCCTGCGCCGCGAACCGGACGGACTGGACTCCGCCGTGATTGACCGGGTGAAGAGCCAACTGCTTACCCGGAGTCCTGAAGAGCGCGACACCCTGGAGACCCTCGCCCTGGCCCAGCCCCTGCAGCGTTCGGTGCTGGCGGCAGTCTGCGGCCCGGCCCCGGTCCACGCCCTGCTGGCTGACGGGATTCTGTGCGCCGTGCAGGGGCCGGCTGAAATGCTCCGGCTGGCCCAGCCCCTTCACGCTGACGTGATCCGGTCCCTGGTGCCGGCTGTGCGCAGTGCGGCAATCCGTACAAAGGTGCTGGACTGCCTGCCGGACCGCGAGGGGGCAGAGGCCGGTGATCCGTCCGTAAAGACGGCCTGGCTGCGCCGGCTGGAATGGGCCCTTGACTGCGGTGAAGGGATCCCCGACGCGGAGCTGCTGCAGGCGGCACGGGCAGCGAACGACGACGGCCAGTGGCCTTTGGCGGTCCGCTTCGGCTCCGCCGTCCGCGACGGCTCCTGCCTCGCGGCGGCACGGGTGGAAACCGCAGCTGCGTTGATGGAAACCGGGGGCTTCGCCCAGGCCGGTGACCTGCTGGAAGGCATGCTGGAACCGGGACAACCAACCCTGGCCCAGGATGAAGAAACCCTCACCCGTGCGGTGCTGGCCACCGTCCGTCTGGACAACCGGTCGGGGCTGAACGAAGGGGAGCTGATGGCTCTTGCTTCCACCTGGGTTGCGGCCGCCGGCGAATTGTCAGCCAGGCTCGGCGGTACCGGGAAGCCGCCGGCTTCGGTTGAGGACGGGGCTGAGGTGCTTCGCGTTCTGGCGCTCATGGCGGCGGGGAACTATCCCGAGGCACGGGACCGGCTCACCGAACTAACGAAAGCTCCGCAGCCTCAGGCCTCCGGGCTGCCGGCACTGGTGGCCGCGGTCTCCCACGGGCTGCTGGCGGAACTCCTGGTGTCGGAAGGGCGGATCAGCAGCGCGCTGGTGCACTCGGGCACGGCGCTGGATCTGATCAAACGCCTGGGTGGTCTGCTGCAGGCATACTGCGGTGCCATGCTGGTGCGTCACGCCCAGGCACTGCTGCACGGAGGACGCTTCAGTGAACTCGAACGCGTTCTGGCGGCCAAGCTGGAGGGCACCACCAAGCACCTGATCGCGCACGGCGGCACCCTGGGCGTCTTCGAGGGAGCGTTGGAGATTCACCAGGGCCGGTTGCGGGAAGGGCTTCAAAGCCTGCATCCGGCAGTGGAAGCCCTGCGGATTTCCGACCCGGAAAAACTCCTGCCCTATGCCCTGGGGCTTGCCGGCTATGCCTCCACCGTGGTGGGGGACCAGGACCAGACAGCCCGGTATGCCAAGGAACTTAGCAGCCTTGCCAGCACCGGGTCCCGGCCGCTGTGGCTGGTGAGCCAGGCATATGCGGCTGCGGCGTTGGCGTCATCCGAACCGGATGCCCGCGTTCCGGCAACACTGGCGGAAATCGCTGAACAGGCCCGGACTGAGGGTCTGCTGGCGGCGGAAAAGGACATCCTGGCACTGTGCCTCGCCGTGGGGGACCTGTCCCAGGCATCCCGGCTGCAGGAGGTCAGTGCGGCCTTTGAAGGCGGTGAGGCGCAGGCATTGAACGCCTATGCCGGTGCGGTGGCTTCCGGCAACCCGGATCTCATGGTTGCGGCAGCGGATGAAGCAGTGCGCCACCGCAAATACCTCCTTGCCGTGGAGAGCATCGGGCACGCCATCAGGTTCTACGGCACGCACGGCAACCTGCGCCGGCAACGGGCCCTGATCCAGCAACTGAGAAGGCGGCGCGGGGAGCTGGCGGGCGTGACCGTGTCCTACCTGAGCCCGTCCCTGCACCTGGTCCGGCTGACCCGCCGCGAGCATGAAATTGTCGATTTGCTGCTCGCCGGGGCCAGCACCCGGGACGTGGCGGCACACTTCACTCTCTCGCAGCGAACGGTCGAAGGCCATGTGTACCGCATCTACGTGAAGCTGGGTATCAGCCGCCGCGCAGATCTTGAAGCCGCCTACCGTGCACTGGAGCCGGGAACGAGTTCGGCGGCCCACGAATAGCTGCACCCGCAGACAGACGGACATCCTGCCGGCCCCGGATTCGCACTACCGGGGCCGGTTTTCTGCGTCCCCGGAACCATCCCCGGGCGTCCCTCCAAGTAGTGCTAGGTAAAGCTCCCGCAGAGGGCGAAGTCGCGCTGCGGACTCGAGTAGGCATTACTCGTGCCCGCCATTTGAGCCGCTCCTAGTCTTGGTTTTGTTGATTGGTTGTTGTTACCGGCTGCGCCTCTCTCAGCGCAGGTAGTGCGGATATTCCCAGCGGATACTGCCCACCTCCAGGCCCGTCTTGAACCAGTCATCCGGCGCCCCAGGCGCCGGCCCCCGAGCGGGGCCGACGGCGTCGAAGCCTCTTGAGACCAAGGCTTCCCCCCAGCCGCCGTCGGCCCTTTCGGAAGATTTCGCAGCGTCTAGGAGAGTCTCGGATGACAGATGTCAAAGTTGCTGGGCCGAGACCGATCCAGGCCCCGCCTGCACCCTTCACCTTCCCCAGTTACAAGAGCTCCGGCGCCACGGCCCTGGCCACCGGTGACAGAGCCCGCTGGGTTAGCAGGTACCGCAGAATCCTCTTGGCCTTTGACCTGGCGGCTGTAACGCTGGCCGTGGCAGTGGCCCACCTGGCGCGGTTCGGGGTGGCACCGGAATTCATGTCCGGCGGCGGCCCCAGCGTCAACATCTCCTACGTCGCCGTGTCCGCCGGCATCTGGGCGGCCTGGCTGCTGGCCCTGGCGGTCTACCGGACCCGTGACCCGCGGATACTCGGAACCGGGGTGGACGAGTACAAGCGTGTCATCAACTCCACGGTCATCCTGATGGGGCTGATTGCTGTGTTCTGCCTCGTGTTCCAGGTGGACATCTCCCGCGGGTACTTCGCACTCGCCTTCCCTATTGGTTTGGGCGGCCTGATCCTTTGTCGATTCATCCTCCGGCTGTGGCTGGCAGACCAGCGGGCCAAAGGCCGGTACCTGTCCACAGTCATCATTCTGGGACGGCCCAAGGACGTCAGATATGTGGCAGCACAGATTCAACGCCAGAAAGGATCGGGATACCGGGTCATCGGTGCAGCGCTAACCAGTCCCGGGCACTGCGAGGTGGGAGGCAGCGGCAACCAGATCCCCGTGATCGCCGACCGGAACACCGTAGTGGACGCCGTGCGGCGCCTGCGGGCGGACGCCGTCATTGTGGCAGGCCGTATGAAGGGCCACAGCGCCTACGTGCAGGAACTGGGCTGGCAGCTGGAGGAATCGGCCACCCAGCTGATTCTCACTACCGGCCTGACCAACGTGGCGGGTCCGCGAATCCATACCCGCCCCGTTGAAGGCCTTCCCCTGATGCATGTGGAACTGCCGCAGTACGCCGGCGGAAAGCATGTCCTCAAGCGCGGACTGGACATGCTGCTTTCCGGTGCCGCGCTGCTGGTGCTGATTCCGGTCTTCGCGGTGTTGGCCCTGCTCATCCACAGGGACAGCCCCGGGCCCGTGATTTTTCGGCAGGAGCGGGTGGGCCGCGGCGGCGAACCGTTCGAAATGCTCAAGTTCCGGTCCATGGTGCAGACAGCCGAGGATGACCTGGCCGGACTCCTGGACCGCAACGAAGGCGCCGGCCTGCTCTTCAAAATGCAGCACGATCCACGCGTTACCAGCGTTGGGCGGTGGATGCGGAAGTACTCCCTCGATGAGCTGCCGCAGCTGTGGAACGTCTTCCTGGGACACATGTCCCTGGTCGGTCCCCGGCCGCCGCTCCCGCGTGAAGTGGCCCAGTACGACGGCGCCGTCCGCCGGCGGCTCTACATCAAGCCCGGCCTGACCGGCATGTGGCAGATCAACGGACGGTCGGAACTCGACTGGAAGGACGGAGTGCGGCTGGACCTGTACTACGTCGAAAACTGGTCGCTTGCCGGCGACCTCATCATTCTCTGGCGCACGGTGCAAATGCTCCGCCGCCCAGTGGGCGCATATTAGCCCGATCCGATCCGGCTTCGGCTGGTCTCATCTCTACAGAAAGCGGTAATCATGAAATCTCTAGTCACAGGCGCCGGCGGGTTTATTGGCGGTCATCTCGTAGCCAAACTGATTAGCGAGGGTCACGAGGTGCGTGCTGTCGACTGCAAGCCGCTGGATGAGTGGTACCAGATCCATGAGGGTGCCGAGAATATCCAGGGGGACTGTTCACTGCTTGAGACAGCCCGAGAAGTCGCGAGTGGAATGCAGCACGTCTACAACCTGGCAGCAGACATGGGTGGAATGGGGTTCATCGAGAACAACAAGGCACTGTGCATGCTCACTGTGCTGACCAGCACCCACATGCTGATGGCCGCCCGTGATGCCGGCGCGGAACGTTTCTTCTACAGCAGCTCGGCGTGCGTCTACGCAGCGGACCACCAGACAAGTGCCGACGTCGTGGCGCTCAAGGAAGAAGACGCCTATCCGGCGCAGCCGGAAGACGGCTACGGCTGGGAGAAGCTCTTCACCGAGCGTATGTGCCGTCACTTCCAGGAGGACTACGGCCTCCAGACCCGGGTGGCTCGCTTCCACAATGTTTACGGCCCTGAGGGCACCTGGGAAGGCGGGCGGGAAAAGGCCCCGGCCGCGCTGTGCCGGAAGTTCGCCATGGCCTCGCTCACCGGTGATTTGGATCTGGAGATTTGGGGTGACGGCGAGCAGACGCGCAGCTTCATGTACATCGACGACTGCGTGCGCGGAATCCTCGAAATCATGAATGGCGATTCGTCGGAACCGGTAAACCTGGGATCGGCGGAACTGGTTTCCATTAACGAGATGGCGGACCTGCTGGAACAGATCTCCGGGACCGTCGTTGACCGCCGGTACAAACTGGATGCACCGCAGGGAGTCCGCGGCCGCAACAGTGACAACACCCTGTTCCACTCCATCTACGGATGGGAGCCGTCCATTTCCCTGCATGAAGGGCTGGAACGGACCTACGAGTGGATTCAGGATCAAGTCAAAGCACAAAGGGCCTAAGCCATGCGGATCCAGGTTCATGACTTCTCCGGTCATCCGTTCCAGGCGGAGCTCTCCCGGGAGCTGGCTGCGCGCGGACACAACGTAGACCACGTGTACTCCACCCAGTACGGCAGCGGGAAAGGCCTGCTGGAACGTACGGCGGCGGATCCAGAACAGCTGGGTTTTTCACCTCTCACGACAAAACGGCCGTTCCAAAAGTACAGTGCGGCGGGCCGCATCCGTTTTGAACGGGCTTATGCGGCAACCTGGCTGGAACACACTGAACAGACGGCCCCGGATTGTGTGGTCGCCTGCAACGTGCCGCTCTTCGCTTTGGCCGCTTTCAAGCGCGCAGCTGCCCGCCGAAAGCAGCCCTGGCTGCTCTGGCACCAGGATCTGTTCAGCAACGCCATCTCCGAGGAGCTTGGCCGCAGGCTCCCCGCACCGGCTGCGCTGGTCGGGCGTGCCGCCGTGCGCAGGATTGAGGCCGGCGTCGTCATCGGGGCCAGACAGGTCGTGGCGATTGGGGAGGAGTTCCGTCAGGCCTACCGGGAGTGGGGGCTAACCACTGATCACGTCACGGTGATTCCCAACTGGGCTCCCATCGACGAAATCACGCCCCGGGCCCGGGACAACGAGTGGGCAGGCCTGCACCTGCCGGCCGGTGAGGAGCTGCGCCTCCTGTACGCGGGCACCCTGGGCCGGAAGCACAATCCGCTGCTCTTGGCCGCGCTCCTGCGGGAAGCGCTTGCAGCAGGCTTGCCGGCACGGCTCATTGTGGCGTCCGAGGGCGAGGGCATTGACATGCTGAGGGAGGACCTTGCCCGGGAACCGGAGCTTCCCGTCACCCTGCTGCCGTTCCAGGCTGCGGCAGACCTGCCGGACATGCTGGGATCGGCTGATGTTCTCGTGACCATTTTGGAACCGGAAGCCTCCCGATTCTCCATCCCCAGCAAGGTGCTCTCCTCCCTGGCCGCCGGTCGTCCGGTGCTGGGGTTAATGCCTGAAGACAACCCGGCGGCAGCTGACATCTTGGCTGCTGCAGGGTTTGTTGGCCCGCCCACGGACTTCGGAGTAGCGGCAGCGGTGGGCTGGCTTCGCCGTCTTCATGCCGACCCTGCAGCCGCACGGGCTGCGGGAATGCAGGGACGGAAGCTGGCGGAAAGCCGTTTCGGCATCGGACCCATTGCGGACCGCTTCGAAACCGTTCTCCGCAAAGTGGTTCCCGGACCCTCGGCGCTGTCCAGGGTACGGCCGGCGCACGCCGCTGCCGGCTTCCGCGTTTTCCCGGGAAAGGCTTCCTGATGCTGCAGCACGATCGGAGTACGGCGCCGCGAACGGGGAAGCAGCAGATCGGCAATTCACCGGGGGACGTTCCGCAGCCAACCCGCCGGCGTCGTCCTCCGGTGATCGACTTGTCACGCGCCCCGGGTGCCGGGGAAGCGTGGGGCAGGCCACGCGCCGTGGTGTATCTGTGGTCAGCCTGCGAACTCCTGTTCGTCACCAACCCGTGGCAGATCAGTTCGCGGCTGCGGGTGTCCGTGCTCCGTGCCTTCGGTGCTGAGATCGCCGAGGGCGTCATCTTTCGGCCGCGGACCCGGGTGAAGTCGCCGTGGAAGCTGCACATCGGTGAGCGCACCTGGATAGGCGAGGGCGTCTGGTTCCACAACCAGGACCATGTCTATGTGGGAGCGGACGTCGTGATCTCGCAGGAAACCTTCCTGACAACGGGCAGCCACCGGGTGCGGACGGACATGGGCCTGATTACCAGTCCCATCCGGATTGGCGACGGGGCATGGCTCACCTCCCGGTGCATGGTGCTGGGAGGATCGCAGATCGGAGAGTCTGCCGTGGTGCAGCCGATGACCGTTGTTAAGGGCACCATCGAACCTAACCGCGTGTATGGAAACCCGGTGCAGCCCGGGGAGCTGGGGGAGCGGTTCACTGAGGAAACGGGTGGCACCGGCGCTGACGGGTCCGGGCCGCAGGGATGAATCCGGTGCCGTGCCCCGGCCTACCCCGCTGGGGTGAGGCCCTTGATCTTCTCATCCAGCATGGGAAGCAGCTTGGCGGCAAGGTACGCGTGCCCGGCGTCGGTTGGGTGGATGCCGTCAGCGCCGATCAATCCTTCTTCCGGTCCGGCAAACCAGCCTTCCTCAAGGGCGTCGATGTACTGCACGTTTTCTTCCTCCGCGGCCCGGGCCATGATCACGTTGTTAGCCGCGATGAAATCCGGAACATCTGCATCCACCCATACCGGTCCAATCACCACTACCTGAGCCTGCGGGGCGATGTTCTGGATGTCGGAGTACAGCGACTTGGCAGCCTGGTACATGGCCGCCTCAGTCTGCCGACCGTCGTTGCGGCTGCCGAAGACCACCACCACGTCAGCCGTGGGGCGCAGGCGGAGGGTTGCCGTTTCACGGAAGACCAGATCCGTGGAACCACGGGCCAGATAGCCCGAGCCCGGGAGGGCCATGACATTCATGTCCACCTGCTGTCCGCGGGCGTTGAAACGGCTGCCAATCAGCTTGGTCCAGTTGGTCGCCCCTTTGCCGCCCTGGGCCGAACCGGCAACGTAGGAGTCTCCCACGATGTCGATCTGCGGAACCTTTGCGGTGAGGGTGGCGCCCGTCGAGTTCGTGTCGGTCGGCCGTTGAGATCCGTTCGCTTCAGCCGACTGGGAGAGCGCGTAGACCGTGAGCAGGCCGGCTGCGGCAAGCAGGGCAAGAAAACCCAGTACTGTGGGCCACCTGCGGCGGGAACGGGAGGTGCGGCGAACTTCGCGGCGATGTGTGGGCATTAACAAAGGATAACCGAGCGGTCTCAAATTGAATGCTCTGCCAAAACAATAAGATTACCTGCTTCAGGGGGGAAAGTACGTGAACAAAATACCTGTTTCCGTGTTGATTCAAACAAAGAACGAGGAAAAAGGAATTACCAGCTGTCTGGCTGCTTTGACGGAATTTGACGAGGTAATTGTTGTTGATTCCAATAGCACAGACCGCACAGCGGAACTCGCAAGGGAAGCCGGTGCCACGGTCATCAACTTCACCTGGAACGGCAAGTTCCCGCAGAAGAAGCAATGGCAGCTTGAACAGGTGCAGACCCGCAACGAGTGGCTGCTCATGCTTGACGCCGATGAGTTTCCCACTCCGGAGTTGGTTCGGGAACTCAGGAGCATTGCGGAGGATTCCGCAGAGGAACGGGTGGCCTTCGACCTTCCAGTGGCCTATCACTTCGCCGGAACCGGCCTCAGGTACGGGCACCGGGTGGTCAAGCGCTCGTTCTTGCGCCGCGGGCGCAACGCCTTCCGCAACATCGACCTGCTCCATCTGCCCGGCATGGGCGAGGTGGAGGCACATTACCAGCCTGAACCGTCCGGTCCCGTGGGACGAACATCGGCACTCTTGGTTCACAATGACATGGACCCGGTGCGGACCTGGTTCGACCGCCATAACCGCTACTCCGATTGGGAGGCGTACATCCGGACGCATCCGGAAACCCGCGGCAGCGTCCGAGAGTCCAAGAGCAGTCAGGGCAGGCGCTTCGACGCCGTCCCGTTGAAACCGCTGGTGTTCTTCCTCTACAGCTATGTGCTGCGCAGGGGGTTCCTGGACGGGAGGGCGGGCTTTGACTACGCGCTGGCGCTGTCTGCGTACTACTGGCAGATCGGCCTGAAGAGCAGGGAACTGCAGCGGGTGCAGATCAGCAGCGGGGCAGCGGGCGAAGACCGTGGCTAGGGCTCCGAAACCGGTCTCAGTGCCGCGCCCCCGCGACACCGGGCAGCCGGGCAGCTTGAAGGTCCTCCAGGTGGGTGGTTTGGCCGGTCCCGGCGCGGCCGCCGGCGGTGTCTGGGCCGTGGCGGGCATGCAGAGCGCCGCGCTGCGGCGCAGCGGTGCGGCGGTGGAACTCCTGGGCGGATGGCTGGGCGCGCTGCCTTCCGGTGCTCCCGGTGCTGTGTCCTCAGACCCTGACACAGCTGCCGGATGCGCGGACAGCGAGGCACAGGAACAGGCCCGCCTGTTCCGCGTGCGGCGGCCGCTTCCCGGAGCCAAGCTCCGCGGCTTGGTAAGCCTGAGCCTGCCGCGCTACGTGGCCATGCGCGCCGCTTCCGCGGACGTGGTACAGATTCATCTTTCCCGCGATTTCATCACCACCGTCTCCACGGCCATGCTTCGGCGGGCCAAAACCCCCGTGGTGGCACAGTCCCACGGCATGCTGGTTCCATCCGCCGCGTTGTCCGTGCGCCTGTTCGACGCCGTGATCACCCGATGGCTGGTGCGCATACCCAGGCTCTGGCTGACCCTCACCGAAGACGAGGAACGCGGCCTCCGGGAGCTGGGGGTGGACCGTGCCCGCATGCGCCGGGTGGTCAACGCCAGCGCAGATTCCGCTCTTGCCTGGTCTGATCCGGAGCAGCAGGTGTTTCTGTTTGCCGCCCGGCTCTCCGCCCGGAAGCAGCCCGCCGTCTTTGTTGAGGCAGCCCTTGTTGCGCTCGACGCCGGGCTGGACGCCCGGTTTGTCCTTGCCGGTCCCGATCAGGGGGAGGGCAGCCGAGTCCGGGATCTGATAGCTGCCTCTGCGCACTCCGGCCGGTTCCACCTGCCCGGGGAGTTGACCCCCCGGCAGGTGCAGGCGGCCATGGCAGACTGCACGGCATACGTCCTGCCGGCACGCAATGAGCCTTACCCCATGTCCGTCCTGGAGGCCGCGGCGGCGGGAACTCCGCTGATCGTCACAGAAGAGTGCGGACTGGCCGGAGCCCTTGGTGCAGCGGATGCCGCAGTGCTGACGGAGCCAACCGCCGGCGCCCTGTGTGAAGCCATGCTCAAGCTGGCGGCGGATCCCCAGCGCCGGGCAGATTTGGGTGCGAATGCGCGCCGGCTGCACCAAGAGCTCTGGTCCACGGAGCGGCTTGCCGAAAACCTTACCGCGCACTATCTGGAGGCATCCCGTGAACGCTGAACTCGTGCCGCACAGGATCACCCCCGGCGGGCCCGGCCCTGCAGGTGCTGAGAAAGCCGCAGATTCGCGGCGGTCCGGTCCCCGCACCGCCGTCGCGCTGGTTGCCCTCCTAGTGTTCGCCCTGGTCCTGCCGCTGCAGATCCGCGGTGCAGGCTCCGTCTTTTACACCGACACCAATTTCCTCATCCGATATGCCGTGGCGCTGTATGCCGCAATCAAGCTGGCCACTTTGCTGTGGCAGACGGACATCCGCCCGGTGGCGGGCGTGTTCTGGATCTTTGTCTACACCGGCATGGGTCTGGCTCCGCTGGCCCAGCTCGCTACCGGCCGGTCCACAGCCTTGGCGATTCAAGTGACGGAGGACCTGCTGACCATGGCAAGCCTGCTCACGCTGGTCGGCTGCGTGTGCTTTGACCTTGCCTATCACGTGCGGCTGCGGCGTCGGGGCCTCATCCGTCCGCGGCTGCGGTTCAGGACGCTGCGCAGCTTGGACGTGCTGCGTATTTTTTCGGTTGGTGCAGTGGTGGCGGCGTTGGTGTATATCGTCCAGGTGGGCGGGCCGGCCGTGTTCTTCCTCAGCCGCCAGGAAACCAGCGAGGCGCTGGACGCAATCAGCCCGGACAGCGGACAGGCACTGCGCGCCATTGTCTCTGCCGCAGGATCGGTTGCCTGTCTCACGGCACTGATTTTCTATATTCACGTCTGGCGCACCCGAGACCGAAAGCTGGCGGCCGTTGACGGATTCCTGATCGCCGCCCTGGTGATCATGAACGTGATCGTCAACAACCCGGTTTCCAATTCGCGCTATTGGACGCTGGCGGTCGTCTTCGGGGTACTGCTGCCGCTGATCCGCGGCCGAAAGGCTTTGTTCAACGCCGCCGTAGCCGGTGGAGTGATCGCGTCCGTGGTCATCTTCCCGCTCTCCGACATCACCCGCCGTGCTGCCGGTGCCGGCGTGCCTGTGCGGTCAGATTCCATTTGGGTCACCATCGCCACCAAGGATTATGACCAGTTCACCATGCTGTCCAACACCCTGGGGTACACGATGGATCACGGCCTTTCCTGGGGTATGCAGGCCCTGGGCCCGCTGCTGTTCTGGGTGCCTCGCGTCGCCTGGCCGGAGAAACCGCTGGACACCGGAGTTGAAGTGGGGATGTGGATGAACAGCACTAACCTCAACCTGTCAGCCCCGCTCTGGGCCGAGGCATGGATTAATTTCGGGCTGCTGGGCCTCATTCTCGTCTTTGCGGCTCTGGGCCTGCTGGCCCGCAGGCTGGACGCGGGGTTCCGGGCAGAAATCCTGAGCAAGGGCTCCGTAGGGTATCTGGGGATCTCCATCTTCGCCGGCTACCTGTTTATCATCCTGCGGGGATCGCTGCTGCAGTCCATGGGACGGCTGATGATCCTAGTGCTGTCCATCCTTATCCTCACCGCTGTCACCAACCGTCAAGAAAGGCTGGAACGATGAGTCGGACCCTGCCTCAGCCGTCCTCCCGGGCTACCTTCCAGGAGTCTTTCAACCAGCTCAAGCAAGCACAGAAGACCCGCAAGGGGGTTCCCCTGTACCTGTTGTACGTGAACAGGCCTGCAGGACGCGCCGTGGCCGCAGCACTGCGCAACACCCGGCTGACGCCAAACCACGTCACGATGACGGGGGCGGTCTTCACCTACGGAGCGCTGCTGTGGCTGGCTTTCGCTGCCCAGCCAAACCTGGTGTCCGCGCTTGTGGGTCTCCTGCTGGCCCTGGGCTACGTACTGGATTCAGCCGACGGGCAGCTTTCCCGTCTTCAGGGCTCCAGCTCAGCGTTCGGAGAATGGCTGGACCATGCCCTCGACAACGGGCGCATAACGGTGATGCACGTAGCGGTCTTCTGTTACCTTTCCCGGACCACGGACTATGACCCGGTACTCCTCGCGGCGGGCTGTGGAATTTTCCTGCTGGCCAGCTCCACCATCTTCTTCGGCGGAGCGCTGGTGGACCAGCTGCGCCGCAATGTCCGTCCAGATCCGTCCGGCACACCAACACCAACATTAACGACGACGGCGTCCGGGGATTCCGAGGCGGCTGATCGGGCCAATAACCGCCGCATGCTGCGGCGGTCCGTTGTAACCCTGCCCGTGGACTACGGGGTGACCTGTTTGTCGTTCCTGCTGCTGCCCTGGCCCGGCCTGTTTTTGACCGCCTACGCCGTCCTGGCTGTGGCCCATGTACTGATGTGTCTGGCCTTCCTGCCCAAGTGGCGCTCCGAACTCCTGGCGCTGGGCTAGGTGAGCGGTTTCCGCCGGCTCGTTACCTTCACTGACCAGGGCGTCTCGAGCATCTCCAACTTTGTGGCCGTGGCGGTTGCCGCAAACGTGGCAACCACCCATGACTTCGGCCAATTCTCCCTGGCGTACGCGGGACTGCTGCTGTTCCTGGGCGGGCAGCGGGCGCTGGTGGGGGAAACGCTCCTGGTTCGCTACTCGCGCACGGGGGAACTGACCCGCCGGATTGCCGGTGCCGGCTTGGGGGCCACGGTCCTGGTTGCCGTGCCCGCGGCCCTGCTGTTGCTGGGTGCGGCACTGCTCGCAGGGCCGGAGGACGCCGGTCTGTGGCTGGTCATGGCAGCTGTTTCGCCTTTTGTGCTGCTGCAGGACAGTATCCGTTACCTGTTCATTTGCCAGGCACGCCCGGCCAGGGCCCTCCTGATTGACAGTATCTGGGCGGTTGGTTCCATCACCGCGATGATACTGACCGCCCGGGCGGGCGGGGATTTAATGCTCGTCCTGATCTGGTGGGGTGCCGGCGCAGCTGTTGCCCTCACCCTTGGACTGGTCTTGGCACGGACCGTTCCCGGCGTCGTTCCGGGGGCACGCTGGCTATGGCTGAACCGGGACTTCGCCTTCCGCTATCTGGCGGAGTTTCTCACCCTGAATGCCTCCACCTTTGCGGTGCTGTACCTGTTGGTGTTTCCGTTGGGGGCGGCCGGAGTCGGAGCACTTCGGGCCGCCCAGCTGCTCTTTTCACCGCTGAACACCGTGTTCAGTGCCATCAAGACCGCCGTCATCCCGGAGCTCGTCCGCACCCGCGGGACTGCAGCCTTCCGAAAGCGGCTGTTGGAGACGCTGGGCATTGTGCTGGCACTGTCTCTGAGCTGGGGGACAGCCGTGCTGCTCCTGCCGGCCTCAGCCGGTGAGTTTGTCCTCGGAGACACCTGGCGGAACGCCGCCGAACTGCGCTGGCCCTATGCCCTGCAGTATCTGGCGATGGTTCCGTACACCGTTCTGCTGGCGTATTTCCGGGCCGCCCAGGCCAACCGGCTTTCGACCCTGATGCGCGGTATTCTTGCTGCCCTGACGCTGGCCCTGCCCCTGGGCCTGGCACTCACCGGTTCTGCGGTGGCTTCCGCCTGGGGATTTGCCGCAGCGGTGGCTGTGGCTGCTGTCTGCGGGCTCCTTGCCGTCCGGGCGGGCCGCCTCCGCTCCGGGCGGACGGCGGACGCCGCGCTGGCACCGGTGGATTGAGCACACGAAAAAACCCTTCGGGGAATGTGCGTCATGCTGCACATCTCCCGAAGGGTTTTCGCGTAAACCGATGTCCTAGTTGTAGTGGGCTCCGCTGCGAATCGGCTGTCCCTTGTTCCAGCGAGTGCCCTCGCTGTCCCGGATGATGGCCGCTTCCGCCTCTGCCACCGGGGATGCCGGCCCGGCGTCCATGTCCGCCGGGACGGGCAGGGGAGTGACGCCGTAATCCGCCAGATATGCCGAGTTGGCGTCCGGCCCGGAGCGGGGGATGCGGTTGAGGACCACACCCACCACGTTGGCGTTTACCAGGCTCAGTTGTTCCACGGCCTTGGAGAGGTTGTGCTGACTGACGCGGGTGGCGCCCACCACCAACAGGATGCCGTCAGTGTTGCGCGTCAGGATGGTGGCGTCGGCGACCGGAAGGACGGGGGGAGCATCCAAAATGATGGTGTCGTACTCGCCTTCCAGTGCCGTGATCAAGTCCTGCATGGCTTGTGAGCCGAGCAGTTCTGTGGGATTGGGCGGCAGCGGCCCGGAAGTCAGGACGGACAGTCTGCCGGATCCCCAGTGCTGTGTGGCATCCGCCAGGGTGGACCGGCCGATCAGGACGGTGGTCAACCCCACGTTGCCCTCAAGTCCGGTGGCGGAGGCCACCGTGGGAAGCCGCAGGTCGGCATCCACGAGAATCACCTTCTGCCCGCTCTGCGCAATGCTCAGGGCCAGGTTCAGGGCGACAGTGCTCTTGCCTTCGCCTGCCTGCGATGAAGTCACCACCAGGGACTTCATCTGCTGGCTGACGGCGGCAAACTCAAGATTGGTCCGCAGCTGGCGGAAGGCATCCGTTCCCGAGCCGCCCAGAACGACCGGCCGGGACGTGTTCCGCTGTCCCTGGGATTCAGCGATCCCGCCCAGCAGCGGCAGCGCCGTGGACTTGCGGACATCAGCTTCGCTGCGCACGTGCCGGTCCAGCACATGGCGCAGGATGGCTACGACCAAACCAAGTGCCAGCCCGTACAGCAGGCCCAGCATCAGGTTCAGCGAGGTTTGCGGGCTGGACGGTACCGCGGGGGGCTGCGCCGTATCCACGGAACTGAGCCGGACCGGGGACGGCAGCCCGTTAGTGGGCCGCTCCAAATCCGCTACCGAAGAAATGAGGTTGGCCACCACTCCGTTGGCAATCTCAGCCGCCCGCTCGGGCGAGGAATCGACCGCTTCGATATCAATGATGACGGTGTTCCGGGAGGTCGAAGCCTTGACCTTGGTGGCGAGTTCCTGGGCGGACATGTCCAGGTCCAGGGCCTCAATGACAGGGTCCAGGACCTGCGGTTTGCTCACCAGATCCACATAGGACTGCACCCGGGCGAGGGCAAAAACGCTGCCCTGCTGGAGTTCTGCCGAAGTTTCCACATTCTGCGTGGAAACAAACAGGCTGCTGGTTGCGGTATAGGTTTTTTGCATCAGAACGGACACAACGCCCGCGGTGATGACGCCGATGAGTGCAAATGAGACTATGAGCATCCAATTACGGCGAAGGATGAGTATTTGCTCGCGCATATCCATTGGTTACCCCTTCCCTTGGATAGGCAGATGAATGTGCAATGAAATGAAGTACAAAACTGAATTTGCGGGCGTGGACGTCATGCCCTGAACCACGAGTAGCACTGGTCCGATTCCACTCGGGCCGCCACCGCGTCGATAACCACCGGAGCTGAACCGTCGTAGGAGCCGATCAGCTCACCACCGCCGGCGTACACCGATATGGTGCAGTCCGCAGGTGCGCCGTAAGCCCGGTAGGTTCCCGGTTCCACTGAGGGCTCGTCGCTGTGCGGAGCCGCTGCGCCAACCGAAAACACACCATCCGGGAAGCCCCGGCCGGCCGCCTCGAGAGCAGGCAGGAGCTCGGGGCACAGTGCCGCAATGGCATCGGCGGTGTCCGGGGCAGGGTTCATGATCAGTTCACTGATCACGGAGTCTGCATCCACGGCGTTGGCGCTGGTCAGCTGGTCACAGCGTTCCTGCCCCACCTGCAGTACGGCGTTGGGATCGGTGCCCTCGGGAACCTTGCCTGCTAGGAACTGTTCCTGGGGGGCGTCGAAGGTGGGTTCCGGGGCGGGCTGCGGTGACTGAACCACGGCCCCGGGATCTGCCGGCAGGCTTTCTTCCGGGCCAGGCGCGGCAGCGGAGGGGTCCGAAGCGGAGCCGGTGTTCCCGTCCGCTGCGGATGACGAGGAGGACGGTGTTGACGGTTTTGCGGCGGATGATGACTGTGACGCGGCGTCCGGGGCCGCTGGGGAAGAAGCATCCGGGGAGCTGCAGCTTGTTGCCGCACCCAGCAGCGGCAACAACAGTATTCCCAGGGTCGCTCTTTTGAGACCAGATTTCATGACGTGTGCTTTCTGTGCGTTGGAACATTCAGAGATTGACTGCGCCCCTCCTTCAGGCGATTCACGGTTGGCGGTGCAACTATGCTGTGTTGCCGGTGCAGCCCGTCCCGGCCTAGGGACCGAAGACGAGGGTCAGCACCGGGCGGCGGGTGGAGGAGGCTTCTTTGGTGTAGAACCACGCGTTGTCCGAGCCCACACTGGTGATGCCCAGGTCAACGGACTGGGACAGCATGGCGGACACGGCGGCGGGATCCAGGTCAACGGTGTACGGACTGTTCGCCGCAACCGGGGAGAGGGTGCCCAGCGCCCCGGAACCCAGGGAGGGCCGGGTGTTGTAGGTGGTTCCGGCTTCCGTCCAGCTGCCGGTCACTCCCTGAACGGTGTGCTGGTCCGCCGACCCGCCGTAGGACTCCGAGGTGGTGTACAGGCGCAGAGTGGCCGAGAGCAGGCGCATGCCGGCCGGCACCTCGGTGCCCGGGGTGAACCGCAGGTAGGAGGTGTAGGCCAGGCTTCCGCGGGAGGCCATGGAGACGGCGCTTCCGTGAGTGCTGTTGGGAGCGCCCTGGTTTACGTAGGTGTCAGCATCCGGTGTCAGGGACAACGTCACCGGCTCGGCCGGCGGCGCGCCGGCCACGGTTGCGGTCACCTGGTCCGAGGCGGTGCCGGTGTTGCCTGCAGCATCGATCGCCACCACCCGGTAGTAATAGGTTCCCGCCGCCAGATCGGCGTCGCTGTGGGAGAGGACGGAAGCTGCGGTGGTGGTCAGCAAGGTGGCGTCCGACGGCGTGAAGCCTTCAGCAGTGGACCGGTGCACGCGGTAGCCGGTCACGGCAACGTTGTCCGCGGAGGCGTTCCAGCTCAACGTGGTTGTTGCCCCGCTGACAGCAGCCGCCGCACCGGTGACCTTGTCCGGAGCCGCCGTGTCCGGCACGGGTACCGGCGCGGGAATTCCGCCGCCGGCCGTGAAGTGCTGCTCCACCTGTCCGGCGCTGAGGGCCGTGGGGTACGCGGAGAACTCGTCTATGGCGCCGGCAAAATAGTTGGGGACGGTCCGGGCCGGAAAACCGGGAATCGTCGGGTTCGCCGCGACAGCTGGGAGACTGTCTCCGCCTACCCGCCACGAGCCGATATAGGTTTGCGCCGCAGCCGTCCGGCTGGACCCCACAGCCTTGCCGTCCACGTACAGGGTGGCCCCTGCCGGTGTTTGGGTTACGACGGCGTGATGCCAGGCATTGTTGTTGAAGGTCCCGGCGGTGGTCACGGCAACCCGCTCATTGGCGTCATCAAGGACGGCGTAGACGAGGGCGCCCGTTGTCGTCATGTACAAATGGCGGTCCACGGTGCCCGTGCTGTTTCGGGTGCCTTTGCGGTCGGGCTGGCCGGAAGCGAAGCCCATAATCTGGCCGCCCTTCACGGTGTCGGTCTTGAACCAGACCTCGGCACTGAAGGTGGTGGGCGCCGGATAGCGCTGCTGTCCGGAAACCTGGTCGTCAACGCCGTCAAACAGGCCCGCGGTGCTTCCCTGCACTGCACCGGGGGCGCCGGCGAGCAGGGGGCCGCCGAAGGCCACGCCCCGGTTGTTGCCCGGTGAGCTGTCTGCCGGAGCGGTGGCCCTGCTGTCATCCAGGCGCCAGTAGGTGCTGGCGCCGTCGTCGAGGACGGCCTTCGGATAGGCCTGCGTGGTGGTGGCCGTAGTGAGGTGGACCTGGCCGGAAAGCGCGCTGGTGTTGGTTCCGTCGCTTGCCTGCACCCGGTAGCTGTACGCGGTGCCCGGGGATGCCGTGCGGTCAGTGAAGGAGAGCTGGGGGGTGTCGAACCAGGTGGAGTTCCCGGAGACGGTGCCCAGGGCGGTGGAGCTGCCGTTGCGGTACACACTGTAGGTCAGACCCGAGTCGTCATTGTCCACGCCCTGCGTCCAGCGGATCTGGTTCTGGCCCGCGGCCAGGCTCACGGCGCTCACGTTTGCCGGTGTCCCGGGGGCTGCCGAGGCGGGGCCGGGACCGAAGCGGGTCAGCCCCTGCTGCGCAGTGCCGTTGGTGGTGGTGAACTCGCCGGCAACCCACAGCACGTCGCCGGTGCCCTTGTCGGTGACGGCCAGGGCGCGCGGGCCCAGACCCTCGCCGGTGCCGTCATTGGTGTCCGGGCTCCAACCGAGGAACGGATAGGGATTGTCGATGTCTTGTGCGGAGAGGTGCTTGCGGGTGCCGTCGGCAAAGCCGTTCATTCCGGAGCAATCGTGCACGTGGTGGCCGGAGTAGAGCACATCCTTGTATGGCAGCACCGCCTGGGTGGCTCCTTGGCAGCTGTCTTTCCAGATCTGTTCGTAATTGCCGCTCAGGGACAGCCGGGCCCGGCCGTCGAAGGACCGCCCGCCCATGCCTTCGCCGGCCACGTAGAAGCTGGTGCCGTCGCTGGTGATGTCCTTGACCACGGCCGAGGTGGGGATGTAATCGGCGGCGGGGTAGGCGCGCATCGTGGCGCCGGAACTTTTGTCCACCACGGCCATGGCCCGTGATTCGGTGCCGTTGACCGTGCTGAAGTCGCCTGCCAGCAGGACCTCGCTGCGGCCGTCCGGCACGTCCAGTGCCCGGCCCACACCGTCGGCCGCCGGTGCCCAGGGCAGGAGGGTTCCGGCGGTGTTCACGGCGGCGAACCGACTGCGGGACGTGCCGTTGACAGTGTTGAAGTCACCGCCGAAGTAGACCGCGTCGGCGGTGGCGGCGATGGCGCGGACCGTGCTGCTGACCGTGCCGGGGCGGAAGGTGGTGTCCACCGTGCAGCCGGGAAGGTTGATGGCGGCCAGGCGGTTGGCGGTGACACCGTTCACCGAGGTGAAGTTGCCGCCCACGTACAGCTTGCTGCCGTCAGGAGAAACATCCATGGCACGCACGGTGGCGCCGGTTCCGCCGGTGAAGGACAGGGCGCAGGAGGTGGGGGAGCCGGTGTAGGCGTCAAAGGCGGCAAAGTTCACCGCTGCCTGCGATTGGCTGCTGCCTGCGGTGGTTCCGGGCGGACGGACCTGCGTGAAGGTGCCGCCGACGTACATGACGCCGTTGGCTTCCGCCATGGCCCAGGCGATGCCGTTGGTTTGCCAAGTGGGAAGCGCAACGGCGGAAAAGGCTACGCCCGGCGACAGTGCCGAAGCAGGAGCGGCGAGGGCAATCAGGGCAGCTGCGGCGAGACCCGCAGCCGAACACATCGCCGCAATTTTTTTATGCACGGCTAAAACCACCTATTAACTGGGGACAGGCCCGCGGCCCGAAACTGAATGGAAGCGTATCGCCGCCCGGCTGCGCGTCCCACGGTGGCCTTTACTCGAGTTCCCCGGTCGGTTACCCGCCAGTATCTTCTCTCTACTCATGTTCTGCCGGCAGCTACTTGAATAGGCCCAAATCGCTTTACTGGCTCCGGGACTGCACCCACGATGGACAAGTATTTGAATGGTCGACAAGCAGGAGTTGAAAAAACATGGCGGTACGGATTGGTTATGCATCGGGTGCCTATGACCTCTTCCATATCGGCCACCTGAACCTGCTCAAACATGCCCGGAGTCAGTGCGACTACCTCATTGCAGGCGTGGCTTCCACTGAGATGACGCAGCGCCTGAAGGGCACCACGCCCGTCATTCCGCTCGCGGAGCGGCTGGAGATAGTCCGCAGCGTGCGCTATGTGGACGCAGTGGTGGTGGACACCCATGTGAACAAGGCGGACACCTGGCAGGAAGTCGGGTTCAACATCTTCTTCAAGGGCGATGACTGGAAAGGCACCGAGAAGGGCGAGCGCCTGGAACAGGATATGGCCCGGATAGGAGTGGAAGTGGTCTACTTCCCGTATACCGTGAGCACGTCGTCAACAGTCCTTCGCCGTGCCCTGACCCTGCTTGACGGCGGGCGTGCCCCGGACACCGCGCTCAAGGCATGAAGCGTCTTCCGCCTTTCGAGCCGATGGCGTCTCGAACCCTTTCCGGATTGTCGCGGCGGAACCTGCTTGCCCTGGGAGCAGCCGGAGTGGTCCTCGCCGGTTGTAGCATCGAAGCGGAAGCGGACCAGGACACCCAGCCCGCCGAGGCCCCCGCACCGGTTCACACCATCGAATCCATGCTGGCTTCGGCCCCGTTCCTGGTGGCGCACCGCGGTTCCTGGGACAACTGGCCCGAGCACACCATGACGGCCTACCGGGAATCGGTCAACGCCGGAGCAGTGGCGCTGGAGATTTCCGTCAGTGCCACGAAGGACGGCCAACTCATTTGCCACCATGACCTGAACACAGAGCGCACCACCGGCACCAAACTGGTCATCGAGGATTCCACGTATGCCCAGCTGTCCGAGCTGAGAGTGGATGCCCGTGCATGGCTGGGACCGCAGGCGGAGCCGGAGAAGATCCCTCTGCTCAAGGAAGTACTGGATGCGTTCGCCGGCACACACGTGCTGTTCATCGAAGACAAACAGGGCACCAATGCCCGGGCGTTGCTGGACCTGATGGACTCGTATCCGGAGTCACGCAGCCGTCTCATCTGGAAGCAGTCGGCCGAAGCCGCGCAGATTGCTGCCGTTACCGAGCGCGGTTATGTGAGCTGGGGATATTTCACCACGGAGCAGTTGGAGCTCGTACCAGACCTCGCTGACCAGTTCACGCTCCTGGGGGTGCACCATTCAGCTTCCGACGAGGAGGTGGCCGCAGTAGTGGCTACCGGCAAACCCGTTATCTGCTGGGAAGTCCACACCCGGGTGCTGCGCGACCGCTTGGTAAAACTTGGTGTGGCAGGCCAAATGGCAGCCAACTTTCCGTACCTCGCGTCGGACGTGCCGGCGGCGACCGCGGACAGTTTCGCGGACGGCGTGCGCGCAGCCGGAGACCTGCCCTATCTGGTGGGCGCAGGCTGGGACGTGCAGCCGCAGCTGAGCGCTTCCACGGGAACCCTGCTGATGGCTGCCCAGGCCAACAGCAGCTACCGCATGGGGTCCATGAGTCCGGTTCAGCGTGAGGTCTACAGCATCCATTTCGAAATGCGCTGGCCCACGGACCTTCCGGCAGACACCACCCTGCATGCCGGAATTGCGTTTGGGCAGGAAGATGACCGCCCCTACCGGGTGCTGATTCCCAGCGAAGTGGGCGGCTATCACCTGGTAATCCGACCCACCGGCGAAATGTCGCTGCTGCTGCGCAGCCCCGGCGAGCCCGGTGGCCTGCGCCTCAGCTCCCAGAAGACGGACCCGGTGAAGGCAGGCAGTTGGATGTCCTTCAAAATTGACATTGCTCCGGACAGTGTCCGGTATTCACGTCTGGACGGCGCAGGCTGGGCGGGCATTGCATCGGACCGCAAGTACCGGGGCGGCTACTTCAGCCTCTGCCGCAACTACCCCGAGGACGCTCCCGTGGAGTTCCGCGGCATCAAGGTCATCTAGAACCGTCCCGGGACACTGGGGTCAACCGGAAACGCTTCGTGTCCGCCGTCGGGCAGTGAAGGCACGACGACGTCGGCGCCGGACGGCGGTGAGCCACCTCGCCGCCGCCGCGGCTGCCGCGCCCAGCAACGCACCGCAGGAGTTCAGCAGCACGTCCCGGACATCCCCCTGCCTGCCGGGCAGAAACAGATCCTGGAACCCCTCCACCCCGGCAGTGAGCGCGGCGCACAAAAGCACCGCCAGCCACCACCGCCGCACCGGCAGGAGCGCTGCCGCCAGCATGCCCAGCGGGATGTAGAGCAGCACATTCGCCAAGGATTCCACTGCCTGATAGTCCACCCAGACGGGGAGTCCGTGGCCCTGCAGGCGGCGGATCAGCCGCAGAATGGTGCCGTATAACTCTCTGTCGACCGGCGCAGGCCACAGCAGCACAGCCCCCATCCCGGCCAGGACAACGGCGGCGGCCGCGAGGAGGGCGGTGCGGCGCCAGCCGGGGTGCCCGTTACCCACAGTGGTGCCCGGGACAGGACTCAGGCGGCAACTACCGGCGTCCCTGCTGGTTGTGGTTGGCAACTTGAGCCGGGGTCAGAGCGGTGGGATAGATCGCGAATTCGTCAATGGCGCCCTTGAAGTGCCGGCTGGTCGGAGCACTGGGCCAGGTGGACGGAATCGAATCTCCGCCGATCCGCCAGGATCCAAGACTGACGGTGTTCGCCGAGACTGTGTTGGAGGCAACCCGCACGCCGTCAACGTAGAGCACCATGCCGCCCGGACCCTGGGTGGCCACCACATGGTGCCACGCGTTGTCGTTGTAGCTCGCGGGGGAGGTCACCACCACCCGGGTGCCGGTCCAGACGCCGAAGACGAGCTTGCCGGCGTCGCTCATGTACACGTGGCGGTCATAGACGTTGCTGTAGCCAAGGAGGTTTCCGTTGCGGCGGGGCTGCGCGTTGCCGAAGCCCAGGATCTTTCCGCCGGTGGTGGTGTCGGTCTTGAACCAGGCTTCGGCGCTGAACACGGTCGGAGCACTGACGCGCTGCTGGCCGTAAATCATGTCATCAACGCCGTCAAAGGTGGCCGCGCGGTTGCTGTCGCTGCGCAGCGCCGAGGTGGTTCCCCCAATGGCGGCACCGAGGTTGGGCAGGCCCATCTTGTTTCCGTTGGAGGAGTCGGCGGCCGCGGCCTGGGAGTCGCCCAGCCGCCAGTAGGTGGTGGCGCCGTCGGCCCGCACCATGGCCGGATAGGGGGCAGCCGTACTGGCGGTGGTGATCTGTGCCTGAGCGGACAGGGGGCCGGTGCGGCCGCTGGGATCGCTGGCCTGCACCCGGTAGGTGTAGGTGGTGCCCGGCACCGCTGTGGTGTCGGTGAAGGAGGCCTGGGGCAGGTCCCACCAGCGCGACGACGAGTTCACAGTGGCCAGCGGGGTGGCGGAACCGTTGCGGTAGATACGGTAGGTGAGCTCGGAATCGTCGGGGTCGGAGGTGGACTGCCACCGGATGGTGTTCTGGCCGGAGGCGCGGGACTCGGCGCTGACAAACCGCGGCGTTCCGGGGCCGGCGGTGCCGGGGCCGGGACCGAACCGGGTCAGGCTCTGCTGCGCGGCACCGTTGACGGTGGTGAATTCCCCGCCGGTCCACAGGATGTCCGTGCCGTTGCCGGCGGTGGTGTGGGTCAGAGTGCGCGGCCCGATGCCTTCACCCTGGCCGTCATTGGTGACGGGGTTCCACTGCAGCATGGGCGAAGGGTTATTGATGCTCTGTGCGCTGAGGTGCACCCGCGGTCCGTCGGGAAAGGAGTTCATGCTGGAGCAGTCGTGTGCGTGGTGCGCAGCATAGAGGGTCGCGCCGTAGACGGAGACCGCCTGCGTGGCGCCGAGGCAGGTGTCCCGCCAGACCTGGTTGTAGGTGGTCAGATCCAACCGGGCGCGGCCGTCAAACACGCCGCCGCCGGTGCCCTCGTTGCCGATGTAGAAGCTGGTGGCGTCGGAGTCGATGGACTTGACGCTGGAGGTGCGCGGAATGAAGAAGTTGGGGTAGGTGCGCACGTTGGCGCCGGAGGTGCCGTCCAGCACTGCCAGGGCCTTGGAATCGGCGCCGTTCATGGTGAGGAAATCACCGCCGGCCAGCACGGTGCCCCGGCCGGCCGGAGCGTGCAGCGCCCGCACGGGCTGGTCCGCGGCCGGAGCCCACGGCAGCAGTGTTCCGGTGGAGGATACTGCCGCCAGCATGCTGCGCGTTGCGCTGCCCGCTGTCTTGAAATCGCCGCCCAGGTAAATGGCGCTCGACGTGGCTTCGATGGCCCGGACGGTGGCGGACAAGCCCGGCGGCCGGAAGTTGGTGTTCACGGTGCAGCCGGGCAGGTTGATGGCCGCGATGCGGCTGGTGCCGACGCCGTTGACGGTGCTGAAGTTCCCACCGATGTAGAGGGTGCGGCCGTCGGGGGAGACATCCATGGCCCGCACCGTGGCGCTGCCGCCGGTCACGGACAGGGAACAGTTGATCGGGTTGCCGGTGTAGGCGTCAAAGGCGGCAAAGTTCACCGCGCTTCGGGTTCCGGCGCCCCCGGCGGCTACCCCGGGCGGACGAATGGCGGTGAAGGTGCCGCCCACGTAGACCACGCCGTTGGATTCGGCCATGGCCCAGACAATGCCGTTGGTCTGCCAGGTGGGCAGGTTGGTGGCGGAGAAGGCCACTCCCGGTGACAGGGCGGCCGACGGCGGGGCCAGACCAATCAGTGAGGCTGCCGCGAGCAGAATGCCGGCCAGAACAGCTGTAATCTTCTTGCGCATCATGATCTCCCGCCTGGGTGCCCCCAGCACCATGTGTGTGCCCCAGCGGCACCTGCGGGTGCAGAGAGCGCCCGCTAAGAAAAGGTTTAGCCGCTGCGCCCGGGGGAGAGCATGAGTAGGGGTTACTTGTCTTCCGCCGGACTCCACTCAGCCCTCCACCCGCGTGCCAACTAAGGCCCAACTCACGTGCGCTCGCGGGCGTGCAGTGGGATGATTAGCACAGACTTATGTGGCGTAATGCAGATTACCCGCGCACACCGACGGCCAGCCAAGGAGTTTTTCCCGTGCCTGTGGTTTCCACCCCCGCTACCCTCAAGCCCGCACCGGAGCTGATGGACAACGCCGAGGTCCTGCGCATCCGCAATGACTTCCCCATCCTGGACCAGCAGGTCAACGGCCATCCGCTGGTCTACCTGGACTCCGGCGCCACCTCGCAGAACCCGCTCAGCGTGATCGAGGCCGAACAGGAGTTCTACGAACAGCGCAACTCCGCCGTGCACCGCGGCGCGCACACCCTCGCCGTCGCCGCCACGGACGTGTACGAGGACGCCCGCGCCAAGGTGGCCGCGTTCATCAACGCCCGGCCCAATGAGATTGTCTGGACCTCCAACGCCACCGAGGCGCTGAACCTGGTGGCCTACGCGTTCTCCAACGCCGCCGCCGGCCGCGGGGGAGAGGCCGCCCGCCGCTTCGCGCTGGGCGAGGGCGACGACATTGTGGTCACCGAAATGGAGCACCACGCCAACCTGATTCCCTGGCAGGAGCTGGCCGCGCGCACCGGCGCCACGCTGAAGTTCATTCCGGTGGACGACGACGGCGCGCTGCAGCTGGAGGAGGCCGAGCGGCTGATCACCGGGCGCACCAAAATCGTGGCATTCACGCACGCCTCCAACGTGCTCGGCACCATCAACCCGGTGGAAACCCTGGTGACCCTGGCGCACAACGCGGGGGCGCTCGTCGTCCTCGATGCCTGCCAGTCCGTGCCCCACCTGCCGGTGGACGTGAAGGCGCTGGATGTGGATTTCGCTGCGTTCTCCGGGCACAAGATGCTCGGCCCCACCGGCATCGGCGTGCTCTACGGGAAGGCCGAGCTGCTCAACGCCATGCCGCCGTTCCTCACCGGCGGCTCCATGATCACCACGGTGACCATGGAAAAGGCCGAGTACCTGCCCGCACCGCAGCGTTTCGAGGCCGGCACGCAGCGCATTTCCCAGGCCATGGCGCTGGGCACCGCGGTGGACTACCTGAGCGAGACCGGCATGGACCGAATCCACGCATGGGAGGCCACGCTGGGCCAGCGGCTGGTGTCCGGCCTGGAAGCGATCGAGGGCATCCGCGTGCTCGGTCCCCGCGCCGGCGTGGAGCGGATCGGGTTGGCGGCGTTCGACGTCGACGGCGTCCACTCCCACGACGTGGGCCAGTTCCTGGATGACAAGGGCATTGCCGTGCGCGTGGGCCACCACTGCGCGCAGCCGCTGCACCGCCGGCTCGGCCTGATCTCCACCACCCGCGCCAGCACCTACCTGTACAACACCACTGACGACGTCGACGCGTTCCTGAACGCGGTGGCCGGCGTGCGTCCGTTTTTTGGAGTGAAGTAAATGAGCGCCGAGCTGCAGCAGTTGTACCAGCAGATCATCCTTGACCATGCCAAGGCCCGTCACGGCGCCGGGCTGGCGGAGGTGCCGGCCGGGGCGAAGTCGGGGGAGAGCCACCAACTGAACCCCACCTGCGGTGACGAGATTACGCTGCGCGCGGTGATGGGTGCCGCAGCGGAGAACGACGGCGGTTCCGCGGTTGAGGGCATCAGCTGGGAAGGGCAGGGGTGCTCCATTTCCATGGCGTCGGCCTCGGTCCTGACCGATCTGGCCGCCGGCATGTCCCGGGACGAAGTGATGGACCTGGTGGAGAACTTCCGTGAGGTGATGCGCTCCCGCGGCACCGTGGAGGCGGACGAGGAGGTGCTCGGCGACGCCGCTGCGTTCTCCGGCGTTTCCCGCTATCCAGCGCGGGTTAAGTGCGCCATGCTCGCCTGGGTGGCGCTGGAGGAAGCGCTGCTCGCCGCTAACTGACGCCGAGGCGCGTCGGGTCCGCGGCATCCCTCCCACCCGGCTGCACAACCCGGCATCCCGAGTCAGGGTCCAAGTACGGACAGCGAGCGGCACCGTCAGAACGCCGCTTTGGTGCGCAGCTAGGAACGCCGGAGCCGGGTGCGGCCGAGAAGAATCATCACGTTGGTGAGGAAAGCCATCCGCGCCTTCAGGATGGCGGGCACGCCGCGGACCTTGTCCGGGGTCAGGTTGCCGCCGTGCAGCCGGTGCAGCACGGTGTCCTCCTCCAGATACCGAATGCTGCCGGCAAGGTTTCCGGCCATGGCCAGCCACTGGTCGTGGGACTCACGCAGGTAGCCGGGGAACGGCAGCGCCTGGTTCAGGAACTCGGCCCGCAGTGCCATGGCGCAGCCCCAGTGCAGCCGGTAGCCCACCACAATGCCCAGCACGTTCGCCGCATGGCGGGATGAGTCGGCGGCCCGCAGCCGGATCTGATGAAACCGTCCCGGCGGGGCGCCGAAATGCCGGCAGTTGGACACCACCACCATGTCCTCCTGCAGCGCCTTGAGCATTCTGTCCACCCGGCCGGGCAGCCAGATATCGTCCTGGTCGGAGAGGAACAGGAAGTCGCCGACGGCCTCGCGCAGCGCCCGCTCAAAGGTCTTCACCTGGCCCAGGTTCTGCTCGTTCCGCAGCAACCGGATGCGAGGATCAGCCACTGCTGCCACCACGGTGGCCGTGCCGTCGGAGGAGCAGTCATCCACCACTAGGACTTCATCGGTGTCGCTGAGTTCGGACAGGATGGAGCGCAGCTGCTCTTCGATGTAGGCGGAGCCGTTGTAAGCAGCCAGACAGACGCTGATCCGAACGTGGTTCCGCATGGGGGAGCCCAGCCCTTCTGCCGGCACGCGCTGCGGTGCAGCGTCGAATGGGGATTGGCCGGAGCCTACCGTGGCGGGAGGAACACCGGAACAGTGCACTCGGCATCTTGGCTCTTGTGCGCGTAGGGCGGGGCGCGAAAGCGAGTAGCAACCACCGTTTTGGAGTTCAGGGCGGGGTCATATGTTCGAATGCATGGACACACTTGAGCCCACCAGAGAATGGCGCCGGAAGCACTACCGGCGTACGAGCCGCGAGTGGCTCACTCTCGCCGGATTGGCACTGCTGGTCATGGTCACCACGGTGGTGGTGGCGGCAGCCTTTGCCCGCTGATCCTGGCAGGGAGCCCGGAGATTATGCGGCCTTAGTGAGGGCGTCCGGTGAAACCGAACTCTCCTGGGAGGCTGGTGCGAGCTGTTCTGCATCATCAATTGGCTGATTTCGGCGGCGTGCCGAACCGACCGTGATGAGTCCGGTGAGCATCCCGGCCAGCCCTACCAAGGCCCAGATGATCATGCCGGTGCTGGCGAAAAGGCCCGAAATTGGAAGTGCTGAGACTGATGCTGCTGAAAGCAAGAAATTCCCCCAGGAATTTGGTGTCGTAAACGAGACTGTTGCGCTCTAACCGGTTCCGCCGTTTGGCACGGCGAGCAGATTGATCTTAGCAGGGCTTTACCGCTGCGGATAGGGGTAGAAACCAATGTGCTGCAGGACCCAGAGAAATTGGTCCTACAGTACATTGGTTAAAGCTTATTCCCTGGCGAGCTACGGGCGGCCCATGCCTTTAAAGTTCCAGCCTGCTTCGCGCCAGGCTGCGGAATCCAGGACATTGCGGCCGTCAATGATGTTCTTTTCCGTGACCAGCGCGCCAACGGTCCGGGGATCCAGCGCTCGGTATTCCTTCCATTCCGTCAAAAGCACCAGCGCATGGGCGCGTTCGATGGCGTTTTCTGTGATGGGCTCGTAGCCCAGTTCCGGGAAGCGGCCTTTGGCATTCGACAGTGCTTCGGGGTCGGTCACCGTGACAGTGGCACCCTGCAGTTGCATCTGTGCTGCAGCACTGAGCGCAGGGGAGTCCCGGACGTCATCGCTGTCGGGCTTGAAAGCAGCGCCCAGAATGGTGACGCGCTTGCCCATGAGTGAACCGCCGCAGATCTCCCGGGTCATTTCCACCACACGTGTGCGGCGGCGCATGTTGATCGTATCCACTTCGCGCAGGAAGGTCAGCGCCTGGTCTGCGCCAAGCTCGCCGGCGCGGGCCATGAAGGCGCGAATATCCTTCGGCAGGCAGCCGCCGCCGAAACCGACTCCGGCGTTCAGGAATTTACGGCCGATCCGGTCGTCCATACCGATGGCATCAGCCAAAGCTGTGACATCTGCCCCGGCGGCATCACAAACTTCGGCCATGGCGTTGATGAAGCTAATTTTGGTGGCCAGGAAAGAGTTGGCGGCCGTCTTGACCAGCTCAGCAGTGGCGTAGTCCACCACAAGGCGCGGAGTGCCGGTCGACAGAGGAGTGGCGTACACCTCGTCCAGTGCAGCGACGGCAGATGTGCCGGGATCGCCATTCGGGACTCCGTAGACAAAACGGTCCGGGGTGAGAGTGTCCTGCACAGCGTGACCTTCACGGAGGAACTCGGGGTTCCACACCAGGATCGCCTCCGGTGCCGATTCCTGCAGACCCTCAGCCAGACGTGCCGCAGTCCCGACCGGAACGGTGGACTTTCCTACCACCACGTTACCGGGCTTGAGATAAGGAGCTAAGGAAGAGAATGCAGCATCCACGAAACGGAGGTCCGCGGCATATTCACCTTTGCGCTGCGGTGTTCCCACACAGACAAAATGAACATCTGCACCTGCGGCGTCAGCCATGTCCGTGCTGAAGCTCAGCCGCCCGGAGGCAATAGACTCGGTCAGCAGCTCCGGCAGGCCCGGTTCAAAGAAGGGCGCCCGGCCGGAGGTGAGTTCGCTGATTTTTGCCTGGTCAACGTCAATTCCCACAACGTCGTGCCCGAGTTTTGCCATGGACGCAGCGTGCACGGCTCCCAGATAGCCGCAGCCGATGACAGATATACGCACGGTTCCCCTAAATAAATTTCATGCAGATCAAAAAGTGTTGGCGTCGTCTGTGGTTTTCCATTACGGCGCCAAATTAAGACACAAGTCGGGAGGGCAGAAACCATATGGTTTCCGCCCTCCCGGTTTACGAGATAAAACTGAGTTATGCGTTCTTGCGGCGCGCTACGGCAACCGAGGCAACGCCGGCACCAACGGCTACGATGCCTGCCGCGCCCCAGAGAAGCATGGCCGAGTCGGCGCCGGTGTCGGCAAGGTCACCATCGTTATCAGAACCACCACTGCTGGCACCTTCCGCGAAGGACGGATCGACGGAAACAACAGCGGTGACAACCTTGCCCGATTCCAGACCGGTGGCTGTCAGAGTGTAAGTTCCAGCCTCACCCAGGGTGATATCAGTGCTGAATCCACCCTGTGCGTCTGCATTGGTAGTGAAGGTGTTGATCAGTTCGGCCAAGATGATGACGCCGTTGACGCCGGCACCGGGAACTACAACAGGAGCGTTGTCGTAATCGACGTCAATTCGGATGGCTTCACCCGGGGTAAAACCGGTTCCGCTGAAGCTTACGGTGGCGCCGGGGGCTACCGTTGCGTCGCTGACGCCGCCGGGAACCGGAGCCGGGTAGTTCTCGACGGCATTAGCGGCGCCGGCACCGAAGAAGGCGAGCGATCCAGCGAGGACCAGAGCGGATGCGGTTTTTTTCATATGAGACTCCCCAAGCGATTGATAAAGACTGGTGTAGGTACTGACTGGTCCGGTCCTCACCAACAACTCATGAAAACCGACCGAACTTCTAAATCTGTGTCCATCCGGGAGTTCGCCCCAGCACCACCGGGCGACATTTGATATCAATATAGTCCAGTGGAAACGCTCCTTAGGCTAACAGGTACTTTCGTGAGTTCCAAGCGAAGTGTGTTAGATAGCTGAATATCCACAAGATCACGGGCTCCTTTCGTCGAGTGAAGCAACTCCTCAACCGACTGGACGCTAGGAGCTACACGAAGAAGACACGACTGAAAGCCATGACCTGTGCTTGCGGAACTGAGAAAAAGCTATCATTGATCTTTATGGTAACCGGCAGTTCGAATTTGTACCCACGAACGGAAACTGTGAATTCACTGGGGTTGGGAAGGCGTGTATACCAGCACCTGGCTCAACGTTCACCGATCATCGGCACGAGCTGTCGAACTCCGGCGGTAGCAGGACATCCTCCAGCGGCTGGATGCCGGGGGTTAACCGCAGTTGAGGTTCGGATTCCTGTACGACCTGAAAAAATGTCACTTCCAAAACCGCGTTCTCTCCTGGACCAAGTTCTGTTGTCACCGTGCCCAGCGGGCGCTGCCCATGCTTGCCGGCGCCAAAAGGTACCTTCTCACCGTTCAGGGTGGCGCTTTCCACCAGAGCTTGCGCGGGTCCGTACACCACGTTGTTGGTGCGGACGCGGCCCGGGGCAACGTTGAATACGCCCGCGCCGGTGACATAGTCCGGTAGGCTGGTGGCTGCATCCTCCGGTGCCGTGTTCGCGACGGTCAGGCGCACGGTGTAACGACTGTAACCATCGGGCTGGCAAGTTTTACGTAGCTGGGCCGTCCGCTTTACGTAATAGTCCATCTTGGCGCCCGTGCCGTCATTAAAGTAAGCACCAAATGTGGCCCCGCCCGAGCCGGATCCGGTTACCGATCCGGCCAAGGCAGTGGAACTGATGATGTTCTGCTCGCCCGCATGGCTGGACCAAAGGTAGAGTCGACGGTCCTCCACGCTACTGGTCAGGGCCCTGAGTAGCTGGGTCTCGTCCCCGCCGCCGGCGGTAAAGGCGGCGAATACCTCTCCAGCCACCGCGGCGAAGTAGGCATCCTGAAGCTCTGGCTCCTCGATCTCCCGGTAAACGTCGGAGAGCAAGGTGGATATCACATTTTCCTGCGTCAAGGAGGTCGGTAGATCGGTGCCCTGCAGCAGGCGGAGGACTTCGGGGTCCGTGAGTTCCACGGGGCCCGTCACATCCAGTAGACGGGACAGCACCACGGGGTCGAGGGCCAGCACACCGTCCACGGTCTGGCCTTCGTGCCGGCTGTCCCACATCCGCTTAGCTGTCTCGGCGGCTGTGGGGAAGTCGGGGGTGAGGTTTACGTTCTGCATTTGCACACCGAGCCGCGCCGAGTAGATCGCGACCTGTTCCGGGTCGACCTCTAGAGGCGGGATGAACCGGTCAATGGCGCCAGCGCTGCTCTGCTCGCCCAGCTCAAGGCGGCCGTCTACCACCTTCAGTATCGCCAGTGCCCCAGGAATACCCCCTGTTGCGCGGGCCTCTCCATTGTTCTGAATCAGTATGAGGTAATTGCGCGGCTCGCTGGCTCCTAGCATAGGTGGGAGGAGTTGTCCGGCCGCTGAAGCGGTTTCCAAGGCCTCGCCGATATCTCCCAGCTGTGTGGTTGCCGCGTCAACGGCATTGGCGACCTCCGGGATCAGCCTTTCGGTATTAATTGCCGCAAGCCGCTCATGGGAGAGCTGAACGGTGTTGGCTGACGCGGTGAGGATGGGCGCAGCATCCTGCAGCTGCCCAACATCTATCCGACCATCTGTGGGGGAGAGCGCCCGCCAATCAAAGGAATCGTATCTGGCCAGGAGGGGACCTACCGCCCGGGCTGCCACGTCATCGGCGGAGACTACAGCTTCGGTGACGGCCTGAAAGTTCGGGCCTACGACGGGAACGACAGCTGCGGCTTTCCACAGCGGTCCGGTGGCGGTGGCGCGGGCCGAACTTATCTGCTCCTGCATCGCATCGAACGTCTGTTTTACCTCGGTCGACCTGCCGTCTTGAAGCTGATTACGAATCTGGGGAAGAGCCGCGACGACCTGCTCCAGCTCGTCGCGAACAGTGTTAGCCTGGTGCGTCAGCAGAACCCCGCAACCAAGTGCAACCGCGCCCAACGAGGTAAGGCCAAGGCCTGTCACAATGAGCGTTCTGCGGCATCGTTTGGCCAGCCTCTTTCGTGGACCTGCAGCTGATGCCACCATCGTAGCGGGGTCGTTGGTATTGGGGATCATGATTAGGCCTTTTGTGGAAACGGAGTCAACGGTCTTATCAGAACGCGCCGTGGCGGGAAACAACCGCGCGGAAAGTTTTGAGCAGAATCGCGAGGTCGCCAGCTATCGACCAGTTCTCCACGTAGTAGAGATCTAGTCGTACGGTGTCGTCCCAGGAGAGCAAGGAACGGCCGCTGACCTGCCACAGTCCGGTCAGGCCTGGGCGAACCATGAGCCGACGATGCACGTGGCTTTGATACAGAGCTACCTCAGAAGGCAACGGTGGGCGCGGGCCCACTAAACTCATAGTCCCGTTGAGCACGTTAAACAACTGGGGGAGTTCGTCCAAACTATAGCGTCGCAGGAAATGCCCAACCCTAGTGATCCGGGGATCTGCCTTTAGCTTGAACATGACGCCGTTGCCCTCGCTCCTCGCTCGGAGTGCTTCGAGGCGATCTTCAGCATCGCTGACCATTGAACGGAACTTGTACATCCGGAACGGACTTCCGCTCGCGCCCACTCGTTCCTGTTTGAAGAGAACGGCGCCGGGAGAATCTGCTTTCACAACGAGCGAAATGGCTATGAGGATGGGCGACAGGACCAGTACGAGACACGCTGCTCCAAGTAGGTCAAAGCCTCTCTTCATTAGGCGCTGTCCTAGCCCGAGATTAGGAGTGGACACATGGATGAGAGGTAAGCCCGCCACAGGTTGGGTGTGGATTCGCGGGCCAGCCACGTCTGTCAGCGCCGGGGCCATAATCATCTTGACCTGCATGTCTGTGAGCGCCCAACCGAGTTCCCGAATGACTTGAGGCGGTAACGGAACGCCGCTGGAAAGCGCAACTACGTCCGGACGGGCCTGGCGAACGGCGGCCACGATGGCTGAAACGCTCGGCTCGTGCCCCATATTTGGTAAGCCGACGTCGGGAGCTGTTGCCGTGCCTTCGGAAGTCCCGGGAAGATAAGTCGCGACCGGACGGTACCCGGCCATGGGCTGACTTCTCAATGCTTTTGCCAGGTGCTCGACATTGCGTAACCCTCCAATGAGAAGGACTGAGGAACTGCTTCTCCCGGCCTGACGCTGTCCACGAAGGTGAGAACGGACAAGGACACGAGCGACCATAAGCGATAACGCACCAGCTGGTAAGGCAAGAATAATATACCCGCGCGCGATTTCAAGCTGGAAAATGTACGAGAATGTAGCTACAAATCCAAACAACCAAAATGAAGCACTTAATACTCGTTTGAACTCGTCTGTCCCATAACCTAAGACACTAGCCTCACGACTACGCCAGAATCCGAGGCAGAACCACCAAACTCCCGCGAGAATGAGCGTCACAATAACGTACGAAGGGCCTTCCGTTTGTGTCCGCTCCCATGCTCCCGGGGTGCCAAATCGGAGAACTAATGCTCCGGACATTGCCCACAAGATTGCCCCTGCATCCACAAAACCAAGAAGACGCCTGTGCTGCTTACTCCAGTCCGTTGTCAAAGTGCCTTCTGACCGAGTTCTAGGTGCGAAGAGCATTATTGCTGCTTGCTTCAGTCGAGATGTCGTCGAAGGATGCCTCTTGCCTCCGGCCACGACGTCGAGTCTCTAGGTGGCTACCGCTTAGGGCCTTCGATCCCGCGTGTCCTTGCTGGTTTTTCCTTGACACTGGTTTGGATTCGTAGGAGTAATAGCCGTATGAATACGCATCTGGCCCCTTTGTGGGAAGCAAATTCAGAACGATTCCAAGGAGGTGGGCATTTACGAATTCCAGGGCGGATATAGATTTCTCCAAGTCTTGAGTTCGTATCTTCTCTGAACCTGCGACCAAGACAACTCCTCCGACTCGCTGGCCCAGAACGGCAGCGTCGGTAACCGGAATCAGCGGAGGAGCGTCGATGATAATCACGTCGAATTCCTTTTCCAATTCGAGCAACAGCATCGTCATATCTTCGGAACCCAGCAGCTCGCTTGGATTCGGGGGAATTTCACCCGAGGTCAGGACCATAAGCTCGTTTTGGCCCCACGGTTGCATTAGATCAGAGAGAGTGGCAGAGCCAATGAGTGCTGTTGTCAGTCCCGCGCTTCCTTCAAGACCCAGATAGTTCGCCACCATGGGTCTACGAAGATCGGCGTCCACAAGAGCTACACGATTTCCGGCTTCAGCCATAGCGATAGCCATGTTGCACGCTGTCGTACTCTTGCCTTCTCCTGGGAGCGAGGACGTAACAAGCATTGTTTTTGACGTGGCGCTAACGACTGCGAACTTCAAATTCGTGCGTATTTGGCGGAATGATTCCGCACGAGAGCTTTGCGCACCAACCTGAGTAATAAGCGGCTTCTTTTCGGCATCAGCGTCATATGCGACGCCCCCTAAGATGGCGGAGTCGGTGATCCGTGCAACGTCACGGTCATTTCGTACTCTCGTGTCCAGCGTAGTGCGGAGGAAGGCCACCGCGAGTCCCGCGCTAAGGCCGGTCAGTAGGCCTAAAGCAAGGACAAGGGACCGGTTAGGGTTGGAGGCAAATTCGGGAGCGGTTGCGGGGCTGACTACCGAGAGTCGCACTGGCGATTCCCCGGTCTGTGGCGTTTCAAGTTGGTCGACAGCGTTGATGAGGCTTTCAGCAACTGATTGGGCTATCGCTGCAGCCTGCACCGGGGACTCGTCTTTGGCCGTGACCGTAATTATAACAGTGTTGTTTTTGGTGCTGGCATTGACCATCCGAGATAACTGGGCAGGAGTCGCGGTAAGGGCGAGTGAATCTATAACCGGTTGCAGGACCAAGGGTGTTCCAACAGTCTCTATATAACTCTGGACACGTGCTTGAGTGAAGGTGTTGCCCTGTTGCAGTTCAGATACGTTGTTTGAATTTTGAACTGATACGAATAACTTGGTCCTAGACTCGTATGTCGGCTGTGCGAATAATATGTAAATTGCAGCCGTTAATGCGCCGGCAACACAGAGCGAAACTATAGACACCCAATGGAGCCGCAGTACTCGGAGGTATCCGATCAGATTCAAAACATTCCCTCAGTTCTAGGGTGCAGAGGCACCCTCCAATAACACGGTGACAGCAAATAACCGCACCGCTGCTTGCCCGGTAGCATGAAGTTCGAGACTAGCTCGCGCTCCGGCGTTTCATACCTTGCCTGACGACCTCAGCGACCATAACCACGTCAAGCCGGCTTGCTGGCACGCAATAGAGCAGAACAGCAATGTAACAGCCCGGAACGGCCACGGCTGCAATGATTGCGAGGAGCCAATGCGACACTAGGATGACTGAACAAGCCCCCAACACTGCGATCGGCAAAAACATGAGGAAAAAGCTTCTCAGGCCGTCAGTCATCAGGCTCCTCAGATTAAGTCCCGATACCCGTTGGCACCACCACAGTCCGACAAGCCAGTTGCAAGCAAAAGCCGCAGAGTGAGCGACCGCTACGCCGATTGGCCCCCAAATGACCCCTAGCATCATGCAGGCCGCTATCAACGGCTGCGAAACAAGGGAGTAACGCAGCTGATGGCCCGTAAGACCCAAAGCTAGGTATGCCCAGAACTGCACCTGGGCGAGAGCCCGAAAAAGTCCACCCAGCGCCAGAACTTGAAAGATTGGGACCAGTGGGAGCCATTGTTCGCCGAAAAAGAGTCCGATCAGTGGATCTGCAATACCGACCAGCAGCCCATAAGTGACCGCGGCAATGACTCCTCCAATCCGCTGTCCCTTGCGAAGGAAGCTCGTAAAGCGTTCCGGTTCGTCTTGCAGCCTGGAAAGAACAGGTAAGGCAACACGAGTCATGGGAAACAAGAGTTGATTCAGTGGGAGTAGGAGAAGTTGGTAGGCGCGCGAATAAAGCCCCAAGGAGGCCGCTCCCCAGACATACCCGATTGCCACCGTATCGACATTCTTGGTCAGGTAGCTCACCATATGGCTGCCCGCGACCCCTCCTCCATAACGGAAGAACCCCCGCATGGGCTCACGGCGGCTTGGCAGGCCTGGAGTCCACCGCGCGATGGCTACAACCAGAACTAACCCTGCAAAGGCAGCCATGAGTTGTTGTGCAACGAGAGCGTAGTAGCTGCCCGTCAGTGATGCATAAACCAAAGCCGCTGCGAGAGCCATCACTTGGGGAAGCGTATCAGCAGCATTCAGTGCGAAAAACCGCATTTGTCTATTGAGTTCACTCCGGAACTGGGTTGCCATTCCATTTAGAAGGAAAGTAACGCTTAATAACTGCCCAATAGGCTCAATGCGTGCATCTCCATAGAATGCGGCTATCGCTCCGCTCGATGCGTAAACAATAACCGCAAATAGCAGCCCGATGCCCGTGTTCACCCAAAACAGATTGTTCTTTTGTCCCTTAGACAGGTGTTTAGCTTGAATGGCTGCAATTGAAAGCCCAGCATCTCGAATAATTTCTCCGATGCCGACTACCGCCGTCGTCATCGCCACCAGGCCAAAGTCACTGGGACTCAGAAGGCGCGCCAAGGCCACCAGGCCGATAACTTGCGACCCAACACGAACCGCCTGCCAGACGACTGTTTGTACGGCGCCCCGTGAGGCATGGTTCCCCAGGTTTGCCGTGTCGACCGTCACAGCTGGTACCGGCGGTTAAGCTCGCCGTCATTTAGTTCATTACGTTCCACGGGTGTCCTGTATTCTTAAATACGAAAAAAAACATGCTATAGATCACCGTGGACTCTAGCATGCATCCCATAACTACTCTTCGAGCGGCGCATTGGAGGCCGGCTGTCATCGCTAGCGAGCAACGGACGGGCCAAAGCATGGTGACCAAACGCGCAACGAAATGTAGACGAAGTATACCGGTTCCGTTTTGCTTAATGCGCGTGGCGTACTCTTCGAGCCCGTTCGAAGAGCGGAAAGCGAGTCCCTCATGTCCGGGAGTGCATGGCGGATGGATGTTCGGAAAGACTGGTACATCAGCCTCAGCTAGGCTTGGGGTCCTTAGTCGGATTGCTACGTAGTCAGGAAACAGGTGCAGTATGGCAGTAATAGGGCTTTTTGGCGCCTGGGTCGTTCTTTTGGTGGCCATGCTCATACCGGTACATATATTGCCATCAATGATTTTAGCTGTATACGCTCTCCTACCTCTAGGAGCTATTTCAGCTGGTCCTCTCGCTTCCTTCCCTGCGCTTGGACTATTGTTCCTGATATGGCTGGTGCGTCGGAGGTTTACTGCTCCCATAGATCAGGTGGGCCTTTACTCAAACGCCACGCGATCCGCTGTCCTGACTGTCGCGACGGTGCTGTTTCTTGGGTGGTGTGGAGTTTCGGTATTTCTATCTGACTACCGTTTGAACTCACTTTCGTGGGTTTTCAGTGCAATCGTTGGTATTGGTCCAGGCCTCATGGCGAACCAGCCCGTACGTGAGGCAGAAATACTCAAGAAGACATGGATCTATCTTGGGGTGGTCTTTGGCGCGTATGCATCAATTGAAGGCGCGTTACAGAGCAACTTTATTTATGGCCCGTTAAATGCCCTGTTCGGTCAGGAATCCACTCAGCATTGGTCTGTGTACCGGGCCGAAGGGTCATTCGGTCACCCTCTAGCACTTTCCACCTTTCTGGCGATTGCACTCTCTTTGGCAGTTACTCTGGGCGCGCAGCGATGGACGCCAACTTTAGCGGTCTCTGCCGGCCTCATTCTGGCTGGATTAGTGGCCACTGCGTCACGTGGCGGGCTTCTTGCGGGTGGAATCGGAGTACTTATTGGTGTCTTGATGATGCTCACCGCCGTGGATCGGACGAAGCGAAGCAGGATAGTGTTGACGCTCGGCGCAGCGGGTGCAGCAGCAGCGCTGGTGCTTCAATCGGCCCTCATTCAGGCCCGTGGGGAGTCTGTAGAAGCGACCAGGTCGAGTGCTGCGCGTGTGCAGGTTACCGAACAGGCAATGCAAACACTAAGACAAAGTAATTGGCTGGGAACAGGTGGAGGAACTTCTTCACGAGTCATCATGGACGCTGGCAGTCCGGTGCCGTTGGAGAACTCTGCCCTTCAGGTATTGGTTAGTCTGGGCATACCTGGGGCTATCCTTATGGCAGCACTTTTGTGGATGCTGCTCATAAAAGGAACGGCTAGCAGAGATGCAGCCGCTGTCGGTGCATTAGTGGCTCTCTGCATCGCTTATCTCGGCTACAATGCGTTTGATGACAAACCGTCGATGCATATAGTCATCGGGTTGGTATTCCTCATGCTCAATGGGTCTTCCCAGCAGATGTATCGCGCGCGGACTATAGGTGCAGGTCCCTTAGCTGGCCCACTAACAGTCGGTTCTAAAAAGAAAAGAGCGTAAGGATCATAAAAAGTAGGAATGATAAGCAGCTCGTCCTTCATGTGGGCCCAGTCGGAGACGTTCCCGGAGGGATGGCGCAAGTCGTAAACGGTTATGTCTCCTATGATTTTGAGAATGTCAGGGTAAAGGCCCTCTGTTCAACAAAAGGCAGAAGGGACCCCTTGTCAGCGGCGCGTTGGGTTTGGACCCTTTTACGACTTCTGGGCTACCGATGCTGCGTCCGTGATCTCATAGTTGTGGTACATCTTTCGGCTGGTGGATCTTTCATCCGTGAAGGATCGCTGCTGTTGTGGGCACGCGTGCTAAAAGGACGCACCGGAATACACTTGCACGGTAGTAGATTTGCAGTATTTTCGCGTCGATACCCGAAACTGACGAGCTTCATATGCAGAGCATCAGATTCTGTCTTTGTGCTTACAGATGAGATGCGCCAGATTGTGTCCAGTTTTCTTGATTCTGCTGAGAAAACAGAGATCGTGATGGTACGAAATATGGTTGAAGTCCCACCACTTACTCAGCGCCGGAACGATACGGTTGTTTTTGCGGGCGAGGTCGGTGAGAGGAAGGGGGCTGACACGCTCCTTTCTGCATGGAATAACATAGCAGGCCAGCGCCGCTCCGGTTGGAAGTTAATTATTGCTGGTCCAATAGTCATGGATTTGTCCGCATACCCGATTGATGAGTCAGTCGAATTTCTGGGTACCGTCCCGCATAAAGATGTAGTTGAATTGCAGAGAACTGCAAGAATAGCCGTCCTTCCCTCGAGGCATGAAGCTCTTCCGATGTTCCTGCTGGAATCGATGGCGGCGGGATGTGCAGTGATTAGCACTGATGTTGGGCAAATAAAGGAGCTATTGAGTGACGAAGCAGGGGTGCTGGTTCGCCCCGCGGACAGTGATGGCCTGCTTCAAGCGCTGACGGGGTTGATGGAGAATGCAGAAGCCCGAGAGACGACAGCTAACCGGGCAAGGCAAAAGGTTGAAACAGAATATTCGCTACGATCGCAATCGGTCGGCCTTGAAACGGCTTGGTTGTCCATTGGGAAGGTTAAATAATGCAGAGTCCACTCCTTGAGGAGAGCGCAGGAAAGCGTGCAGTCCTGGCAGCATCGACCGGTGGTCACCTGGCTCAGCTGCATCGAATTGCACCAAACTTGGGACTCAGTCAGCCTCCGCTATGGATCACGTTCGACAATGCGCAGTCTCGAGCTCTCCTTGCTGATGAAAATGTCTTGTTCGTGCCTTACATCGCTCCGCGAGATTACCGAAACTTGACTCGTGCACTCCGTCCGATCGGCAGGGCTCTAAAAAGATCCGACTATGATGTCGCTATCAGTACTGGCGCCGCCTTGGCTGCTGCCGTCCTTCCTCTAGCTAAAGTTGGTGGCAAGGAAGCAATTTACATAGAAAGCGTTTCGCGCTTCAATGGACCGTCACTTACTGGAAAGATAATGTCGTTGTGCCCAGGCATCGTAACGGTCACTCAACACGAATCATGGGCGTCGTCAAAGTGGCCGTATCGGTTCTCAGTACTTGACGAGTATGCGGCGTCCGCTGTTCCATCTCCTTCCATAAAGGAACTGAAGGTCTTCGTGACCTTAGGTACCATTCGTCCGTATAGATTTGATGCCTTGGTTGATGCTCTTTTAGCAGTTCTGCCTCCTTCAGCGTCAGTGGTGTGGCAGCTGGGCGAGACTGATCGGCATGGCCTTCCCGGAGAGTCTTTTCGAAGTTTGACGAGTGAACAGTTTGACAGCAACGTCCAATGGGCCGATGTCGTCGTGACGCATGCCGGCGTGGGCAGTGCCATGAGGATTCTGGAACTAGGAAAGGCCCCGTACATGGTGCCCCGGCGTATGAGTCGAGGCGAGCATGTCGATGATCATCAACTTCAGATCATGAACTATCTCCAGGGTCGTCACTTGGCAATTTGTAGCGAAGCAGAGGAGATTTCGGTTGAAGGAATGATCAAGGCAGCAAGCTTAGCGGTCAGCACTTCTAGCTCCATTGGGACCGGGGAACGGTAGGATCGCAATGGGGGTACTCCTTAGCATAGTTCTTACGCTTCATAATTCTGTAGATGATGTAACTTTAATCAGGCGCAACATTGCGGCAATGAAGTCGAGCCGAATGGAACTCGTCATAATAGACGATGGTTCATCTGATGGTACTCAGAATCACCTTGACGGCTTGGCTGCACTATGGGATCGGACGAAGATTCTAAGAAACACTGCTTCCGTCGGTGTTGCTCGAGCGCGGAATTACGCACTTAGTCATGTCTCCGGTGAGTATGTATGGTTCGTGGACAGCGATGACGAATGGAATGCGGAAACGGCCCTGAAGGCGTTGGCTAAGGGGCAAGGAGCGGACGTTGTTGTAGCACGAGCACAAATTGTTGAAGGAAAACAAACACGATGTTTGAATCCTCCCCCAGGTAGGCGCTTATATGGGGGGAGCGATATGTTTGAGTTCCTAGCGCATGGAGCGATCCATGGCTATTTGTGGGATAAGTTGTTTCGCAGGAGTATATTGGGAAAGGATCCATTCGCTCCGCTTACGTCGCAGTCAGATTTTACTGGCGTCATTAGAGTCGCTGATAAATGCCCCACGCTAGCTGGGGTCGATTTTTTGATATATGTTCATCGGCTTAGACGTGGTTCCATAACGCAGTCAAAAAATCCTAACTTAGATAATCTTGTTTTGTGTTTTGAGTTATTTCAGTCAATGCACGAACGCCACAATGTGTCTAAAAATCTCGTTCGCTACTTTTCTGTGTGGTTTGTAGCTATTCCTGCTGCTTTCACTCCCTCTCGCAATGGAGCCCCACGTGAAACAGTTGTAAAGGGAATAAGGTTGGCGAAAGCGCTCCTCCGGATCACAGCCCTAACTTCAACCTGGCGGTATTCCAAGGCGACATTTGTTCGCGCGAGTATTGTCCGGCTGGCGGGTCCACTCGTTCCCAGTTTTTATCTGACGGCAAGACGAATTAAAGGTGTGAACATTGATAAATAACGGTCCACTTCGGGTGGGTGTCTTGGCTGGAAGTCTTGACGGTGGGGGTGCAGAATTTGTGGCTCGTACCTGGGCTAACTATTTGGCGGGATCCGGTCATTCGGTGACTTTTATTTCCGTGGCGGCCGAAGGTGATAAGAGTCTTCTTCACCCAGAAGTAAATGCAGTCTTCATAGGCGAGAGACATAATCATGTCTTCAAGGTATTTAAATTGCGACGAACTCTCGAAGCGGCCCGGTTTCATGCTGTAGTGAGCGCACAAATGTATCCCAATCTTTTGCTTCAGGCGGCCTCTATTGGCATGAAGGGCTCGAGACCAAAAGTCATCCTGAGTGAGCACAACCTTGTTTCGCTTGGTATGCCTGATGCCACCCCGGCGCACCGGAGGAAGGTTGCAGTGGCACGCCTCACGTACCGATTTGCAGATCATGTTGTGGCAGTTTCTCATCCGGTTGCGGGCGAGCTCGTTAGCTGGTTCCAGGTTCCGGGGAAGAAATGCACCGTGGTCGCAAACCCAGCCGCAGATAAGGTGGGACTGACTAACCAGAAGATGCGGCTTCCGCAGGGGGAAATGGGAATCCAGATCATACTTCCATGCCGCCAAGTGATTCAGAAGCAGCCGCACCTTGCTGTCCTCACGGCAGCGGTTCTTACCAAAAGAGGCATTGATGCCTCTGTGGTGGCGTTTGGTGGAGGTCCTATGTCTGAGGAGCTAAACAAATTGGCCGCCGACAACGGAGTTGAACTCCAACAGCGCGGTTGGGTTCACCGCTGGTTCGACCATGTGGCTCCTGGCAGCATCGTTCTTCTGCCCTCGAAGCGGGAGGGGTTCGGAAATGTCTTGGTAGAGGCAGCTGCAGTTGGGATTCCAAGCGTTGCCTTTTCCGGTGCGCTAGGGGTAGCGGATGCTGTCCTGCCAGGCATCACCGGTGAGCTGGTCGCTGATGACAGTCCAGAGGCCTTTGCGGATGGAATACTTCGTGCGCGAGAACTCGACCCGCTGGTTGCTCGTCGATGGTTGTCCCGTTTTTCCGCAGATGCGAGTGGCGAGACTCTGGAAGGTGTTTTAACAAGATGTGTCGGAGGAATGGCATCGTAGACGTAGCGCGTAGCTGGCGCGTGTCTGCCCAATATTGATGGTCGCCGTTGCGGCTACGCTGGTTACACTGGCGTAGCCAGGCCCGACCCACCCAGACCAATATGCCTGGGAGATTCCAGAGGTAGAAAGAGCAGAAGGTTTGGTGGCTGACTTCACTCATGTTGTTGTTCACCACCGAGTCTTGGCGTCGTCGTTACCATGCGTTGCGCTGACAAGGTGGACTCTGATTTCTTTTCACCACCAATAGTGGTCCGGAGCAGTCTGCGTGAACTGCCGGCAAGCCCCAGTTTCCCGTTGGCACACGGGCGCTGAGCGGACTCGCGGAAGTGCTCTAAGAGGAGATGATGCGCTTACAAGCGAATTCCTCCCAATATCGGCGGCACTTTTATCAGAGCACCAGCGGCCGCCACGGGAACGTCCATAACGCGTTCAACGGGGTGATGTGTCCGAGGTAAGGACCCGACACCGGGACAGGGCACATTGCTGCGAGCGGTCGCATGGAATCCAGGGGCGTCAACCGCCGACAAAAGGGGACCTAAGGGCCGTGCCCGGAAGCTCAACTCGAAACGTAGTCCCAACTCCCAGCTCCGACTCAAGAGAAATCAATCCGCCGTGGGCCTCCACAATGGACTTGGTGATGACCAGGCCAAGGCCCACGCCGGGAATGGCCGCCTTGCGGACCGATCCGGTGCGGAAGAACTTGGTGAACACCTCCAGCTAGTCCAGTACGCTCATGCCCATGCCAGTGTCCGCCACTTCCATGATCACTGACTCTTCCTTGGCCCAGGCACGGACGGTCACCACGCCGCCGTCGGGGGAGTACTTGATGGCGTTGGAGAGCAGGTTGTCCAGCACCTGGAGGATCCGCCCGGCGTCCACCTGCAGGATCAAATCCCCGGCCAGTTCACGGCGCAGCTCCACCCCGGCCGCCCGGGCCCGCGGGCCGGCGGAGTCCAAGGCAATCTCGATCAATTCGCCCAGCTTCTCCTCGGACAGCATGAGCTGGAGGGAGTCGGAAGCGGTGGCCAGCAAATCGGAGACCAGAGCGAGCAGCCGCTCGGCGTTGCGCTGGACCACCAAGAGGGCGGACGGGATGGGGCCGGCCATGTTCCGGTCCTCGGCCTCCTCCAAGGCCAGGTCCAGATACCCGAGGATGGAGGTCAAGGGAGTGCGCAGCTCGTGGGACACGTTGGCTACAAAGTCATCCTTGCTCTGCAGCGCATTGACCATGTCCGTGACATCGGAGAGGGCGAGCACCGAGCCGTTGAAGGCGCCGTCGTCGTCGGTCACCGGGCGGGCGGCCACGGCCAGGGCGCGCTGGCGCTCACGGAACCCACCCACACCACGTAGTCGGAGAAGGAATCACCCCGCATGGCGCGCTGGGCCGGACGGGCGTGCGGTGGCAGCTGCGCCTCCGGTCCAGACCGAAAATCTCCAGCGTCTCCTCCACAAAGCTGGTGGTCCCCACCGGCAGCGTGAGCTCGTGGTTGATCACCTGCGGGTTGTTCATCAGGATGATTTCGCCGTGCCGGTCCAGCGCGAGGACGCCCACATCCACGGTGTCCAGCACGGCGCTGAGCAGCGCGGAACTGCGCCGGCTCTCCAGCAGGCTCTCCTGCAGTTCCACCTTGGCGGCACGGAGCTGCTTCTGCTGCTCCACGGTGTCCCGCTCCACAATGGCCACGGTGCCGAAGATCGCCAGCATGATGAAGGGAATCAGCATGGGGGCGGCCAGGTCCCGCAGCTCGGTCTGGCCGGCAATTATCAACGGCGTCCACACCACCAGAACGGTCCCGGCAAAGCTCAGCAGCCCGGCCAGCCAGGGCGCGGCACCGGACCACGCCAGCCAGAAGACCGGCAGCACGCACAGCAGGCTTAGGCCGGTCACGGAGTCCCGGCCACCCGTGTACAACAGGCAGATCACGCCAAAATCCAGCAGCGGGATCAGCCAGTACGCCGGCACAAAGAGCCGATCCCAGGGAATGGCAAGGGAGGCGGCAGTGGCCACGGCCAGCAGCCCCAGGCCGAGGCGGAACGCTGGTTCCCCGAACGTTTCCGGACTCCCCGCCGCCACCAGGGGCAGTGCAATAAACACCGAGATCACCAGCGGAAGCTGGGTGATGGCCACCTTCAGCCGAAGCGAGAATTCATGGAAATGAGTGCGGATTCCCAATAGGGTCAGGGCCCGGCGCTCGAAACTGGACATATAAAAGCGAACCCCTGATCCTTGACAGCTATAGCTGCGATTATAGGGGGAGCCTGTAGTATCTCGAGTAAGGGGAGCGGGTTATCAGAAGGTCTCGCAGGACGGAAAATCACCACATATGGAAACACAGCGCGTTGCAGTCATCATTGAGGACGACAAAGATATCCGCGACCTATTAAATGCGGTATTGCAGCAGTCGGGTTTCAAGGTTTTCACCGCTCCCAACGGCACCGAGGGCGTGGAAGCTGTCCGCACGCACAATCCCACGGTGGTCACCCTGGACCTGGGTCTGCCGGACATTGATGGCTTTGAAGTCATCCGCCAGCTGCGCCTGTTCTCCGACGCCTACATCGTGATGCTCACCGCCCGTGCCGAGGAACTCGACACCCTCATGGGTCTGGAAGCCGGCGCCGACGACTACATCACCAAACCCTTCCGTCCGCGTGAACTGCGCGCCCGCATCTCCGCCATGCTGCGCCGCCCCCGCGCCAGCGAGGACAGCCACGCCGCCGAAGGCACGGCGTCGGACCAGGCTGCCGCCGATCACGTACCGGAAGCATCGGCACCCGCGGCGGCATCGCCGTCGGCCGGCGTGACACCGACCGGCACACAGACCGCAGACGCCGAGGCAACAGAAGAAGGACGCTTCCGGCACAACGGCCTGAGCCTGGACTTTTGCACCCGCACCACCGAAATAGACGGCAAGCCTGTGGACCTGACCCGCACCGAGTTTGAACTGCTGCACGCCGTGCTGGAAAGCGGGCGGAGGGTCCGCACCAAGACTGACCTGGTGCGCCGGCTGCGCGGGGATGAATACGACGCCGGCGGGTTCATCAGCGAAGCCGACGAACGCACCGTCGAAGTCCACGTGGGCAACGTCCGCCGCAAGCTCGGCGACGACTCCCGCTCGCCGCGCTGGCTGGAAACGGTCCGCGGCGTCGGCTACCGGCTGGCCCCGTCCCGCTAGCGGACGCCCGGGGCCTGCACCGGCGCGGAACCGGACTCGTGCCCGACTGACCCTGCAACAATGCGTTCGCGGGACGCTACCCGGTCGGTGACAATGCCGCCATTAGGCGTTCCAGGCCATAATCAAAGGCCCTCTCCAAGTCTCCCTCCAGGCGGAACGCGCCGGCGAGCTCCATGCTGATGAATCCGGTGACCCAGGCAGTGACAAGGCGCGCGGCGTCCAGTGCCTGCGCGGACCCCACCAGCTCCTCGGCGGCGCTCAGCAGCGGGGCGCTCACCCGCTGCGGAGTCGACGGATCACCCGCGGCGGAGAGCAGCAGCCGGAATCCCTCCGGCCGCTGCTGCGCAAAGGCCCGGTAGGCGCGCGCCATGGCCGGCAGCGTTCCGTCCGTGGCCGCGAGCCGCCGCACCAGCTCCTCAACGGCGGCATCCGCCACCAGATCGATCAGCGCGCTGCGGTCCCGCACCCGCTTGTAGAGCGACGGCGCACGCACGCCTACCCGCTGCGCCACGGCCTGCATGGTGACGCGGGAGAGTCCCTCACTCTCGAGGATCTGCCCTCCCGCGGCCACAATCTCCGCCAGTGTTGTGCGCTCAGGCGTCGGCATCATGTACTCCGTTCTCAAGGCTATTGACATTAGCCATGATGGCTAAGTACCGTAGCTATTCCTATCACATCCAGATTCCTGAAGGGGTTCTCCCATGAAACTCGGCCCGCACCTGCACCGCATCGGCAATGACATTGTGGCCGCCTACCTCGTGGAAACCAACGACGGCATCACCGTCATCGACGCCGGGCTGCCCGGACACTGGAAGGAACTGCTGGCGGAGCTGGACGCCATGGGCCGCAGCCTGGCGGACATCCGCGGCGTGGTGCTGACCCACGGAGACAGCGACCACCTCGGCTTCGCAGAGCGGCTGAGGCGCGAGCACGGGGTCCCCGTCTACGTGCACGCCGCCGACGCCGAGCGGGCGCGCGGCGGAAAGAAGCCCAAACTCAGCATGGGCCGCTCACGGCTGCGCCCCGTGGCCGGGTTCCTGCTGTACTCCCTGGGCAAGCGCGCCTTGCGCACCAGCTATCTCACCGAGGTGACCGAGGTGGCCGACGGCGAAACGCTCCCGCTGCCCGGCGCCCCGAGAGTCATCTCAATGCCGGGCCACTCGCCCGGCAGCATCGCCGTGCACGTGCCCGCAGCTAATGCCGTGTTTGTGGGTGATGCTCTCACCACCCGCAGCGTGCTCACCGGAACCATCGGCCTGCAGCCCTCGCCCTTCACCGACGAACCGTCGCAGGCGCTGGACTCCCTCGGCCGGCTGAACGGCATTAATGCTGCCTGGGTGCTCCCCGGGCACGGCGCTCCTTGGCGCGGAAACCCGGCCGCGGTACAGGACACAGTGCGGGCGGCCGCTGACGCTCAGGCTTCCAAGGACTAGGCCTAAAGGCAAAACCGAAGCGTTCTACGGCGCGCTGACGGCCAGCGACGAGGAATGGGGCAGGGACACCGTGAACGCGGATCCCACGCCGGGGCGGCTGACCAGGGTAATAGTGCCGCCGTGGGCCTCCACAATGTTCTTGGAGATGGCCAGGCCGAGCCCGGCGCCGGGGATGCCCGCCTGGCGGACGGCGCCGGTGCGGAAGAACTTGGTGAACAGCTCCTTCTGGTCCTCCTCGCTCATGCCCATGCCGGTGTCCCGGACCTCCAGGCAGGTGCAGGTATCGTCGGCCCAGGCACTCACCGTCACGGTGCCGCCGTCAGGCGAGTATTTGATGGCGTTGGAGAGCAGGTTGTCCAGCACCTGGGCCAGCCGCACCGGGTCCGCCTGCACCGCCAAAGCGGGTGCGCAGCTGGCGGCCAGCTCCACTCCGGCGGCGGCGGCCCGCGGGGCGGCCGCGCGCAGGCAGGTGGAGATCAGCTCGGCCACCGGCACCGGCCGGGGATCCACCGACACGCTGCCCGACGCAGTGGCGAGCAGGTCCGAGACCAGGCGCAGCAGCCGCTCGCTGTTGCGCTGGGCCACGGAGACGGCGTGCGGAATGGCGCCGGTCAGCCCCGTGTCCTCTGCCTCCTCCTGGGCCAAGTCCAGGTAGCCCATGATGGAGGTCAGGGGAGTGCGCAGCTCATGGGAGACGCTGGAGACGAAGTCGTCCTTTGCCCGCAGCGCGTCAACCAGCGGGGTGATGTTGTGGAAGGCGATGACGGCGCCGTTGAATCCCTGCTCGTTGCGCAGGACGCGCGCGGAACAGGACAGGGCCAGCTGGTCCTCCGGCGGACCGGCGTACAAAAGCACGTCCTCGAAGGATTCGCCCCTAATGGCGCGGGCCACGGGCCGCTGGTCGGCGGGCAGGGCGGTGGTGCGGTCGAGTCCGAAAAACAGCAGGTCCGGTTCCTGGGTGTGCTTCATGCCGTCAGGCCGGATCCGGCCGTCCAGGGCTTCCATGGAGTTGTTCTTGTGCACGGCGGTGCCGTTGGCCTTGACCACCAGTACGCCGACGTCGATAGCGTTCAGCACAACGTCCAGGAGCTCGGAGCGCTCGGTGCTCAGGTTCAGGGCATTTTCCAGCTGCTGGTCCTTGGCCTGCAGTGCAGCCTGCTGGGCGGCCATGTCCTTGCGCATCACGGTGACGGTAACCGCCACGGCCAGGGTGACCAGCGGCCCGAGGATGGGTGCGGCGAGCCGCTGCCCGGTGATGGGTTCTTCGGAGGCAAACACCGGATTCCAGACGATGGCCAGCGGGCCGAGGAAACTCAGGATGCGGGCGCCGAGGGTCGAAACGCGGGACCAGGACAGCCAAAAAACGGGAAAGATGGCCAGCAGGTAGATGCCAATGGCCAAACCCAGGCTGCCGGCGTACAGGTAGCCGATGGCGATAAAGTCCAGGATCGGCAGGATCCAGTAGAAGGGATACCAGAGCCGGTCCCAGGGAACGACGGCGGTGAGCACCGTGGTTGCCACGAGCAGCGCCAGCCCGGTCTGGAACAGCGGCCGGGTCAGGATGTCCGGCAGCAGCGTGGCGAAGATGATGCAGAGCAGGACGACGGTGATGACCAGCGGGGCGTGGCTGATCCGGACCCGCTGGGACAGCGTCATCTCGTGGAAATCGCGGTTGGAGCTCAAGGCGGAGAGCATGCGTGCGGAGAGCCGTGACATGGTGATGAACTCTCCCCCTGGTAAGCGAACTGCTTGGCTTCCAGCGTACCCGGCTCCGACGTGGGGTTTCGCCCGCGGCGTGGGCTTAGTCCAGAGACGCGAGCAGGCAGGGCATGGTTTCCTGGCCGCAGACGGCGATGACGCCCAGCATGGAAGCCAGATCCGCCGCCCCGACCTGCTTCAGACGCTCCTGGGCGCAGCGGGCCAGAGCTGCCAGACGCTGGGCGCCGGCCATTTCGCTGGCGATTTTGATGCTCAGCACCACGTCCATGGCGGCGGCGTCGTCCGCGGCGATGACGGCCGTACGCAGCCGGTCAAAGCGGCCTTCCCACATGGCCACGTAGTTGCCGACAAACTCGCGGCAGGACGCCGGGCCGAGCTGGTCGGCGAGATCCAGCAGCTGCTCGCGGTGCAGCAGATCCGGGGCGTGCTCGGCGGTGGTCATCATGAACAGACTCCTGCCGGCGGCGAGGGGGAGGACGAATCCGATGCTCTCGGAGCCATGGGTGTTCCTCCGCTCTGGGGGCCGCTGTGGTGTGCGGCGGGTCTGGGTGATTGATAAGGCTGCTTGATCTATATGACAATGCCAGCCTTAGCTCAGGAACGTCCCCCGCGAAGGCGCAAGATCGGGGAAAGATTCCCGGGCGGGGCAACCGCCGGCGCCGGGTGCCGTTCCTTTATGGCCGCATTTAGGGTAGCGGCGGACGGGTGCGGGAGCGCCAGGCGTACACCGCAATACAGCCCAGGGCCGCGCCCAGTGAGTTGGCGGTGACGTCATAAATCGTCGCGTAGCGGTTGGGCAGCAGCAGGGCCTGCGCCGCCTCGATGGTGCAGGAGGCGGCAATGCCGACGGCGGCGGCCAGCCAGGTGCGGTCTCTGTCCAGCCAGGCGGCGCCGATCACGCCGAAGGGAATGAACATCACCACGTTGGCGATGGTTTCCACAAAGCCGTAGTTAATCCAGCCGGGCACGCCGGCGCCGTGCAGTTTGCGCAGGATCACCTTGAGCGTGCCGGCGGAACCCTCATCCACGGGGGAGGGCCAAAACACCACCAGCGCCAGCACCCCTATATAGAGGAGGAAAAGCACGGCCAGCGTCCGCCGCTGCCGGACCCGCCGGGACGCGGGTTTCGGGGTCGCGGGCGTTGGCGGCCTCTGGGGTGTTTGAGCTCCGGGTGGCGGGGGCGGCGGCTGCCGGGCAGGTCCGGTGTCCGTCACCGGTACCGGCGTTCCCAGGCCAGCAGGGCGTTCACGGCGGGGGTGAGTTCGTGGACCATCTGCTGGTAGGTTTCCTCGCTGCGGCGGTACGGGTCCACGACGTCGTCCTCCTCCGGCCCGCCCGGGTTGGCCGTGCGCAGACGCAGCGCACGGCCCAGGGCGGCGGTCCAGCGTTCGGAGGCGCCGACGTCGGCCTGTCCGTCAATGTGCGGCAGGAGCCGTGCCAGCTCGCGCAGGGTAAAGGTGCGGCGCAGTAGCCCCGGGGCGAGTTCCACGATTTTGCTGCGGTGCGCCCGGCTCAGAGCGAGCACAAGATCCTGGCCGGCGAGGATGTCGGC